>JANYEA010000022.1 GCA_025363385.1 Bacteroidota bacterium | reverse complement strand
TTATTGCTGCAAAAGCAATTGCATTTGGAGAAATACTCACAGACGAATTCTTGAGATACCAACAACAAGTGCAAAAAAATGCTCAAGCCATGGCTCAAGCATTTACATCAAGGGGATATGAAATTATTAGTGGTGGAACTGATAACCACCTGATGTTAATTGACCTTAGAAATAAAAACATCAGTGGAAAAAAAGCAGAACAGGTACTTGGTCATTCCGATATTACTGCTAATAAGAATATGGTTCCTTACGATGATAAGAGTGCTTTTGTAACTTCTGGAATTCGTTTCGGTGTTGCGGCTATTACCACTCGTGGAATGATTGAAAATGATATGGAATTTGTAGTAAATGCCATAGACAAAACTTTAATGAACGCTGATGACGCGGGTATTTTATCGGGCATTAAAAAAGATGTGAACGCATTTATGGAACAATTTGTATTATACCCTGAACTGAGTTAATATTTTCATTAAATAGATACTATGATACAACGCATTCAATCTATCTGGCTACTTTTAGCTGCTGTTTGTGGATTCACTACCCTAAAAACATCTTTCTATATTGGAAGTATTGGCACAGAGCCAGCCAATCATTTAACTGCCATGAGCAACACATGGATAATGATTTTAACGATTGTTACAACAACCATTACTTGCGTTGGCATTTTTATGTATAAGAGTCGCGCGCAACAACTAAAACTAGTACTGGCCACAATTGCATTGAGTGTGATTATTTGTGTGCTTTATTTTATTGAGACTCAAAAATATGCAGTTGGTGGTTTTGCTTTAACCAGTGTAATTGTAGTTGCAGTACCTGTATTACAAATTCTTGCTGCTATTGGAATTTATAAAGACGAAAAACTAATTAAAAGTGTAGATCGTTTACGATAGCCCAGAGAGGTATCATATAAAAAAAGGTAGTAACTAATCATTACTACCTTTTTTTATCTCCTTACGTTTACAAATATTTCCCCGTATAACTTTTCTGAATTTTACTTAGCCCTTTTGGAACACCGGCATATACTAAAGAGCCACCACCATCTCCAGCTTCAGGGCCAAGATCGATGATCCAGTCGGCAGATTTGATTACATCGGTATTATGCTCAATCACAATCAATGAATGCCCCTGTTCGATCAAGGCATTAAATGAAGCTAATAATTTTTTGATGTCGTTAAAATGAAGTCCGGTTGTAGGTTCATCAAAAATAAATAAGATCTGACCAATGCCTTTACCCTTTCCTAAAAAGCTAGCGAGCTTTACCCGTTGAGCTTCACCACCACTAAGTGTGTCGCTACTCTGACCTAATTTAATATAGCCCAAACCCACATCTTGTAAGGGTTGTATCGCAGTTCGAATTTGTTTATCGTCAGCAAAAAACTCGATGGATTCATCTACACTCATTTCCAATAATTCGAATATACTCTTACCCTGATACGTAACTTCTAATACTTCTTCTTTAAATCTTTTACCGCCGCAAGATTCACATGTTAAGTGTACATCTGCTAAAAATTGCATTTCAACCACTTGCTCTCCTTCTCCTTTGCAGGTATCACATCTTCCAGCATCTACATTAAAAGAAAAATGTTTGGGTAAAAAGCCCCGCATTTTGGAAAGTGGTTGTTTGGCATAAAGTTCTCTAATGGAATCGTATGCTTTGATGTAGGTGATTGGATTACTTCTGGATGATTTTCCAATCGGATTTTGATCGATCATTTCCAAATGCGCAATAGAATCAAAATCACCTGTTATTGCTTTATGAATCCCTACTTTATCAGCAAATTCTCCCTTCAATTTATTTAGAGCGGGATACAATACTTGTTTCACCAAAGTTGTTTTACCGCTACCACTTACGCCAGTAACCACACACAATGTATTTAATGGAAATTCAACTGTGATGCCTTTTAGGTTATTTTGTTGTGCGTTTTCAACTACAATACTTCTAGCCCATTTTCGCGTATTCTTAGGCACTTCAATTTTCATTTCGCCTTTTAAATATTTTCCTGTTAAACTTTTCGGATTCGCAATTAATTCATCATAATTACCAACTGCTACTACTTCTCCACCGAGGTGAGAAGCGAGTGGCCCCATATCGATAATATAATCTGCCTCACGCATCATCAGCTCATCATGTTCCACAACTACAACTGTGTTTCCTAGATCTCGCAAGGCTTTTAATACGCTGATTAATTTTACCGTATCTCTCGTATGAAGTCCGATGGAAGGTTCATCCAAAATATATAAACTATTGGTGAGATTACTTCCAAGACTTCTTGTTAATTGTATGCGCTGACTTTCACCACCACTCAAAGAATTTGCCAAACGATTCAAGGTTAAGTAGCCAAGACCTACGTCTAGCAAGGTAAGTATGCGTTGATGAATTTCTAATAAGATTCGTTTGGTGAGTGCCATATCACTAGTCGACAACTGAAGTTGATCGAACCAGGTTTTCAGATCCTTTACCTGCCATTCGCAAAGTTCTCCGATATGCTTACCTCCAACTTTTACATAAAGTGCCTCAGGTCTTAACCGATAGCCATTGCAATCTGTACAGGTTGTTTTACCGCGATACCTACTTAATAATACACGATACTGAACCTTATATAAATTCTGTTCTACCTCTTTAAAAAAATCATGAATTCCTGAAACAGTTTTTCCACCTTCCCATAATTGCTTGTATTGCTCTTTGGTTAAATCAATAATAGGTTTATGTATAGGAAAGCCAATACCTGCGGCTCCTTTAATGAATTGCTCCTTCCACCAGCCTAGTTTCTCTCCTTTCCAGGGTGCAATAGCTCCTTCATAAAGACTTAAGCTTTTATTCGGAATTACCAGATCACTATCAATACCAAGCACCTGGCTAAATCCTTCACAAGTAGGGCAAGCACCATACGGATTATTAAAGGAAAATAAATTGGGTACTGGTTCTTCAAACTGAATACCATCTAATTCAAACTTATTACTAAAATGTAGCAATTTCTGTCCATTTAACTCCAGATACATCCCTCCTTCGCCTTCATAAAAAGCAGTTCCTATGGAATCGGATAAGCGATGCAAATCGTCTTCATCAAAATCTTTGGTAACCAATCGATCTACTAAAACAAATATTTCAGGAAATTCTTTGCCCTGTTTCATTTGTTTGGAAAGCTCTTTATCACCTAATTCAAGAAGTTCTTCAATGCGCATCAAATTAGAAATAGTTCCCGTCTTTATATATATACGAGCAAAACCTTTTTGCATTAATATTTGCAGTTCTTCCTTGGTCTCTCTATTGGCGTGTTGCTTAAAGGGTACCAGTATCACCACTTTCGTTCCGGCAACCTGCTCCTTTACACAATTCACCACATCAAATACTTCGTCTTTCTTAACTTCTTTGCCACTAATAGGCGATATGGTTTTACCGGCACGTGCAAATAATAGTCGCAGATAATCATAGATCTCTGTCATACTTCCCACAGTACTGCGGGGAGTTCGGGTAATTACCTTTTGTTCGATGGCAATAGCCGGGCAAAGTCCTTTTATATAGTCTACATCGGGCTTCACCATCCGGGCCATAAATTGGCGGGCATAGGCACTCAGACTTTCCGCATAGCGTCGCTGACCCTCTGCAAACAGAGTATCGATCGTTAAAGAAGACTTTCCGCTTCCAGAAACCCCGGTTACCACAATTAATTTATTGCGTGGAAAAGTAACATTAACGTTTTTCAGGTTATGTACCCGGGCACCTTTTACAAGGATATCGTTATTTAGAGCAGCTATCGGCTCTTTTTCAAACATTTTATTTTTTGTTGACATACTGTTGCAAATTAAACAGTTTAATGATGATTAAGTTTAAGAAGACTCGATAAATACTTAATAATCAATAAAAAACGACGTTTTAAAATGTGAATAACCTAAGAACCTTTCACAATCTTTTTCACAAGCGATTTGTCGCATTAAAAAAATGATAATTTAACATTAGAATTAATATCAGAGCTATAACTCTGGTTTTAAATCTTTATCCAATATCCTGAGTTTTCCGAAATCCTGACAAAACCCCATGCTATGAAAACATTGGAACATGTTTCAGACACCGAACTAATACGCTCCTTCCAAGAAGGGGATACGGAAGCTTTTGAAGTATTGATCTATCGGTACAAAGACAAGATCTATTCTTCGATACTCTTTTTCGTTAAAGATAGCTATCTCGCTGAAGATCTATTTCAGGATGTATTTATCAAAATTATCGATACCCTCAAAAATAAGCGATATACTGAGGAAGGCAAATTTTTACCTTGGGCTTTGCGCATTTCGCATAATCTCTGCGTAGATCATTTCCGAAAGGTAAAGCGAACTCCTGCTATTAAAACGAGTGATAACAAAGACATTTTTGATGTAATCAACGTGTATGAAGAGGGTGCAGATCAAAAGATTATGCAAAGCCAAAGTCATGAACGAGTGAGGATGATGTTAGAATTATTACCTGAAGAGCAAAGAGAAATCATTGTACTACGTCATTATGCCAACCTTAGCTTCAAAGAAATTGCTCAAATTACCAATTGCAGCATCAATACTGCTTTGGGGAGAATGCGTTACGGTTTAATAAATCTTAGAAAGATGATGGCCGAAAAACAAATCGCTTTATAAAGTCAATAATAAAAATTCAAAAGTCAAAACAGATTTTGCATCTGTTTTGACTTTTTTTGTGCATTTCTATCAAGAAAATTTATTTTTTGAATTTTGACTTTCGAATTTTATTGTTTCTTTTCAAAAGCCGCTTTCATTGTATCCAAGTGTTTAATGAATTTATTTACATCCTGATCATATCCGTAATTGATATCACTTAATGGCTTACCCGTAAGATCTAAAAATTTATAGAGTGGTTGTGCATTAAACCCAAAAGTTTTTACTTCATATTCCAAATTTCTATCGCCAACTGTAATTGTTTTTTCTCCTTTCGAATTAACAACCTGTTCTTCCTCGGGTAATTCAGTTGATTCATCTACATATAAACTAATCAATACAAAATTCTCTTTTATCCTTTTTAATACTTCAGGATTCTTCCATACCTGCTCTTCCATTTTGCGGCAGTTGGCGCAAGAATGGCCAGTAAAATCAAGCATTACAGGCTTATTTAATGCTTTAGCAGCAGCCATTCCTTCTTGTAAATCGAAGTATGCAGTAAGTCCAAATGGAACTTCTAATTTGTCAACATACTTAAGAGGAGGTATTGCACTTGTAGCAGCAGCATTTGAATGTATACTACCGGAATTCAATTTATCGATTTTGTATTCTAAGTCTTCTAAATTAAATTCCTGTGTAGTGGCAGGTGGAATAAACCCGCTTAATAGTTTCAATGGTGCACCCCATAAACCAGGTATCATATATAAAGAAAAACAAAGTGCAATGATGGCAAAAAATAAGCGAGGAACACTAATAAAAGGCAAATTGCTATCGTGCGAAAATTTGAGTTTTCCTAGTAAATATAAACCCATTAATCCAAAAATCACAATCCAGCAAACCAGGAATACATCTCTATCTAATAAATGCCAATGATATACAAGATCCACATTTGATAAGAATTTCATGGCAAGTGCTAATTCAATAAAACCAAAAGTAACTTTCACTGAATTCAACCAGCCGCCGCTTTTTGGCAGAGAATGCATCATGGATGGAAAGAACGCAAATAATGAAAACGGCAATGCCAATCCAGCACCAAAACCTAGCATACCTATAATAGGTGCTGAGCTTACACCATTGGTACTAGTTTGACCCAACAATGTACCTACCAATGGACCTGTACAAGAAAATGAAACAATTACCAAGGTCATTGCCATAAAAAAAATGCCCAACAACCCACCCTTACCTGCCTTTTGATCTGCTTTATTAGCCCAACTATTGGGAAGCGTTAACTCAAAAGCGCCAAAGAATGAAATGGCAAATACAATAAAAATGATAAAGAATAAAATATTAGATACCGGGTGAGTAGAAATCGTATATAAAATCTTATCACCAAAAATAATTGTCAATAATAAAGTAGGAATTGTATAAATAGCCATGATAGATACTGAATACCAAACTGCATTTCTAATTCCTTCTACACGGGATTTACTTCTCTTTAAAAAGAAACTCACGGTTACTGGAATCAATGGAAAAACACAGGGAGTAATTATGGCTAATAAACCTGTTCCAAAGCAAATGAGAAAAATACTCCACAGTGATTTTGATTTTTCTTCTGAAGGTACCACATCGGAATTTGCTATTGTGTTGGATGGTTTTATAGAAACCGAAAATGTTTCCACTCCACTCGGAAATTCTGCACCCAACTTTGCAAGCCAGGTAAAACTTCCTTTGATTTTTTTGATAGATGTATCAGAAATATGTAGGAGGTACTGAAAGGTTACACTATCACTAAAAACCCTGTAAGCCTCATCAGCAATGCCTTCTTTAACTAATTTTAGGCTTCCAATTTCTACTATGGAATCAGTAGTTTGTTGAAATCTAAGCAGGGAGGAGTCTAGTTGTAAACTACTCACAAATGGATCTTCTTCATTTCTTTTATGTACAGAAAATAACTGCGCATTTTTTGAGATCTGCGCGGTTACTTTTAATATTACCGAGCTATCATTTAAATGGAGGGTATTAAAAGCAAATTGCACAGGTTTCGTATCCTGTGCAATAACTTTATTATTTGATATAACACCCAATAAAAAAAATAGGCTATAAAAAAGTTTTTTCATGAGGGCTATTGAATCTTGATATCAAATGACTTTTTGGTTGGCGGCAAACACTGATTATCATCACAAATCATATATTCTACTGTGCCACTGATATTTGTTTTAACAGTGCCCTTTAAACTAAAGTTCTGAATAAATTGAACTTGCTCTCCATAAAATAAAACTTCTACCCCTTTTGCACTAAAATTCTTATCCAGGGTTTTTTCAAGTTTACCAATCTCTTTTGCTTTACCTGCAGGCAATGTGATCAAGGGGTTGGTATTGACCTTGATTTTTGTAGGAATAGGACCACCTTTTGGTGTGTTCTGAGAATAAATATGCCAAGGTTTAGGAACTAAAGCAGTAATGACAAGTTGGAAGCTATTACCTGTTTGTTTAACAGTTTCATATTTCCAGCTAACTGGGTCTTTGATTTGCGCAAATAGACCTGTAGTAAGTATCAAAGTAAAAAAGGAGAAGAGTAATTTTTTCATTTTATGTATGCTAAATGATGTTAGATTTAACTTAGACCCAATAATTCAAAAACTTTTTTTCCATCAAGATTACTCAATGCTGTTGAAGTAGCTCTTTCTGGGTGAGGCATCATTCCAAATACATTTCTAGCTTTATTAGAAATGCCCGCAATATTTCTGATAGCGCCATTTGGATTTGCCGTAACATTAAATTTTCCTTCTTTATCACAATATCTAAAGATCACCTGACCGTTTTCTTCGAGCTCATTCAAAGTAGCATCATCTGCTTGAAAGCGCCCTTCTCCATGAGCTATTGGGATTTTTAAAGTTTCCCCATTTTCATTTTTAATAAAAACGTTTTTACAAACAAATTGTTGATTTGCATTTTGCAAAAGAACACCAGGCAATAAACCACTTTCACAAAGAATTTGAAACCCATTACACACACCCAATACTTTTCCACCCTTGTTTGCAAATTCAATCACACTTTTCATCATCGGACTAAACCTGGCAATAGCACCACAACGAAGATAATCGCCATAAGAAAACCCACCAGGCAATACAATACAATCATCGGTGGTAAACATGCTTAAGTCCTGGTCTTTATGCCATAGCATGATTACTTCTTTTCCAAGATCATTTTGCAATGAATCTTGCATGTCTCTATCGCAATTAGATCCAGGAAAAACAACTACTCCGAACTTCATATATAAAATATTTTATCTTTAAAAAAGCACTGCTATAGAAGTCAAAGATAAAGCCTGTGGCGTTAAAGAATGCCTATTTTTTGATGAGCTCCCAATTATTGTGAACAACTAATATGATGGCAGCCCAGAAAATTAAATTGGGCAAAATTAGGCGCCTGGGATAACTATAAGCATTGGCCACAAATGCACTAATGGGAATCAAGCTAAGTATAGCAGTATCCATACCCGCACCCTCAAATAAAAAGGGAGCAATTACTAGGATCAAAAGAAGTACCAGCATCACGCTCCAGTTTTTTCTTATTTGCAAAACCATCCGGTTATTATATCGTTGCCAATATACCATTCCTATAAGGAGTGCTATCAGTAAATAACCCAGATTAATCCATAACCACAAATCGGGATGGCTAACCGGATAGTGCAGTCGCAAAATTGGTGAATAGCTAAAAATTGTTTTGATTTGATCGGTTAAGAATAAATAAGCTGCTAAAAAATAATAGGGTAATAGCACGCCCAATAACAATAAGATCCATTCAACTATCCGAAATGGCCGTACTACCGCAAGTGCAAATAATACAACCATAATTAATATGGCAGTTGGATGATATGCTATGATAGTAAGAGACACAAGCATTCCAATATTGAACAAAAGGGTTCTTGGGTTTTGATTATTATATAACCTACTTAAAAGAATAAAAATCCAGAGTACTAAAGAATTACTGATGAGTGCTGCGGATATTGAACTCCACTGACTAATAATACCCGTGAAAAGAATATAAGTCATTGCAGTAACATAGTTCGTTGACTGGAACATCCTAAAATCGGTGAGTACCATATTCAAACGAATTGCCTGCAATAGTATAATTAACTGGTAGGCAATAAAAAGTAAAGTGGGAGAAACATTTGTTAAATAATGATCAATTAAAATTGAAATATATCCATCATTTTTATTCATCAACAAAACCGGATCAGTAATAAAAAGCTGCGCATGAATTGCTACGCTTAATATTACAAGAAAAAAAATATTGATGATCGATTTGTCGCGAAAAATAAATACCACAGCTTATATATTAAAATTCAATTTTTGCAAAACAGGTGGCACCACGTACTTGGCAAGGAACTATTAATTGTCTTGCACCTACTTGCTTAGCATGTCGTGGCATAAACTCAAATCCATTTTCTACATTTTTGAAAGTAGGGTTTCTATCGATTTGACCATTGGGTGATAGGCTTTGATCTGTTAAGGTTAAGCTATGTTTCTCTTGGATATTAAATATAAAATGTGCTTTATCGCCCGTGTTCAAAACACCATACCCAATAAAATTATCAGTGTTGTCGTCGTATTGAGCTTTTCTAATCACATTACTCCACTCTACTTTACCGGCAGCATTAAAAGAGAGTAGTACTACATTGTCTGCAAAATATCGGGTAACATTATTATTTGAGAACGAATTATATCTACCCCAGGGATAATATCCTAATGGCGAATAATAGGAATAATAATCCATCGACATGGGCGAATAATAAGGAGATCCATTCAGATAATCCCATCTTGTCATGGTGTTTCCCTTAGTACTGCTATAGGCCGCTTCTGCTGCTATAAAAAAACCGCCATCTTTTTTTAAGATTATATTCTTCAAAAAGAAATCATTGAATGCAGATTTCAGATTTCCATCGTTCTTTGCATCTGATCTAAATTCATCGGTAAAAATAGCATTGAGGGTATTGAGTGATTTGTCTTGAAATTTATCCCAAACTGCATAATAGAGTCCATCGATATTACCTCGTCTTTGCATACTGTAAAAAGAGCAAACCACATAGTGTTTATTAACATTGTCGACCTTTAAACGGATATCATCTAAATAAATCCCAATGATCTTTAAATCGCGAATCATTACTGAATCGGCATTGGCAGATTTAGAAATGATTGAGATCTTATTGATATTATCGTTCTGTGCTGTTCCCGATCCTTTTATGCAAACTAAATCGCCTTCATTATCTAATGCGAATTCTGTGAGAAAATCGTTCCTTTCTGGCATTTTAATAGCAATACGAGAACGTTTTTGAAGGGCCAGTTCTTTAGAAAATAAAAGTGTTGTTAGAATATGTGACCGATCGTTTTTGGTGCTAATTTTTAGCAGCATGAGCTGTTGCTTATTATCACTATTCAACACGGTGTAAATTTTAGTATTGTTAGTAAAACTTACATCCCCTGTGGTATCTAATAATATGGGCTTGTCTATTATTTTGCCTTTTTGATCTAGTTTGGCAGCCATGGCATAATAGATTCCTTTCTTTTGGTATTGATAAAAAAGATACACAAAATCAGGATATTGAATCAGATCAACATCCTGTACTTTTTCATTGATAAAATCGAGTTTGTTTTTTTCAATTTGTTTCATTTCGGCATCCAAAACCGAGATGAAATGCATTCCTTGATAGCTTTTGTACACCAGAATATTCCCATTCATTTTTCCAATAACTTCAAAATTAAGCGTTCGGGCGTCGTCTTTGTCGGGTTCTGAATAAATGATCCGCTGGGCTTGCAGTCCAGTAATCAATACTATCATACTGGCAAACAAGAGGAAAAAGGCTTTTTGCATTAGGAAACTTATTTGTATTTCAAATGTACGGTAAGTAGCTTTTAAGTGAATGCAAATAAAAGCCAAAAGATTAGTTTAAGATAAAGCCAATAAATGTATTGACACATTGTTTTTACGGCTACATTTGGACTATAAAACCATTTTTATCCTAACCCACCCCAATTGTGAGCAAGCAATTTAACAAGGTTACCACCGCTGGTTTGATCATCGCGTTGGGTATCATTTACGGAGATATCGGTACTTCTCCACTTTACGTATTAAATGAAATCATTACAGGAAGAGTTATTTCTGAAGAGCTGATATTAGGCTCTTTGTCTTGTATTATCTGGACTTTAACCCTCCAGACCACCGTAAAATACGTGATCCTAACCCTGAAAGCAGATAATAGAGGTGAAGGGGGTATTTTTAGTTTGTACGCATTAGTGCGGAGGCGAAAGAAGTGGCTGGTATTACCCGCCATGATTGGGGGTGCAGCACTTTTAGCTGACGGAATTATCACACCACCCATTACGGTAACCTCCGCCATCGAGGGATTAAGACAACTTCCTGCATTTCACGAAATTTCTCAAAACTCGATTGTGGCTATTGTAATTGCCATAATCTCCGGGTTATTTTTTGTGCAACAATTTGGAACCGCTTCTATTGGAAAACTATTTGGCCCGATCATGTTCGTCTGGTTCTCGATGTTAGCCATTTTGGGGTCTGTGCATATACTGGATGATATTTATATTCTAAAATGTTTAAGCCCACATTACGCAATAGAACTCCTTACCAAATACCCCAAAGGATTCTGGTTATTAGGTGCGGTATTCCTTTGTACCACAGGGGCAGAAGCTTTGTATAGTGATCTGGGGCATTGCGGCAGAGGTAATATTCGGTATTCCTGGGTATTCGTTAAAATAAGCCTGATCCTAAACTATCTTGGTCAGGGTGCTTGGTTACTGGCGAATCATAAAACTCAAATAATTCCTTTACAAGAGTTAGCCAATGGGTTCAACCCCTTCATCAGCATCATGCCACAATGGTTTAAATTGGCAGGTATTACTATTTCTACCGTTGCAGCAATTATTGCCAGCCAAGCATTAATCTCTGGTTCATTTACACTGATCAGTGAAGCCATGCGATTAAACTTATGGCCTAAAATGAAAATTCAATATCCTACAGAAGAAAAAGGACAATTGTATATTCCAGGTATCAGTCTGCTTTTATTTGTGGGTTGTGTGGGAGTGGTTTTATTTTTTCAAAAGTCGTCAAACATGGGTGCAGCATATGGTTTAGCTATTACCCTATGTATGATCAGTACTTCAATTCTCTTTGCTAATTTCTTAGTAAGCAAAAGGGTATTCCCGCTATGGATCTATATATACTTAGGTACTTACTTTGCCATAGAAGCTTCTTTCCTAATTGCCAACCTGGAAAAATTCATGCATGGTGGCTATGTTACTTTAATTGTAGGTGGCGGTTTATTTGCTGTGATGTATGTATGGTACAGAAGTCGCAAAATCAAAAATCGTTATGTAGAATTTGTACGTATGGAACATTATATTCCCATGATTCAGGAATTGAGTAACGACAAATCGATTACCAAATATTCTACCCACTTGATTTATATGACGAGTGCTAACAATCCCAAAGAGATTGAGCACAAAATTATTTATTCGATCATGAATAAAAAGCCTAAAAGAGCTGATATATATTGGTTTGTACACGTAGATGTATTAGACGATCCGTATACCTGCGAGTACTCAGTAGAGCATATTATTCCAAACGATATTATTCGTGTAGAATTCAGACTTGGGTTCCGTGTGGAACAAAAAATAAACCTGATGTTCAGAAAAGTGGTGGAAGAATTAGTGAGTAACAAAGAGGTGAATATTACCAGCCGTTATGAGAGTTTGGAACGCAATAATGTGGTGGGTGATTTTCAATTTATTGTTTTGGAAAAATATCTTAGCCAGGATAACGAACTACCCATTTTTGAAAGGATTGTGATGAAACTCTATTTCTGGTTAAAGGAAATTAGTTTGGGTGAGGAAAGAGGTTTTGGGTTAGATCCGAGTAATGTATCTGTAGAGAAATTCCCATTAATTGTTGCACCAATCTCAAAATTAAATCTGAAAAGGGTATTTCACGATTCAAGCGAATATGAATAACCGTTATTTTAGTTACCCTTGATTTACAAAAGTAAAATTGTATCTTCCTTACACAGAGTGTTCTTGAAAAATCTGTGTAAGAAACTTGCCTATCACCTTTTTTTATATCATATTGGTTTATGGAGTAATTCTACTGTTTGCCTATATGGTACAGGAAAAATTTATTTTTAAACCTGAAAAACTCCCCCAGGATTTTCAATACAAATACGACGCTCCATTTGAAGAATTGTTTTTTGACATATCTCCCGGAGTGAGAATTAATGGTCTTCATTTTTATTGCAAAGAACCCAAGGGATTGATCCTTTACTTTCATGGCAACACCAGGAGCATCAAGGGTTGGGCAAAATATGCGCGTGATTTTTATCGGTTTCAATACGATGTGGTGCTGGTTGATTATCGTGGCTTTGGAAAGAGCACGGGTAAAAGGAGTGAGAAAGAGATGTTGAACGATATGCAATTTGTGTATGAACAATTATTAAAGCAATGTCCGGAGCACCATTTGCTGGTATATGGCAGAAGTATGGGGAGTGGTTTTGCTACAAAAATTGCTGCCGATAATTCGCCCCGTTATTTGATTCTGGATGCACCTTATTATAGTTTCATTAAAGTTGCAAAACGATTTTTGCCCATACTTCCACACAGATGGTGGTTGCGATATAAACTTAGAACAGATCAGTGGATCCGTAAAGTGAATTGCCATACTTATATTATTCATGGCACAAAAGACTGGTTGATTCCCATTTCTCAAAGTGAAAAACTACAAGCTATCAGTCCGCATAAAATTACATTGATCCGCATATATGGGGGTGGCCACAATAACCTTCCCACCTATCATGAGTACCATAATTTTATTCGCGATATCTTAAAATATTGATCTGGTATATAACAGATTTATTGCTTTAGTTTCGCAGAAATTGCACAATTCTAACAACATGAAAAAATCGAATCTACTATTTCGTTGGGTTAAAATTATTGTGCTGATTTATTCAGTATTAGGAATTAGTTTCTACTATTTACAGGAAAAAATAATCTTCCATCCCGTTTCTTTAACCGATGGCATACCCTATCATTTTGACCAACCTATCAAAGAAATTAATTTAGATATTGATGAAGCCACTCATTTTAATATCATTTCATTTACTGTGCCGGATAGTATCAGAAAAGGTGTGGTCTTATATTTTCATGGCAACCGCGAGAATGTAAATCATTACGCAAAATTTGCAAAAAAATTTACCGATCAAGGTTGGGAAGTCTGGATGGCCGATTACCCGAAATTTGGTAAGTCAACCGGCGATCTCACAGAATCTAATTTATATGAAGAGGCAATTCAGGTTTATAAATTGGCAAGGGTGAAATACGCACCGACGCAAATTATTATTTATGGAAAATCAGTAGGAACAGGCATTGCTGCACAATTAGCCAGCATTCGTGATTGTAGAGAATTAATTTTAGAAACGCCTTATAAAAGTATGGTTTCATTGGTTCGCCATTATACATGGATTCTTCCGGTAGAAACGCTTTTGCATTTTAAATTAACCACAGACCAGTATCTTCTAAAAGTAACAGCCCCGGTTACGATTTTTCATGGCACAAAGGATAGATTAATTCCATTGAGCAATGCAGCATCACTAAAATCGGCCTTCAAAAAAAATGACCAGTTTATTATTATCGAAGGGGGTACCCACCATAATTTAAATGACTTCCCGCTCATGCAGGAAAAACTAAAAAGTATTTTACAACGCTAATTTAGGGAGGGCAGTATTTTTTTTTTATCTTTAAAGCAAAGAGACTGCATGTCTATACTCCTGCTTATTTCTGCTGTACTAATTTTAGTGCTACTAATCACTGTAGTGAAGCTGAATCCCTTTCTTTCTTTTTTATTAGTATCCATTTCGGTTGGTCTTGCCACAAATATGGATGTGGGTAAAATTATGAGTGCCATTCAAAAAGGAATCGGAGATATCATGGGCTCTCTTATGGTGATACTAATAGTTGGTGCCATGCTAGGAAAACTGGTTGCAGATAGTGGTGCGGCTAATAAAATTGCAGATAGTTTAATTGGCGCTTTTGGAAGCAAAAGAGTGCAATGGGCTTTGGTTGTAACGGCTTTTATAGTGGGTATCCCATTATTTTACGGGGTAGGATTTGTATTGTTAGTTCCTTTGGTTATTACCATTTCTGAAAAATATAAAATACCTGCTGTTTACCTTGGTTTGCCTACATTAGCAGCACTTTCGGTAACGCATGGATATCTCCCACCACATCCTTCGCCAGTAGCACTGGCAGAACAGTTTCATGCAGACCTAGGAAAAACTTTATTATATGGTTTTATCATAGCCATACCCGCCATAATTATTGCAGGGCCGATTTTTTCAGTGAAACTAAAAAAATATCAATCAAAACCACTGGCTGTTTTTACAAATTTTCAGGTGGATGAAAACAAATTACCAGGTTTATTCTTTAGCATGCTTGCTGCTTTTCTCCCTGTTTTATTAATTGCATTGGATTCTATTGTAAAAATGCTTACGCCTGAAAAAAATGTATTTACTCAGTTCGTGCATACGGTTGGTGACCCCTCTATTGCCATGCTAATAAGCCTACTCGTTGCATTATATACTTTAGGAATTAGACAAGGAAAAAAGATTGAATCAATCATGAAGCCCATGGGTGATGCCATCAAAGATATTTCAGGTATCTTACTTATCATTGCAGGTGCTGGAGCATTAAAACAAATCTTAACAGACTCTGGAATCAGTCATGATCTAATTCAACCCCTTAGTGGATTATCCATACATCCTTTATTATTAGCCTGGAGTATTAGTGCCGTCATAAGAGTGAGCGTAGGATCTGCTACTGTAGCAGGTTTAACCACTGCAGGAATTGTTGCACCACTAATAGCTAGCACCGGTGTAAATCCAAGTTTAATGGTTTTGGCAACAGGTGCAGGAAGCTTAATGTTTTCGCATGTAAATGACCCTGGATTTTGGATGTTCAAAGAATATTTTAATTTAACGGTGAAGGAAACCATCAAAACATGGAGTGTGATGGAAACCATTGTTTCTGTGGTAGGCCTTATTGGTGTGTTTATTATTAATAGCTTTTTATAATCAAATAATATTTCTATGTCAGCTGATGAAAATTTTGCAGTATTAGGTTTACACCTTCCCCCTGCACCCAAACCACTAGGTGTATATAAACCATTATTGATTGATGGGAAACATTGTTATGTATCTGGACATGGCACTGTAAAAGACGATGGTACTTTGATTGTAGGAAGAGTTGGGGTTCACCTTACTCATGAAGAAGCAAAACTAGCTGCACAGCAAGTGGGTTTAGCCATTCTTTCTACTCTCAAAACAAATTTGGGTTCGCTCAATAAAATCAAACGTGTGATCAAAGTTTTGGGCATGGTGAATTGTGTGCCTGAATTTGAAAAACATCCTTTTGTAATTAATGGTTGTAGCGAACTTTTTGCAAAAGTATGGGGTGAAGACAATGGGATCGGCGTAAGAAGCGCTGTGGGCATGGGTTCTTTGCCTGGCAATATTCCCGTTGAAATTGAAGCCGTTTTTGAATTACAGGAAGAAGCATAACTAAAAATGATTTCCAATGAAGTGGTACGAAATAAAAAATATTGAATCAGTTGATAGCCCTGCATTATTGGTTTACCCTGATAGGGCAAAAGAGAACATCCGTTTATTGATAGAAATGGCTGGGAGCACTGAGGCTTTGCGTCCACACGTGAAGACCAATAAAATGAGAGAAGCCTGCCAATTATTAATGGACGCAGGAATCCATAAATTTAAATGTGCCACCATAGCTGAAGCTGAAATGCTGGGATTGATTAGTGCACCTGATGTGATACTTGCACACCAACCAACCGGACCAAAAATTCAAAGATTAATTGCACTTTCAAATAGTTTTCCAGCCACACATTATGCAACCTTAATTGATAATATTGGCACTGCCACAAAATTATCTGCAGCATTTACAGATGCGGGAAAACATTTAGATGTGTACATCGATTTAAATATTGGTATGAATCGTTCTGGTATAAAAGCTGAAGATGCTTTTGATTTATATACAGCATGTACTACACTGAAAGGAATCAGCATCACTGGCTTACATGGATATGATGGACATATTCGGGATACCGACTTTGCCGAAAGAAAAAGAAAGTCTGATGAAGGGTTTTTCAAAGTGGAACAATTACAAAATGACATTGCATCTTTTGATGGGAAAACGATGAAAGTAGTAGTTGGTGGATCACCTAGTTTTCCAACGCATACCGATAGAAAAGGGGTTGAATATAGCCCGGGTACTTTTATTTTCTGGGATTGGACCTACAAGCATATTGTACCAGATGAACCATTTGATTATGCAGCATTGGTGATCACTAGAATCAATTCCATTATTGACGAAAAAACATTTTGTTGCGACCTTGGCCATAAAGCAGTTGCTGCAGAAAATCCCTTACCAAGGGTACATTTTTTAAATGCACCCAATGCAGTTCCAAAGGCGCAGAGTGAAGAGCATTTAAGTGTAACTGTAGAAGATACTAGTATATATAAAGTGGGTGATGTCTTGTACGGGGTTCCTGTGCATATATGTCCAACTGTAGCTTTATACGCAGAAGCCAATATTGTAGAAAACTATGAAGTGCACAAGCAATGGAAAGTAATTGCTCGTGATAGAAAGATCACTATATAAAATGCCAAGATGCTGATTGTTGATGCACACATCGATCTGAGTATGAATGCCATGGAATGGAATCGCGATTTGCGTCTTCCCGTGATGGCTATTCGAGACAGAGAAAAAGGCATGAACGATAAACCCGATAGAGCCAGGGGAACAGTGGCTTTTCCTGAACTTCGAAAAGGAAATATTGGATTAGTGGTAGCCACTCAAATTGCACGTTATGTTTCCCCAGATTCAAAATTGAAAGGATGGAATTCACCAGAGCAGGCATGGTCGCAAACACAGGGGCAACTGAGTTGGTACAGGGCTATGGAAGAAGTAGGTGAACTTGTACAAATAAAAGATGTAAAGGGTTTAACGCATCATATAGAAAATTGGAATTCAAAAAAACCCATTGGTTATTTATTAAGTTTAGAAGGCGCAGATTCATTAGTAACCATAGATCATTTACATCGTGCATATGCTTATGGATTACGGGCTGTGGGGCCTGGTCATTACGGACCTGGCCGTTATGCAAATGGAACAGATTCAAGTGGTTCGCTAAATCAAATGGGAAGGTTATTACTTAAAGAAATGGAATCATTAAGCATGATTCTTGATGCTACGCATTTATGTGATGATGCATTTTGGGACGCTTTGGAATTGTATGGCGGACCCATTTGGGCAAGCCATAATAATTGCAGAGCACTCGTAAATCATAATCGTCAATTTAGTGATAATATGATCAGGGCATTGATTCAAAAAGACGCCGTAATTGGGGCTTCTCTTGATGCCTGGATGATGGTTCCTAATTGGCAAAGAGGTATTTCTACTCCGAAAAATATGAATTGTAATCTGGAGAAAATGATTGATCATATGGATCATATTTGTCAACTGGCAGGTAATTGCAATCATATTGGAATTGGTACCGATCTGGATGGGGCATATGGCAAGGAACAATGCCCATATGATCTGGAAACCATTGCTGATTTGCAACTGGTTCCTACCCTATTAACTAAAAGAGGTTACACCCAAATTGATATTGAGAAAATCATGCATGGCAATTGGCTGAGAATCCTGAAAAGAGCATTGCCAGAGGGTTAATACACTTTCCTATAAAAAGAACAGATTCAAAGTCGGCTTAAATATTTTGAATTTGTCGAAAAATAATTACATACGTTAGATGAGTTTGCATTTGTTGAAAAAACATATCAACTAAAGTGATAAAAGTGTAATCTACTTTAACATGTACTTAAACAAAAGGGCACCCACAATCCGATTGCTTGACTATGAATGCTCCTAATGTTCGCTTGTTAAAATTAAACCTACTTCAAAAAAAAAATATAATTTTTAAACTCTATTAAAAAAAATGTGAATTAAAATGTATTTATTGCCTACCTATTACCAAATAGAGTGTAAGGGTGTGTAAGTAAAATTTGTAATAATCAGTTTTCCCTGTGACATGAAATTGATCTGATTAAACGCTTCATTTGGAAAGACCACACTGGTAAGAACAGACAATCCATTATCTGCGAAAACTTCAATCGATGATTTGTCAAGATAAATTGATAGAGTAATATCACCCTGTTTTAAGAATCTTGGAGCATACACAATTCTCTCAAAATCTTTATTAAAATTAGTAATTCCTGAATTTTTTCTATCTAAATAATATTGATTACTTTCTTTATTATATCCAATGATTACTTTTTCATTTAGTTTATTTACAATTTCAATTGCAAAATTTTCAGAAGGAAAACTTAATTCAAACTTACTAGGGGTTTGAATATTTCCAATTAATGGAAATGTTGAAGTAGTTCCATTAACCGTTAAAGAGTTTAATTTTGTTGAGGCTTGTTCGATTTTTTTTAAGTTATCAACTGGCAAACTATTAATAAATAATTCATTACCTATTTTGCTTAACCCAAGTTTACGAGGTAAAGTAAATCCATTTCTAAAATTTTCAGTTGGCACCTGATTCGCATAATCCCAATTACTCATCCAGCCAATTAAAATTTTATTTTTCCCGGTATTGCTAAAAGTCACCCCTGCGTATTCATCAGGTCCGTAATCAAGCCATTTAGTTTGTTTGAAATTGCATTTGAAAATTTTCCCATCAAATTCACCTACAAAATATTGAGTAGCTGAACCATGATTAGGGCCACCTGGGTTGATATTTACTAATAGCACCCAATAATTATGTCCACCATATTCTAATGGAAATAAATCAGGGCATTCCCAAACACCGCCATGCGCTCCAACCGTTTTACCAAAATCACTAAGCTTTCTCCAATCTTTCAGATTTTTTGAAGCATAAAAACTAATTTGATCCTGGGCTGCAATTGTTGCTATCCATTGCTTAGATGGTTCATGCCAAAATACTTTTGGGTCTCTGAAATCATGAATACCCGGGTTTTTTAAAACTGGATTACTAGTATATTTTATCCAAGTTTCGCCATCATCTACACTATATGCAATACTTTGATTTTCTACGTCAATTTTTCCTGCTTTTTCTTTTTTCATGTCATGGCTTGTATACATAGCCACTAATGGAATTAGCCCTTTTTTCCCAAACCCGCTTGAATTATTTTTGTCTACTACTGCACTGCCCGAAAAAATCAACCCTAAACTGTCTGGATAAATTGCAATGGGTTTCCTTTTCCAATGAACTAGATCATTACTCGTTGCATGCCCCCAACTAATTTCATTCCATACATTTGAAGTAGGGCTATGTTGAAAAAACAAATGGTAGGTGCCATTATAGTATACCATTCCATTTGGATCATTTACCCAATTTTTTTCTGGGGTAAAATGTATTTGTGGTCTGTATTTCTCAATTACTTTTACTTTATGTTCTTGCGCTTCAAGTTCACTTACAAATAAAGTAAACATTATCAATGAAAAAAATAATCTATATTTTTTCATACCTTAATTTTTATATGAGATTTATGAGGGGCGGAATTCGCCCCTCATATTAAACTTCAAACAATAAACGATTAGTAACCAAAATATTAAAATACAAACTAGTATCCAGGGTTTTGTTTATACAAACCATTTGTGAAGGTAATTTCCGACTGTGGAATAGGAAGGTATTCATCTCTACCTGCTGTAAATTTTGCAGTTGATAAAAATGATCTCCTAACTTTTTCAATTGAGATATAGTTATTTAATGTTGGCTCAGCAATGCCCCATCTTACCAAATCAAAAAAACGATCTCCTTCAGTTGCAAACTCCATTCTTCTTTCCCATCTTAATGCCTTACGAGCATAGTCTTGAGTCCATCCTGTACTAGAATATGTTTTAATATTGTAGTTTGAAGCAAATGTGCCATCTATTTTCTTTAATCTTCCAGTACTAGCGGCAGCTCTTGCTCTTATTTGATTGATTATAGGCAATGCTTTCTCTGGTTGACCTAATTCGATATATGCCTCAGCTTGCATTAATAAAACATTATCATATCGAATGATATCATAATTTTTAGCAGTTCCCATAAATGGCCCTAATTTGAAATATGAAGAACTAGATGCCAATTGTTGGTAACGCATGGTATGGAAATTTCCATATACTCCGGGGTCTCTCACCCAACTATTACTGAATGGTGTTGTGTTATCATATTTATAAGGGTGACCATCAATTCCTACGGTATGGTCTAGACGTACATCTACTGTTGAAGTATTTAAATCAGCTATCGTATTATTAAAAGAATCAAAATTGGGTAAGCCATTTACATCAGTTGTAAAAGCATTTACTAGGTTTTGACTAGGTGCATGAAAACCACAACAGCCATATTGAGGAGCGCCATGAGGATAATTTAATCCATCTTCAAAACTCAATCTTCCAGCAGTTGTACCATCATTTATTGTAAACTGAATTGCGAATACAGATTCTGGACCATTTTCAGTTTCAGGTAAAAAATTATCAGCGATATCTTTACTCAAAGAATATTTCCCTGATGATATAACCGCCTGAGTTAAATCTACAACTTGCTGTAATCTTGTTTTATTAATATTAATTACTTGATGTTTGTCGTCCTGTTCATAAGCTTGAAACAATCTTACTTTTGCTAAGTAGGCTTGAGCTGCTAATTTATTGGCTCTTCCCAATTCTGGTTGTGATTCTGGCAAGTTGTCAATTGCAAATTGAAAATCGGCAGCTATTTTATTCCACGCATCTTCATTTTTCAAATCGTTTGATACTTTTAAAATTTGATCATCAGAAACAGCTTCATCGAAAATTGGGATGTTCTTATAAATCAATTTCATAGTCATATAACTATGTGCTCTTAAGAACTTCAATTCTGCTAAACGAAGTTTTTTATTAGGGAATTGCGCATCAGTAAGTGAGTTAACAGCACGTAATGCAACGTTGGCCCTTGATATAGATTTAAATAAGTTTTTCCAAGTTCTAGATACAAATGCATCCATGGTTGGTGTAACTAAATTATAATGTTCCATCGCATCTATTTCACCCACATCACCTGTTCCTCCTCCACCTTTGTACGCGTCATCAGAACGAACACTACCGTATACCCAATTACTATATATCGGTCCAATCATATCACCGTTTCCAATTGCCGAATAAGCAGCAGTAACCAGACCTTCCACTGCTGTTGGAGAAGTTAAATCAGAAGATGACAATACACCTGTTGGAGTATAATCTAATACTTTAGAACATGAACTAAAAAATAGTAGTCCAGTAGTTATAAAAGTGATTACAAATTTATTTTTCATTTTGATATTATTTTTTTTCATTAAAATGATGCGTTAATTCCAATAGTGAAAGTTTTTGGAATGGGCACAGGATCTAAGTCAATTCTTTCTGGATCAGGGCTTAAGTAGCTCTTACTTTTAAACCAAAATATTGCATTTTACTTATAGAAGACAATGATGATTTGAGGAACTATTTAAAAAACAGATTGAATTCAAATTATGATATTCTAGATGCTGAAGATGCAAATGTTGCTTTACAATTAACATTTGATAACATTCCTGATCTTATCATCAGCGACGTGGTTATACCAGGAAAAACAGGGCTTGAAATAGCTTCTATTTTAAAAAAAGATGTTAGAACAGCACATATCCCAATAATACTATTAACATCAAGAAATGATGAAAACCATAAATTAGAGGGTTTAAAAACCCAAGCAGATGCCTATATCACGAAGCCATTTAATTTTCAAATATTAGAGCAAACAGTTGCGACACTTCTTGACAATAGGGAGAAAATTAAGGACCACTATTCTACTGAGATATTAACAGAAACAAAATCCCAAACATCTAAAAAAACTGATCGAAAGTTCATCAGTGAATTTGCAGCTATAGTTGAAGAAAATATTTCGAATGATCAATTTGGAATTGAAAATATATGTTCTAAAATTGGAATTTCCCGAATTCAATTATATAGAAAAGTAAAGGCTATTCTAAATACAAACGTAAGCGACTATATTATAAGTACAAGGCTACAAAAAGCAAAATATTATCTACAACATGAAGATATTTCAATATCTGAAGTAGCTTTCAAAACAGGTTTCTCTTCAGCTACTTATTTTTCCACAACTTTTAAAAATAGCTTTGGAATGACCCCTAAAGAATTTAAATTAAAAAAAACAATTTAGTATCTTTTCATAATGAAATTATTAGCTTTTACTATTTAATTAAATCTATCTTTTTTTCCTAATTTTAATCTGAATAGTAACGTTGTGTTAACGTATTTCTTTCAACACTGTCTTTGAATTTGTAACATACAATTCATGCTTGGCGCCAACCTTCAGCGCATAATTGGGTGTTTCGTGGCTAACCGGAAAATCGTAGCAAATGGGATATGAATACTCCCTTAAATGTTCCTGCAAAGTTTCATACACTGTCATTCCAAATTCAACAGTGGTGTCTTTCATATCAGTAAATCCCCCAATTACTAAACCCGCTAATCCTTCTAAATATCCAGCCCTCTTTAGTTGCAGAAACATTCGATCGATATGATAAATATATTCTCCTAGGTCTTCGATAAAGAGAATTTTATTCTTTGTTTGATAGGCAGTTTTGGTTCCAATCATGTGAACAATCAAAGAAAGGTTGCCTCCAACAAGTTCACCAATTGCCTTACCTAATTTATTAAAGGCATGCGGCTTACAACTGTAATTGGCAAGTTGTCCCTTTATCAATTTTCTGATTGATTGTACATACTCATTCTCAGCTCCCCCATCATTAAAAGCTCCAGCCATGGAAGAATGAATGGAAGCATATTTTAACTGACTAAATAAAGCAGCATGTAAAACTGTGATATCACTAAAACCAATTATCCATTTTGGATATTTTTTAAACGCTTTAAAATCGAGTTGATCAATAATTCTACTCACCCCATATCCACCCCGTCCGCATAAAATTGCTTTTACATTTTTATCATCCATCATTTCTTGTAAGTCTGCAGCACGCTCCTCATCTGTACCTGAAAAATAATGGAACTGCGAACCCAGTGTTTTACCCTTTTTTACCTGATAGCCCCATAACTGTAATGTATTGATACAAGTAAGGGCTTTTTCTAATAACATAAATCCAGCGGGGCAAACGATGCCAATAGTATCTCCTTTTTTGAGATAGGGCGGTATTTTAATCATATTGTAAAAATAAGGAAATACAGTTCTGCTCCTTTCTTCTTGCTTAAACTAGGATTGCTTACTTTTGCCATCTTTAGAAAGTAAACATGAAGAACCCGAAGAGATACTTGATTACAGCCGCTTTGCCTTATGCAAACGGATTGAAGCATATTGGACATTTAGCAGGCGCCTATCTGCCAGCAGATACATATGTACGTTATTTGAAGGCGCAGAAGCGCGATGTAGTATTTGTGTGTGGAAGCGATGAACACGGTACTGCTATACCTATTCAGGCAACAAAAGAGGGGACTACTGCACAGGCAATCATTGATAAATATCATCCAATTATTGCCTCGAATTTTAAAGATTTGGGAATTGAATTTGATATTTACCATCGAACTAGTGCTTCGATACACCATGAAACTGCCCAGGAGTTTTTTAAAGTATTGAATGACAATGGCGATTTAGAAATCAAATCAAGTGAACAATATTTTGATGAATCTGCGAATAGTTTTTTGGCCGATAGATATATAAAAGGTACTTGTCCGAACTGTGCCTATGAAAGTGCCTATGGCGATCAGTGTGAGCGCTGTGGTAAGACTTTAAGTCCGGATGAACTCATCAACCCAGTAAGCACTTTAAGTGGTAATAAGCCTATTAAAAAAGCTACACAGCACTGGTACCTTCCTTTAGACCGTCATGAGCAATTTTTGAGCGACTGGATTTTGAAAGACCATGCAACAGATTGGAGAAATACGGTAGTGGGACAGTGTAAAAGCTGGATTGATGGAGGTTTACTTGCCCGAGCCGTTACCCGTGATTTGGATTGGGGAATTAAAGTACCCGTTGCAGGAGCAGAGGGAAAAGTTTTGTATGTATGGTTTGATGCACCCATTGGATATATCAGTGCCACCAAACAGTGGGCTTTGGAAAATGGGAAGGATTGGAAACCTTATTGGCAGGATAAAGAAACCAAGTTGGTACATTTTATTGGGAAGGATAATATCGTATTTCATTGTATCATTTTTCCTGTAATGTTGAAATTACATGGAGATATTTTACCTGATAATGTTCCAGCCAATGAGTTCATGAATTTAGAGGGCGACAAAATGAGTACCAGCAGAAACTGGAAACTCGAAATGCAGGATTATATTGATGACTTTATTAATAAAGAAAACGGCGGACCACAACTGGCAGATGCACTTCGATATTATCTCACACAAATTGCACCGGAAACTAAGGATAGTGAATTTACCTGGAAAGGATTTCAAGATGCGAATAATAGTGAGCTGGTAAATATTTTTGGAAACTTTGTGAATCGCGCTATGGTGTTGATGCACAAATTATGTAATGGAAAAGTACCTCCGATTTATCCCGAACTATTTGATGAATTAGACAATGAGGCCATCAAAGCCATTGCAAGTAGTAAAGAAAAAGTGGAAGAATTATTAGAGCAATATAAATTCAGAGAAGCCTTATTTGAGGTGATTGATCTGGCCCGTACGGGAAATCAGTACATGCAAAAAAAAGAGCCATGGATCCTTGCAAAGCAGGTAGATGAAAAAGGAAAAATAACAGTAGATGCACAGAGATTAATCGACAATTGTTTGCATATCTGTTTGCAGATGACAGCTAACCTTGCAATTCTGATCAATCCATTCTTACCGTTTACTGCTAAAAAAATCTGTCACTTATTAAAAGTGGTAGATAAAATGTTGGAGTGGGAGAATGCTGGAAAATTAAAATTATTGAGTGTAGGTTATACTTTAAGAGCTCCAGAATTGTTATTCAGAAAGATCGAAGATACAGAAGTAACCTATCAAATAGAAAAATTACACAAAGCCTTGGAAGCATCAAAAGTAAATAGTGAAGAAGAAAAAGTAGCACCGGTGTATGCCCCTGTAAAATCAGAAATCGTATTCGATGATTTTGCTAAAATAGACCTACGTGTAGGTAAAATTTTGAGTGCCGAAAAAGTAGAGAAAGCCGACAAGCTTTTGAAATTAGATGTTTTATTAGGCTTCGAAACCAGAACCATTGTTTCGGGAATTGCTTTGCATTTCAAACCAGAAGAGATTGTTGGCAAACTAGTAACAGTAGTAGTAAACTTAGCTCCTAGAAAAATGCGTGGCATTGAAAGCAATGGCATGATCTTGATGGCAGAAGACGCAAGCGGCAAGCTACACTTTATCAATCCTGAAGACGCAATTGGTGAGGGAGCGACGGTGAACTAAGTAAAAAGTTAAGAGTGAGAAGTGGTTTAAAAATAAAAAAGTGTGAAAGCGGGTCGCCCTTCTTTCACACTTTTTTTTATGCTTTGCCCTTCTAAAATACTAAGGTATCCTCACTTCTCACTCCTCACTCCTCACTTCTCACTAAAAATATAATTAATGAGGAAAAAGTTAATCGATCTACGCTAATCAAACTTAACACACTCTTTCAGTTCTCTTTCCGAATACGCCATTTTATATTGCTTTAGAACATCGTCTGGAACGCCATTCCACTGGTTTGGAACATTGCCCATATAGCCGATATCTTTTACACCCATTTCGGAAGTATAAAAACCAGTTGAAACAAGATCACGCATTAGGTTAAAGAAGCTTACACCCTGTGCCATTTCTGGTTTTGCCTTTTTAGGATATGCAATCATATCTACCATTTCTATCTGCTGCTTTGGTGTGCATGCCGTAAAGATTTTTTCAAAACGATTTAAGCATTGAAGATCCAACCAGCGCAATCCACCACGCAAAGGGGTTTGGTGTTCTGGCATATCCTTTACAATAAATTCAATAAAGTCGGGCACTTTTGCCTCGGATGCACTACCACTTACTGCGTCTTTGGGTATAATAATATCACCTAAAACTGTAATGGTAGCCATTTCTGCAGGAGTAAAATATTTATCTAGTGCATTTAATTTTTTCAATGCATCTTTTTCTTCCTGCATGCGATCCGCATCAAGCGTTGCAGTAGCAGATTCTGCAATGGCTTTTTTATCGCTGGGCTTACAGGCTTCTACCAATACGCCGGTGGCCATTGAACCAACAAGGAGTGCTTTGATCGAATTTCTTCTATCCATAATTTTATTTTTATCCCGAGGGTTTTAAATATTTTGTTTTTTCAATTCATCAATGATATACTCAGAAGCGCGCATGGAAAGAGCAAGAATTGTCCAGGTAATATTTTTATCTGCTTGAGAGGTAAACTGACTTCCATCTACACAGAACAAAGTTTTGCAATCATGTGCCTGACTCCATTTATTAAGCGCGGATGTTTTTCTATCGGCTCCCATTCTTACGGTTCCAGCTTCATGAATGATATTTCCAGGATTATTTAATCCCCATTTATTTTTCTCATTATCATCTGCTCCCCAGGTAATGATCGCGCCCATATTGTGCATGATCTCCTTGAAAGTTTCCTTCATATGTTTTGCCTGCTTGATTTCATAATCAGAGTGATTGGTATGAAAGCGAAGTACCGGAATTCCGTACTTGTCAACAACAGTAGGATCGATTTCGCAATAGTTATCGATATTCGGAACTGCTTCACCACGACCCGCCATACCCACACCAGCTCCATAGAAAAAGCGTTGATCTTCTTTTAAAGATTCACCATATCCACCCGCTTCCTTGGTTTTACCATTCACGGGGAATTGACCGTTTTGTCCTTGAATACCCATCCCGAAACCGTAAGCGGGCTGGCTCATACCACCCCAATATTCAATATGATAACCACGTGGAAAATCTAATTTTTTATTATCTAACCACCAAGGTGTATACACGTGCATACCACCCACGCCATCTTCGTTATAGCGTTTACGTCCAAAGAGTTCAGGTAATACTCCGCCCATGGCTGCTCCGGTAGAATCGTGCAAATATTTTCCTACCACATTACTATCATTTGCCAATCCATTTGGATGACGCTGTGATTTTGAATTGAGTAACAAACGAGCCGTTTCACAAGTACTTGCTGCAAGGATGACTACTTTGCCAAAAACCTGGTATTCCTGGTTATCTGTTTTATCAATAAAGGAAACACCAGTTGCCAAACCTTCTGCATTGGTTAATACTTCGCGAGCCATTGCATTAGTAATTACATCGATATTACCCGTTAAGATAGCAGGCTTGATTAAAACAGAAGAAGAAGAAAAATCGCCGTATACTTTACAACTTCTGCCGCATTGTGCACAGAAGAAGCAGGCACCTCTTTCTTCATTGATTTTTTTAGTAAGGATTGATAAACGAGAAGGAATCACAGGAATATTAATACCAGTGGCCGATTTCTTAATCATCAATTCATGCAAACGGGGTTTTGGTGCCGGCAGAAAAATACCATCCGGATCATTTGGCAAACCTTCCATCGAACCAAATACACCAATTAATTTATCGATCTTATCGTAATATGGTTTTACATCATCATAACTGATGGGCCAATCATCACCGAGACCATCAATACTTCTTCTTTTAAAATCTTTTGGACCGAAGCGCAGAGAGATTCTACCCCAGTGATTAGTTCTTCCACCAATCATACGCGCACGCCACCAATCCCATTTAGCAGAACCTTCTTTCATCGTATAAGGTTCACCATCAATCTCCCAGCCCCAATAGCAACCATCGAAATCGCCGAATGGGCGAAACTTAGTGCTGGCACCTCTTCTAGGAGATTCCCATGGGTTTTTTAATTGTGAAGAATTGATAGCTGGATCATAACTCGGACCAGCTTCAATTAAACAAACTTTTAATCCGGCTTTAGATAAAGTGTAAGCGGCCATACCACCACCTGCGCCAGAACCCACAATCACAGCATCGTATTTTTTTGGCTGTTTTTTGATCTGAAGATCTCCCATATAGCTAAATTGATTTTTGTACAGTTAGAGGAATGAATGTAAGAAATTTAGTGAAGAGATAAAAGATAAAAGTGAGGAGAGGATAAAAAAAATAATGTAACTCCAGCTTTCAATCCACAAAAAAACCGCCCCTATTTGGGGCGGCTAAAAACCAGGTACGGTTTAAAAACTATGGCTAAGACACTGCTGCCTAAAACCCTAAGTAATGGTACTTACTTCTTCTTCCCCCAGCTTGAAAGCAGGGGCTATTGTGTTCCTTTTCAGGTTCTTTCACCCTTCACCCTTCACTTTTATCTTTTCACTTCCCTAGCTGCATCCCATGCTGTTACCACAATTCAAACACTTATAACAGGTACCACTTCGAATGGTGATATGTCCACAAGTGTTACAAGAAGGTGCATCGCTCTGCATACTTTTTGCAGCTGCATTAACAGCATCTAATCCATGAGATTTCACAGCTACTTTTTCGGTTTTAGCTGTTGGAGCAGTGGTGCTTACAGTGGGTGCTGTTACACGAATACTGCTCAACTCAGGCTTTCCCAAAAAAATGGCTTCCCCCTCCTCTTCCCCAGTATTTTCTACCGTTGGCTTATCTAAGACATGAACCAAATCGGTTCGGCCTAAATAGTCGAATGCTAGTGCACGGAAAACAAAGTCGACCAACGAAGTGGTTGTTTTGATATTCGGATGGTCTACCATACCAGAAGGTTCAAACTTAGTAAACACGAATTTGTCAACAAACTCATCCAGTGGAACACCATATTGTAAACCTACAGAAATAGAAATAGCGAAACAATTCATCAAGCTGCGAAGGGTTGAACCTTCTTTTGCTAAGTCAATGAAGATTTCTCCTAATGTTCCATCTTGGTATTCTCCTGTTCTTAAAAATAAGACCTGACCGTTGATTTTTGCTTTCTGTGTAAATCCTCTACGTTTTGCAGGTAAAGATTTTCTTTCCACAATTTTAGAAAGTGCACGTTTCAGTTTGGTATCTGAAGAAGCCTGCATACGTTTGGTAACTTCATCCAATAATTCATCCACCGTTAATTTTCCAAGATCAACAATATTACTTTCAGCAGATGCTGTTAATGCTTCAGTAGTTTCTTCTGCTGCAGCTTCATCTGTTTTTTTCTTTTTGTCTGATTTGGTGCTTAAAGGCTGGCTCAATTTAGAACCATCGCGATATAAAGCATTTGCTTTTAATCCCAGGCTCCAGCTCAATAAATAACAGTCTGCAATCTCTTCCACTTTTGCTTCATTGGGAAGGTTGATGGTTTTAGAAATGGCACCACTTAAGAATGGTTGACAAGCAGCCATCATTTTAATATGTCCGTGCGCATGAATATATCTTTCCCCTTTCTTACCGCATTTGTTAGCACAATCAAAAACAGATAAGTGTGCTGGATTTAATAAAGGAGCGCCTTCAATGGTCATTGTTCCGCAAACATAATCGTTGGCAGCAGAAATTTCATCTTCGGTATAACCAATTGCTTCTAATAAATTGAAGCTCCAATCGCTATACTCTTCTTCTGTAAATCCAAGGCGTTGCATACATGCATCACCCAAGGTAAAACGGTTGAAAATGAAAGCAATTTCAAAAGCTGAGCGAGCTGCTCCATTTAATTTTTCAATTTCAGCAGGTGTGAACCCTTTTTCAGCCAATGTTTTATTATTGATGAAAGGAGCGTTCTCAAAACTTGCCGCACCCACTGCATATTGTTCAATTGCTAAAGATTCAGCAGTTGTATAACCTAAGTTCTTTAAAGCGGCAGGTACTGATTGGTTGATGATTTTAAAATACCCACCACCAGATAGTTTTTTAAACTTCACTAAGGCGAAGTCTGGTTCAACACCAGTTGTATCGCAATCCATTACCAAACCAATGGTTCCTGTTGGGGCAATCACAGTTGTTTGAGCGTTTCTGTAACCATATTGTTCGCCCATTTTAACTGCGTCATCCCAGGCTTTTGTAGCAGCTTTTAGAT
>JANYEA010000017.1 GCA_025363385.1 Bacteroidota bacterium | reverse complement strand
TCTTCAAAAAGCAGAAGCACAGGCAAGAGAAGCCCAGATTGAAACGGCATTGGAAAAAGTGCGGAGCCGTTCCTTGGCTATGCAAAAAGGAAATGAAATTGTAGAAGTATTAGCTACTATTCAAGAAAAATTAGTTGAGTTAAATGTAAATTTTGATTCCGTAAATATTATAATTTTTTCAAAGCTCACAAAGGATGTTAAATATTGGACTGTCATCTCAAAAGAATTAAAATATATTGATTTTAATTTTCCCTATGTGGATTACTCAGTATCAAAAGATTTCTCGATTGCAAGAGCCAATCATATGAATATATTTTCAAAATGTTATTCTGGTGCAGAAAAAGATGAGTTATTAAATTACCTATTTGAACAAACTGATTTTCGGAACCTTTCAAATGAAAGAAAAGAATATTTGAAAGTTAGTGAGAATTTTACAATCGCAATTGGCATAGGCAACCAAATTGGCATTCAGTTAAATAGTTATACTAGAAAATTTTTTACTGATGAGGAAAATGCCATCTTAATTAAGTTCACTAAAGTTTTCGAACAGGCTTATATACGTTTCCTGGATATTCAAAATGCAGAAGTTCAGGCACTAGAGGCATTGAAACGGGCTTCGGTTGACAGGGTTCGGGCAGAGATTGCTTCGATGAGAACCTCTACTGATCTAGAGAGAATTACGCCTATTATCTGGAATGAACTAACCACACTTGGCGTGCCATTTATACGCTGTGGTGTTTTTATCATGGATGAAGAAAATCAGCAGATCCAAACGATGTTATCAACTGCTGAAGGAAAAGCCATCGCTTCTTTTCAGTTGCCTTTTGAAAATTCGGAGCCTTTAACTGAATTGATTCCACACTGGCGTAAAATGGAAATTTATCTGGAAAGCTGGGATGAAAAAACTTTTGTTGAATCAACTAAGATTTTATTACAGAAGGGCGCTATATCTTCATCTGAAACATATGCAACAGAGCATCCACCTACTAACCTCCATTTACATTTTCTACCTTTTTTACAGGGGATGCTTTATGTAGGTAATGAAGCTGCCTTAAACAAAGATGAATTGCATTTAGTGCAAAATCTGGCAGATGCTTTTTCAATTGCCTATGCACGATATGAGGATTTCAATAAACTGGAATCTGCCAAAGAACAGATCGAAAAAACCTTGAAAGATCTGAAAGCCACACAATCATTACTCATTCAATCAGAGAAAATGGCATCGCTTGGTGAGTTGACTGCCGGCATTGCCCACGAAATTCAAAACCCGTTAAACTTCGTCAATAATTTCAGTGAAGTAAGCACCGAACTGGTAGATGAAATGAATGAAGAAATTCAAAAAGGCAATCTCGAAGATGCACAACAGATTGCTGCAGACTTGAAAGAAAATCTCACAAAGATCAACCATCATGGCAAACGTGCTGGCGACATTGTGCGAGGAATGCTGCAACATAGCAGAAGCAGCAGCGGGCAAAAAGAACCCACTGATATTAATGCATTGGCTGATGAATACCTACGCCTAGCCTATCATGGTTTGCGAGCGAAAGACAAATCATTCAATGCCACAATGCATACTGATTTTGATCTAACTATCGGAACGATAAATATTATCCCTCAGGATATTGGACGAGTAATCCTGAATTTAATTACTAACGCTTTTTATGTAGTAAATGAAAAGAAAGTGTGCGGAATTGAAAATTACGTGCCAACAGTTTCTGTTACTACAAAAAAAATAAGCGATAAAATTTTGATCAGTATAAAAGATAATGGTAATGGTATACCTCAAAAAGTATTGGATAAAATCTTTCAACCCTTCTTTACTACAAAGCCAACTGGACAGGGAACAGGATTAGGTTTGAGTTTGAGTTATGATATTGTAAAAGCACATGGGGGAGAAATAAAAGTGGTAACGATGGAAGGAGTTGGTTCAGAATTTATGATTAGTATTCCCTTAAAATAAACCGTATAAGTTCGAAAATTTTTTTAGACTAAAAATTAACCATTATGTACAAACAACATTTGCTCAACTGCATTGAAAAAGAAATAAGTATATGCCGCAGATTGTTCACTAAGATCCCTTCTGACAAAATGAATTTCAGACCTAAGGAAGGAGTAAGAAGTATTTTAGAATTATTACAGTATCTAAGTTTCATTGGAAGCGCTATGCCAGATTATTGGCTGAAAGAAGAGGAGGTGGATATGAATGTATATTTTGGAACTTGTGTTTCGCAAGCCAAAACTATGACTCCTGATCAATTTTCATCTATTATGAATGAACAAATTCTAAAAATAAAAACACTTTTTGAACAAATAACAGAGGAAGATTTAATAAAAAAAGAAGTAACTTATCCATGGGGTAGCAAGGCTCCTTTAGGAGAAGCCATCATTACTACCAGTATCAAATGGCTGTCAGCTTACAAGCTTCAATTGTTTTTATTCATCAAGCTCACTGATGATCAAAAATTGACAACTGCTGATGCATGGGTATTATCGGAACTTGGTCCGATGTAAATCTGATTTAAATTATCTTTATGGATAATGAAACCAATATGCAGGTTTTAATTGATAAAGTAGACCAGCTCAATAAAGAGGCATGGAGAATAAGAGTGAGTGATTCAACGAAGGCGCACACGTTGAGTAAGGAAGCATTTGTTCTTGCAGAAAATATAAACTACACCAGAGGTAAAGCCGAAGGCTATCGTACATTTTCATTCTGTTTAATTCGTTTATCAAAACATTCTGAGGCGCTTGAATTTGCAGAAAAGTCATTGCCATTATTTGAATCATTAAATGATGTAAACGGACAAGCCTCCATATATGGTTACTATGGCGCAATCCAACGTAATTTAGGAAATTACAGTGCTTCGTTGGAGTATCTTTTCAGAGCTTTAGAATTATCGCAACTATCTGAAAATAAAGAAAGTGAAGCTCTTACATGTTATCATTTAGGGGTAACTTTTAAATATTTAGGCGATTTTGAAACGGCATTGAATCATTTACTCAAAAGCCTGTCAATTTCCCGCATACATAATTTTTGGATCTCGGAATCCTACTCTTTAAACCTCATCGGCCAAGTATATTTCGAAACTGGGGACCTTTCAAATGCACTTATCTATTATCATCAAAGTCTTGACCTCAGAAAAAAATCAGGAGATAAATGGGGAGAAGCAGGTTGCCTGGATAATATAGGTATTATTCATTTTAAATTAAAAGAAAATAAGAAGTCAATTGAATTTTGTTCCGAAGCCTTATCGATATCAAGAGATATTGATGATAAAAAAGGAGAAGGCAATTCACTTTTTCATTTGGGAAATATATACGAGGATCTAACCGATTATAAAAATGCTGCAGCGAATTACAATGAAAGTTTATCCATTCGTAGAAATATTGGAGATAAGAAAGGAGAAACTGAGATTATGTTATTTTTAGCCGGTCTTTACGTAAAGGAGGGTGCTACCGTAAGACCACAGCAAGAGGTATTTGCGTTATTTAATAAAGCGCTCCAATTGGGTCAGGAAATCAAAGCCCTCGATCTTTTGGCAAAAATTCATTTAGGTCTTTATGAAGCTTGTAAATATTTCAATCTTTTCCAAGAAGCCCTTATACATATTGAAACGCATATTAGCCTTTCAAAGGAAATTCATAGCGATGCAATCAACCAAAGAATTCAAAATCTTGAAATTTCCTATAAAGCTGAAAAATTAAGAAAAGAGGCAGAGATTTATCGGCTCCGTAATGTTGAACTTGTAAGCCTTTACGAAGAAAGTAAAAAACAAAAAGAAGAAATACAGAACACTTTATCAGAACTAAAATCTACCCAGTCACAATTAATACAGTCTGAAAAGATGGCTTCATTAGGAGAACTCACAGCAGGTATAGCTCATGAAATTCAGAACCCGTTAAATTTCGTGAATAATTTTAGTGAAGTAAATTTAGAATTGATTAAAGAAGTCAAAAATGAAAAGTCAAAAGTCAAAAACGAAAGGGATGAAAAATTAGTAGACGAATTACTCAATGATATTTCAGCCAACCTTGAAAAGATCAATCATCACGGCAAACGTGCCGATGCCATTGTTAAAGGTATGCTACAACATTCAAGAAGTAGTTGTGGTATAAAAGAACCTACAGATATCAATGCATTGGCAGATGAATACCTACGTCTTGCCTATCATGGTTTACGAGCAAAGGACAAATCATTTAATGCTACTATGAACACTAATTATGATGCCTCTATTGGGAAAGTGAACCTGGTTACACAAGATATGGGCAGGGTTATTTTAAACCTGATCACAAATGCCTTTTATGTGGTAGCTGAAAAAAAGAAAAATGAAGCTGGCAATTTTGAGCCTACGATTACAGTGAAGACTCAAAAATCAGGAAAAAATATATTAATTTCCGTAAGAGACAATGGGAATGGTATTTCAAAAAATATATTGGATAAGATTTTTCAACCCTTCTTTACTACTAAGCCAACCGGGCAAGGTACTGGATTAGGGCTGAGTTTAAGCTATGACATTGTAAAAGCACATAGTGGGGAATTAAAAGTGGAAACAAAAGAACGGGAAGGATCTGAATTCATCATTCAGATTCCTTTTGTTTAGCATAGATTTCATACACTGAACAATTTTAAAATAGCTTCATGAAAAATATAGTTTGTCTAATTATTTCTCTTTTTTTGATAAGCGTTTTGCATGCGCAATTAAAAGTGACTTTCATTTTAAAAGAGAAGACCGTCTTTTCAAATGATAGTATCTACATTAGCGGCAGTTTTTCAAATTGGGATTCAACTTCCAATAAAAACTATTTGATGCAAAAAAAGGGTGATCATTCAAAGTCCATTACTCTGAATTTAAAACCAGGAGAAATTAAATACAAGTTTCACAGAGGCAGTTGGCTTAAAGTTGAAAAAAAAGAGAGTGGTGATGAAGTTTCAGATCGGATCATTACCCTAAAAAAAGATACCATACTAATCGATAGTATAGAAAAATGGAGAGACCAGATATTTATTGATAAGTGGCTCGCACTTGATAGAGCAAAAGAAGATAGCAATCGATTAAAAATATTAGCTTCTATTGCTAATACTTATGCATTTTATACAGAGTTTTATAATGCAGATTCTGCATTGTTTTATGCACAAACAGCGCTTCAATTACAACAAAAATTAAATACTTCCAATAAACTTCTTTCAAATAACGATTCAAGATCTGTATTCCAATTAATGAGTCTTCAAGAGGTGGTTGCTACATTGATGCATTCTTTGGGTAATTATCCAAAGGCTTTAGAATTAAGAATTGAAAACTTAAAATTGGCCGAACATGTAACTGATAAGTATATTTTGTTGCATGTTATCAATAGTTTGACAGCCGATTACATTTCAATGAAAGATTATCAGCATGTGTTGAGTTATGGAATGTTAGCAGATTCGATTTTGCTCACATTGAATCAGAATACTCAAAATTATACAATGGGTGTTTGGGATGTTTATAGCAACATTTTCACAGCTTATTATAATCTACAAATGCCAGATTCGGCATTGAAATATGCTAAACAATTGACTAAACTAAAAGGTCTACCTTTTGAAAAATCATATTTAGCATCAGCATATAGGGTAGTCGCAGACGGCTATTATGCAAAAGGCGAATACTCAAAAGCATTAGACTTCTACAGAATGTCTATACCAAATTCCGTGAGCTATTGGGTTGCCAGCTCTCATTTTGGGATGTCCAAAACATTCCAAAAATCAAATCAGCTTGACTCAGCTTTATTTTATGCAAAAAAAGCTTTAAATTTTTATCAAACACAACAAAATATAGTGCGTTCCTGGGGAGAAAGTTCTAATTATTTTATTGCAGAAATCAGCCCTATCATTGCAGATTTATATAAATCAAGTCATCAGTTAGATAGCGCCTATAAATACTTACAACTATCAGTAACACTAAAAGACAGTTTATATAATACAGATAGGATCCGTCAGTTTCAAACACTAACGTTTAATGAATCGGCCAGAAGGCAACAATTAGAACAACAAAGCAAAGAAGCAAAACAAGACTTTGATAACCGTGTACGAATGTATGGTTTGATTTCTATTATTACTGGTATACTCATTGTTACATTTCTCTTATATAGAAATAATCAGCACAAACAAAAAGCGTATAGTTTATTGCAAATACAAAAGAAGGAACTGGAAACAACTTTAGGAGAATTAAAAAACACT
>JANYEA010000163.1 GCA_025363385.1 Bacteroidota bacterium | reverse complement strand
ATTGGCAGGGAGTGAGTGGTGGTGATGGTTTTGATGTAGTTCCAGATCCTGAAGACCCTAATTGGGTATATGCAATGAGTCAGGGTGGAAGCCTAAGCCGCTATAATATGGGAACGGGTGAGGAATGGAGTATCCGTCCTCCAAGACCTGATATGAAAACCAAGCAAAGATTCAATTGGAACTCAGGAATTGCACAAGATCCATTCGATAAAAAAACGATTTACTATGGTAGTCAGTTTGTAAATAAGAGTATTGATAAAGGTGCAAGTTGGACGATCATTTCGCCCGATTTATCTACCAACGATAGTGCTAAAATTGATCAAAGTTCCAATGGAGGTATTTCAATTGATATTACGGGTGCTGAAAATTATTGTACCATTTTATGCATTGAGCCTTCATCAAAAGAACAGGGTATTATCTGGGCAGGTACTGATGATGGTAATGTTCAGTTGACTCGAGATGGCGGTAAAACCTGGACAAATTTCAAAGGCAAAATTCCGGGTTTCCCAACAGGAGGATGGATCCCTCAAATACGTGCAAGTAAATACAATGCTGCTGAAGCATTTGTGGTAGTGAATGATTATCGCAGAGGAGATATGAAGCCCTATATATTTCGCACTTCAGATTATGGTAAAACATGGACAAGAATTGTAGACGAGAAAAAGGTAACCGGATATGCATTAACCATTATTCAAGATCCAACAGAACCAAATTTAATCTTTGTAGGAACGGAACAGGGATTATGGATTAGTTTAAACAACGCCGAAACTTTTCAACAATTTAAAAATGGTTACCCTTCAGTTTCCACCTACGATTTTGCCATTCAAGAAAGAGAAGCCGATTTGGTTGTAGCAACTTTTGGTAGGGCTTTATGGATCTTTGATGATATAAGACCATTGAGAAAATTAGCCGCTAATAAAGGACAATTATTCACAAAAAAACTAACCGCTTTTAATGCACCTACAGCTTATCAGGCAATCATAAAAAATTCTCCTGGAATAGAATATAGTACCTATGGAACCTATGAAGGTGAAAACAGGAAACGCGGTGCAGCCTTGAGTTTTTTTCTTACCAAAACAGCTTCTGATACCGGTAAGAATAAAATTGCAGATACAGCAAGCATTAAAATTTTTAATGTAAATAATGAACAGGTTAGAACATTACGTATAAAAGCAGATAGCGGTTTCAATCGTTTGTATTGGGGAATGGAGGGTAAAGGTATCAAGGCTTCCGGACAAGGCAATCGTGGTGGTGGACGCGGTGCGGCCCGCAATAGTGTTGATGAACCAGGAGGGCTACCCGTTGATCCGGGAACTTATAAAGTAGTAGTTGATCTGGGTAAAGACATTTCAGATAGTATGATGGTTGTTGTAAATGATGATCCAAATGCTCCAAGATCTAAAGAGTTGCGAGATGCATTACGGGCTGCTAATACCAGATTAGATAAAAGTGCACTGAAGTTAGTTGAACTTACAGATCGTTTAACAGAAGCGGAAGATATTATTAAAAAAATCGAAGCTGGTTACTCAAATATGGAGCAAAAGCAATCAGATACTTTGAAGAAAGTTGCGAAAGCAATGCAGGATAGTATTAAGGTGATTCGTGAACAATTAAATGGCAAAATCCAGGAAAAACAAGGATATGGAAATGTACCTCAAACCACAGTGAATGGTATTCTTGGCGAAGCACGTTTTACTGTTCTAGGAAAATCTACTATTCCAGGAGCGCAGGAAGAAAGACTAATCATCGACGCAGAAAATATGGTGAGCGATGTATTAAAAAGATCTAATGATTTCTTCGATGGTGCTTGGAAAGGATTCAGAACATTAGCTGAAACAACGCCTATTAAGTTATTTAAAGATTACAAGGCAATTGAATAAATTTTGAATGCTAAAAAACATCTTATGAGTACAACTAAGCTAAGTCATTTATCCGAAACATTAATAGGAAGTGAGATAGTGAAACTAGGCAATATGATCAGCGAGCGGATCCGTGCTGGTGAAAAAATTTACAATTTTACGATTGGTGATTTTGATCCAAAAATATTCCCCATTCCTGCAGAACTGGAAAAATTGATCATTGAATCTTACCAGGCAGGCAATACTAGCTATCCTGCAGCAGAAGGCGTTTTAGACCTTCGTAAAGCAGTATCACATTTTTTAAAAGAATGGGAAGGGCTTGATTATGCTCCAAACGAAATTCAAATTGCTTCTGGTGGAAGACCTTTGATTTACACCATATTTAAAGCCATTGTTGACAAGGGCGATAAAGTTGTTTATGGTGTTCCATCATGGAATAATAACCACTATGTTCATATGACTGATGGAGAACATTGCCTCGTTGAATGCAAGGTTGAAAATAATTTCATGCCTACTGTTGATGATGTGCGCGAACACGTAAAAGGCGCCACTTTGATCTGCTTGTGTACACCACAGAACCCAACTGGCACAACACTTACAAAACATGACCTTTCTGAAATATGTGATCTGATCATTGCAGAAAATACTTCCCGCTCTTTAGGAGAAAAAAAATGTTACTTACTATTTGATCAAATGTACTGGACTTTAACTTATGGAAGTACTGAACACTTTAATCCAATTACACTTCGCCCGGCAATGAAAGAATTCACTGTTTTTGTTGATGGAATCAGTAAAGCATTTGCAAGCACTGGAGTAAGAGTTGGCTGGTCGATGGGACCTGAACTGGTTATCTCAAAAATGAAAGCAATACTTAGTCATTTAGGTGCCTGGGCACCCATGGCTGAACAAAAAGCAGTTGCAAAATATTTATATGAAAAGGAATCCATTACTGCTTATTTGAAACATTTTAAATCTGAAATCGAATTGCGTCTGCACAGTATTTATGATGGTTTTATTAATTTAAAAGAAAAAGGATTTACAGTAGATGCAGTTACACCACAGGCAGCAATATATTTAACTATAAAGATTGATCTTGTAGGAAAAACAGACGATGCAGGGAATAATCTTTCCTCACAGGCTGATGTAACTTCCTATATTTTATCTAACGCAAAACTTGCGGTTGTTCCATTCTCTGCTTTTGGTGGTGCTGCAAATAGTGCTTGGTATCGTTTAAGTGTTGGAACCTGTATTAAAGAAGAAATCCCAGCCATGTTGAACCAATTGGAAATTGCATTGAGCAAGTTGAAATAAGTTAAATAGATTTTGGGTGTGGTAAAATTTAATAAGTAAACCCTAAATTGTAATGCCCATTTAATATAAAATATTACACATGAAACTAATCTCAATTATCCTATTTATATTTTTGACTTCCATTTCTACCAATGCACAAGCTCAGATAACGATGGACGTAGGTAGTCAAAGTTCAAACTGGGGTAGCACCAATTCTGTTAATGTGGTAGATCCTGCCACTATAGGGAAGAAAAAAGTGGAGATGATCAGTTACAGCGATATTGATGGCAGCCCTTATTATAATCCAAAATGGAGTAAAGCTTTCCTTTATCTTAAAAACGGCAACCTTGTTAAAATTGATCGGGTAAAATTAAACATGTTTACCAACGAAGTTGATTACATGAATAATAATAATATTGAAATGGTGTTAGAAGCATTTAATTTCAAGAAGATAATTATTATGAAGCAAGATGATACCAGCCATATTGCTGCTATTTTTGAAAGTTTTCCTGACATGACTGACGCTTCTAAAGGGGAAGCTTTTTATCGGGTTTTAAATGGAGGATCCGTTCAATTATACGTCCTTGATAAAACAATTTTAAAAACCGGTGCATACGATCCATTACTTGGAAGAGATCCAAAAAGCTTTTATACAAAAAAATTCTATGCTCTTACAAATGCGGGAGCATTTAGTCCGTTAAAGATCCTCGATAGAAATACCATATTGCCTTTAGTGAAATCGCATCAGGCTGATGAAGACTGGTTAGATGGTTCTCACAATAAATTGAAAACTGAAAAGGAAGTGATTGCGTTTTTTGAATTCTTTAATTTAAAGAAAAACTAAGCTTATATTAACCCTTCTCTACCCATTTATGAGGAGGGCAGCCACAACCATTTGCTTTTTTTGTTCTAGCAGATGCACAGGAGCTAAGTACTACTGAAATCAATAGGATTAGACCAATTATTTGGTTTATTTTGGGCTTCATTTGGGTGTTAAAATAATGCATTCATTGAAATCTAAAAACAAAAGGGCTAATTCTTGGATAAAATTAACATACATAGGGTTCTGGTAGCACCACTAGATTGGGGTTTAGGCCATGCCACACGATGTATTCCAATTATCCATGCATTTCAAAGTTTACAATTAGAAGTGATTATTGCTGCTGAGGGTTCTTTGGCTATTTTATTACAAACTGAATTCCCAAATATCAAAATCATTCCTCTTCAAGGATATCGCATTCAATACGCCAAAACACCCGCTGGACTATTTTGGAAACTACTATATCAGCTGCCAAAAATTTTCCGAAAAATTCGTGAAGAACATAATTGGTTGCAACAGGTAATTAAATCAGAAAAAATTGATCTTATAATTTCTGATAATCGATATGGGTTATACTCAAATCAAGTTCCCTGCATATTTATTACACATCAATTAACGATCAAGGCGCCTATTGTTTTAATAGAAAAGTTACTTCAAAAAATAAATTACCATTTCATAAATCGATTTTCAGCTTGTTGGGTTCCCGATTCTGAAGGAGAAAAAAATGTGGCTGGTGTTTTATCTCATCCTACATTATTACCACATATTCCAGTACATTATCTTGGGATACTAACCAGGTTGATACCAAAATCAAATACGAATAGCTTTTATCAATATTGCTTCTTATTATCCGGACCAGAACCACAAAGAACTTTATTAGAAGACCAAATAAAAGCAATTCTTCCACAACTTTCCGGTACTGTAGCTATTGTGCGGGGATTACCTGGAGCCAAACATACTTTAGAAGTTGGAGAGAATGTAAAAACTTTCAATCATTTACCAACAGCGCAATTATCGATGGTTTTATTAGCCAGTGATTTAATTATTTGCAGAAGTGGTTATACCACAGTGATGGAATTAATAGCCTTACAAAAAAAAGCGTTGCTGATTCCAACCCCTGGACAAACTGAGCAAGAATATCTTGCAAAAAAACTTCAAAAAGATCAACGATTTTTCTCAACCAATCAAAATAGGATGAACCTATTACAAGCTATAGAGCAAGCCACAAATTTTACAGTAATCAATTTTGAAATTCCCCATTTTTCAACAAATCGTTTGGAAGCTTTGTTGCTTGAAATCTAAGCGCTTAGCTTTGCACAAAGATGAATAAGCATACAAAAGCACATTTAGCAGTTTTAGGTGCCAATATTATTTTTGGTGCAAACTACTCAATTGTAAAATTCATTACTCCTGGCTTTATGCATCCTTTTGCCATAAATTTTGTTCGGGTGGCAAGCAGCATAACACTCTTCTGGATACTATGGTTATTTAAACCCGGTGCCTGGGTTATTCAAAAAAAACACGTCCCTCGCTTTATTGCTTGTGGTATAACGGGGGTATTGATCAATCAAATATTTTTCATAAAGGGGCTTTCTCTCACAACACCCATCCATAGTTCTTTATTATCCCTATGTACCCCCATTTTCATTACCATTATTGCGGCATGGCTCATTAAGGAAACGCTCAACTGGTTAAAGATTATTGGACTTGCACTTGGTGTTATTGGCGCATTATTATTGATCATGCTTAAAGATAATAATCATACCGGATTGAATGTTTTATTGGGAGACCTATTGGTTATCATCAATGCTATTTCCTACGCCTTTTATCTGGTAATGGTTCGACCTTTAATGGCTAATTATTCTGCGATACATGTGATTAGATGGGTTTTTACAATTGGGGGCGTCATCATGCTTCCAATTAGTGCGCCAGTATTTATTGCTACAAACTGGCAGGGATTTGCACTTACTCAATGGGCTGCTTTAGGATTTATTGCAATTGGTGCAACTTTTTTTGCTTACTTATTCAATGTATATGGCATTGCAAAATTAGGAGCATCAGCAACTGGTGCCTATATATATACGCAACCTGTATTTGCTGCCATTATAGCGATCCTATTTGCAGGCGAACATTTTAGTTGGATAAAAGCCATTGCAGCTATCTTAATATTCAGTGGAGTATACTTTGCTAATTTTAAGAGAATAGTTTCTGATTAATTTTATTGCATTTTAGGACTTTCGAAAAACCAGAAATTTTTCTCGGCTTCTCTAAATTCACTCCAATTTTTGATTTGTATTTTAACGGCAAAAATGCCACAAGTGGGCATATTATCTATTGTTGTTTCCGATAAGCTATTTACAAAATCGGTTATGCCAGGATTATGAGCAAAAATAGCCACAGATTTAAAATCATCATCTAGGTCATCCAAAATATCATAGTATACATGTGCGGGAGCATGATAAAGTTTATCAAAGCCCATGATATTAATTTTTTTGATGCCCAATTCTTTTGCAAAATAAGTAGCAGTAGTAAAAGCTCTATTTGCTGTGCTTGATATGATTGCATCTACATGTATGCCGTTATCTGATAATATCTTAGCCATTCTGGGTGCGTCGCTATTTCCCCTGTCATTCAAGGGCCTATCAAAATCATCCATCAATGCATTACTCCAATTACTCTTCGCATGCCTAATCAGTAATAATTCTTTCATGTGCAATATTTATTGATTTTGTTAACTTATAAACCAACATGACCACTTTCTCTTTAAGTTGTATTTTTGAATTGGGTTATTTGTTGCTTTAAAGTTACCATAAACTACCCTTAATTTTGTGCCGATGGCCATTCAACGAGTAAGCATAACAGAATTTTTAAGTTTAGCTGAAAACTTTCCTGTTTTAGATGTAAGGAGTCCGGGTGAATATGCACACGCACATATTCCCGGGGCATATAGTTTACCCTTATTTACCGATGAAGAAAGGAAAGTAGTAGGTACTGCTTATAAGCAAGAAAGTAAACAGGTAGCTGTAAAACTTGGGTTGAAATATTTTGGTGTTAAAATGGTTGAGATGGTTGAATTAGTTGAAAAACTGGTTAAAACGCTTCAACCCAAATCAAAGAAAGCAGAAACTTCGCCCACAGAATTTCAATCAACCACGGTGCTTGTTCACTGTTGGCGTGGGGGCATGCGCAGCGCAGGTGTTGCTTGGCTACTCGATTTGTATGGATTTAAAGTGTATACCCTAGCTGGTGGTTATAAGGGTTACCGTAATTGGGTATTGGAGCAATTTGAAAAAGAATATCCCATTCATATTTTGGGTGGCTATACCGGTTCTGGTAAAACAGAAGTATTAAAGTCATTATTAAAAAGAGGCTATACCGTAATTGACCTAGAAGGTATTGCACACCATAAAGGATCTGCATTTGGTGCAATGGGTTTACCTCCGCAACCTTCACAAGAACATTTTGAAAATATATTAGCAGGTAAATTGGTTCAGGGTCTTTCTAAATCTGAATCAGAAGAATCAATAGATTTTCAAAAAACGATCTGGTTAGAAGATGAGAGTCAGCGCATTGGAACTGTAAATATTCCTTCAGTTCTATTTCAACAGATGCGAAAAAAGAAAGTCTACTTTCTTGAAATTCCATTTGAATCAAGACTAGATTATATCAACCTACATTACGGAAAATTTGAGAAGTCGGAATTGGTAAATGCGATAATAAGAATAAAGAAAAGGCTAGGTGGATTGGAAACAAAAACAGCCATGAACTTTTTATTAGAGGACAATACCAAAGATGCATTCAGGGTTTTGTTGCAGTACTATGATAAACTATACGGGAAAAATTTAGAAAACAATCGTGAAAATATTGATCAAATTGTAACTAAGATTGAATGTGAGGAAGTGAATGATTTGGCAAATGCGGAGAAAATTGCTAGCAATTTTGTCATTAAATAATAAGCAATCTCTTTTTACTCTTTAATCTTTCATTTTTACATTTAATTGATCCAATTCCGAATCGTATCAAATCCCATATAACTCATTACAATTACCACAAACCAACCAATTACTAATAGTACTGTTGAATGTTTGTAGTTTCCAACCAGGCTTGTTTTTTTTACTGCAGCCAACATCAGTGCTAGTGCAATTGGAAGTATCAACCCATTCAGCGCACCAACTGTGATCAAAATTTTTACGGGGTTACCAATGAATAAAAATACCCCGGTAGAAAAAACAATAAAAAAGCTTATCAACCAGCGATAATTCTTTTCACTCCATGGATGAAAAGTTCTTAAAAAAGATACAGAAGTATAAGCTGCTCCTACTACAGATGTTATAGCAGCGCTCCACATAACGACTCCAAAAAAACGATAGCCTAATTCACCAGCTGCTAATTTAAAAACAGATGCGGGAGGATTCATTTTGTCTAAGATTCCACCATGCATAATTACACCCAGGGCAGCTAGAAAAAGAACGAAACGCATGATGGCGGTGATGATAATTCCGGTTACAGCGCTTTTATTTACCTCTGGCAAAGCGGCTTCCCCTTTGATACCTGCATCTAATAAACGATGCCCGCCTGCAAAACAGATATACCCACCAACAGTTCCACCCACAAGTGTTACAATGGCTGTTGTATTAATGGTAGTTGGTAAAAAACTATGTTGTATCGCATCTGCGATAGGCGGATGAGAACTAAATGCCACATAAATTGTAAGCACTATCATTAATAATCCTAAAATTTTTGTGAACTGATCCATCATTTTCCCAGCCTCTTTCATCCAGAAAATAAACAAAGCAATGATGCAACTAATAATAGCCCCATAAGCAGTATCCAAGCCTGATAATACATTTAGTCCAAGTCCGCAACCACCAATATTTCCAATATTAAATGCAAGACCTCCTAACACAATTAACCCCGATAATAAATACCCCAAGCCAGGTAACAATTCATTAGCAAGGTCTTGTGCCCGCTTTTCGGTAATAGCTAAAATGCGCCAAATATTCATTTGTGCACCAATGTCGAGTAATATAGAAATAATGATGACAAATCCAAAGCTTGATAATAATTTTTCAGTAAATACGGTTGTCTGTGTTAGAAAACCTGGACCAATTGCCGAGGTAGCCATTAGAAATGCAGCGCCCATGATAGCTGTACTCTTACTAATTTTTTTCACGCTAGATAGTTTGAATAGTGATCTTGTTTTCGATTAATTTTTTGCTAATCTGTTCTGCAAATACAACTGCCATTTCACCATCACCATGAATACAAATAGTTTCTGCTATAATAGGAATTGTATCACCAAGATTCGTTTGTACAGTTCTCTGAAGAACCATTTGTAAAACCTGAGATATACTTTGATCTGTATTTTCTATTAAAGCACCTGGTAATGATCTGGGAGTTAAACTTCCATCTAATTGATAGCTCCTGTCTGCAAATGTTTCAGAAGCATTTCTTAGATTCACTGCTGCAGCTTCTGTTATTAAATGACTACCACTTAAACCATACAGTATCAATTTCGAATCCACAGATTTTACAGCTGCAGCAATAGTTCTGGCCATTCTACTATCACGAGCGGCCATATTATATAGTGCACCATGTGGTTTGATATGATGCAATTTGGCGCCAAAAGTTTCAGTAATTTTTTTAAGTAAAAAAATTTGGTCGGTTATTAAATCAAAAAGATAAGGAAGTGTAACTGGTATCGCTGTTCGTCCAAAATTGATTTTATCTTTAAACCCGGGATGTGCACCAATAGCCACATTATTGTGCATTGCCAACTCAACAGTTCTCATCATGGTTTCTGTATCACCTGCATGGTAACCACAGGAAATGTTGGCACTACTAATTAAAGGCATCAACAATGCATCGTTTTGTAGCCCCTCACCCATATCACAATTGAGATCGATAATTCTATTCATTTTTAAAATACTCTTGTAAACGGAAGTTACAGGCATTTTGTAGTTGTTGCAAATTCTGTTGTTGCTGTAAAAAATCAGCTTCCGCTTCATCGTGTGTAACTAAGTCGAAACTGATAAAATCACCTACAGAAATTTGCGCTAGTGAAGGTAGAGAACTAGAAGCCACCTGTCCTATTCGAGGATATCCACCTGTTGTTTGATGATCGGCCATCAAAACTATCATTTGTGCATTTGGCAACAACTGAATTGTGCCAAAACTCACTGCAGAAGAAAGGCATTCTTTTTTGCTACTTAATAATAATGCCTGTCCTTCTAATCTATACCCCATTCGATTACTTTGGTTATTTATCTTAAATTGATTAGTAACCATACTGGTTTGTGAAATTTTTTCTAAGAAAGAATACTCAGCCCCTACCATAAAATCAATTCGATTATCTGTATAAAATTCGGCCATGCTTGCACGCCAAGGTAGGTGCGTTAATGTATCAATTTCCAGATCTTCTTGATTATTAAAATGCAGTATATCGTTTTTACATAATGTTCTTCCCTCATATCCGCCTTTATGCAATTGAAAATTTGTACTACCACTGTTCAGCCACTTGCTTGTGGCAAATCCTTCTTCAACTGATAAATATACTTTTGCTCCTTTCTTATGTTTTTTAAAGCGTAACTCAGCATTGGATGGAACAAGGATTGGTTGGTTTATTAATACTTCGATTCCATTGATTTCTGCACCAAAATCAGCCCCAGTTATCGCAATCATCATGGAGGATTCAAATAAAATACTGGCAGCGGGAAAATGCATTTCCAAAACGGGTTCTGCAAGACGGTTTCCAATTAATGTATTGGCAACAGTAGCAGCTATACGATCCATTGCACCGCCTGGAGGTATTCCCAAATGCTGGTATCCATACCTACCCATATCTTGAATACTATCTGCAATTCCTGATTTGATAATTCTTAATCCCATTAGCTTGATTTGTTTTTCAAGTGATGGAATTCGTTAAGACTTATTTGATGAAACCTAACTTCATCCCCAGGTTCCAGATAAGTTGGACTTTCGTTATTTGCATCAAAAAGAAGTAGAGGTGTTTGTCCAATAATTTGCCAGCCTCCCGGAGAATCAAATGGATAAATACCTGTTTGAGAACCTGCGATTCCAACACTTCCTGCTGGCACATATGTGCGTGGGTTAGCTTTTCTCGGGCTCATAATTCTTTGATCCACACAACCCATATAAGCAAAACCGGGCATAAAGCCAATCATATAAACACGATACACTTGTTGAACATGTATTTTAATAAAGGTTTCTTCGGTTAATTGATGTGCCATTGCCAGTTCCTGAAGATCAGGTCCTAAACTTGCATCATAACAAACAGGTATGTCTATTTTGCGAGTAATCAATTCACCAGTAGCATCTGCTATTGTTGCTTCCATCAACTTCAACTTCATTTCTAAAAATTGGAAGGCAGTATAAGATCCAGCTAATTTTTTAATTTTCATCAAATCATAAATCAGGCTAATGGAATGATAAGCAGGGATAATATCTAAAACAGCATCTGGTTGCCACTCTTTTAATACTTTATAAAGTTGAAAGATTTTACTATTCACAGATTCACTCATTTCTCCACCGTAATCGAGGGTAATTCCCTGATCACCGATTGCATAGACTTGGTATGGAGCCGATTGAACCACATTACAAGGTAAACAAAACTTTATTTATATGCTACTGTGTTTCAAATGAACTGGCTTTTCATTTTCTTATTATATTACAAAAGGAAAAAAATGATTTATGAAAAATTCAATGCTATTGTTTGCATTTTTGTTGTGTAATGTTTTTGTTGCAAATTCACAACCTAACTGGCTTCGCTATAGTGCAATTTCACCAGATGGTAAAACAGTAGTGTTTACGTATAAAGGTGATTTGTATCGTGTGCCGAGTACAGGCGGAACTGCCATTCCTTTAACCTTACACGAAGCGCATGATTTTATGCCTGTTTGGAGTAATGATGGAAAGCAAATTGCATTTGCCAGTGATCGATTTGGTAATATTGACATATTTGTGATTCCTGCAGAAGGCGGTGAAGCGAAAAGGCTTACGTATTATTCTACCCCTGAATATCCTTACTCTTTTTCGAATGATAATAAGTCGGTTATCTTTGGTAGTACTCGATTAGACGATGCCAGTAATAGAAATTATCCTACAAGTTCTCAGCCCGAATTGTACCAGGTCTCTGTTAATGCAGGAAGGGTTGAACAAATTATTACTACACCCGCAGAAGATGTGAAACTGAGTAAGGATGGACAATACATGATCTATCACGATAAAAAAGGAGGAGAAACACAATGGCGTAAACACCATGTTTCTTCCATTACCAGAGACATTTGGATTTATGATACAAAGACTGGTAAACATAGAAAGATCACAACTTTTGCTGGCGAGGATAGAACACCTGTATTTACAGATAACGATAAATCTTTTTATTATTTAAGTGAAGAAAGTGGATCCTTCAATGTACATAAAATGAGTGTGGAAGGAGGAAAGTCTACACAGATCTCTTCTTTTAAAAAGCATCCCGTACGCTTTTTAAGCATGGCTAATAATGGTACACTTTGTTATAGCTATGATGGCGAATTATATACACAACAATCAAATGGTAAACCTGAGAAAATAAATATCAGCATTACATCAGATATCAAATCGAATAATGAAAGAGTGGTAACTGTTAATGGGGGTGCTCGCGAATTAGCAGTATCTCCTAATGGTAAAGAAGTAGCATTTCTTTTTAGAGGTGAAGTATTTGTGTCTGCAGTGGAAGGAGGAACTACAAAACGTATCACCAATACACCAGAACAAGAGCGAAACGTAAGTTTTTCTCCAGATGGAAAATATTTGCTTTATGCATCTGAAAGAGGCAATAGCTGGAAAATATATCAAACTGAAATTGTACGAAAAGAAGAACCTTATTTTTATGCGGCCACTTTAATCAAAGAAACAGCCATTGTAAATAATGATAAAGAGAATTATTTACCCGCATATTCTCCTGATGGAAAAGAAATAGCTTTCATTGAAAATCATGCTACGCTTAAAGTATTAACGCTTGCTAACAAACAAATTCGTACCGTTTTAACCGAAAAAGAGCTTGCAAATTGGGGAGATAATGATCAACATTTTGAATGGAGCCCAGATGGAAAATGGTTTGCATTTAGTTATTCTGTACAAGAAGCCGGTAATAGTGAAATTGGATTGGTAAGTTCCGATGGCAAAGGCAAAGTTACAAACCTTACAGAGAATGGATTCAATGATGGAAGTCCTAAATGGGCAATGGGTGGAAAGATGTTATTGTATGAAACAGATCGAGACGGACTTAGGGCTAAAGCCAATAGTGGTGGCAGTCAGAGTGATATGTATGCTTTATTCTTAAACCAAGAATCTTGGGATAAATTTCGCTTGAGTAAAGATGAATACACATTAATAAAAGAACAAGATGAAAAAATTGCAAAGGCAGATAGCGGGAAAAATAAAATTAAAAAAGATAGTCTCATCAATGTAGAACTAGATGGAATTGTGTATCGCAAACAAAAATTGACCATTAATTCTTCAGATCTTGCTAATGCATTGATAAGTAAAGATGGAGAAACCTTGTATTATCTTTCAAAATTTGAAAAAGGATTCAATCTTTGGAGTACCAATACCCGTACAAAAGAAACCAAAATCTTAGTGCCACTAAATGCAATTAGTGGTTACATTGAATGGGATAAAGAGCAGAAAAATATTTTCTTACTAGCGGATGGAAGCATCAGTAAAATTGATGTAACAAGTGGCAAAAAAGAGGCAGTTGCCATTAATGGAGAAATGATCTTAGATATAGCAGCTGAACGCAGATTTATGTTTGAACATGTTTGGCGTAGAACAAAAACTACTTTTTATACGGCAAGTTTTCATGGAGTTGACTGGGATAGTTATAAACCTGATTATGAAAAACACTTAGCCGATATTGGAAACAATTATGAGTTTGCAGAATTACTAAGTGAATTACTAGGTGAATTAAATGTGAGTCATTGCTGGTCTACCTACAATAATTCGAGTGGAAACGCAGATGCCACCGCATCTCTTGGTGCTTTTTATAAACAAAGCTATACTGGTAATGGTGTGCTGATTGAAGAGATTATTAAAGAAGGCCCATTAGATAAAGCAGGGTTAAATATTAAAGCAGGAATGATCATTGAAAGTATAGATGGAGAAATGATCACAGCAAATAAAGATTTAGCTCAATATTTAAATCGAAAAGCGGGTAAAAATTTACTACTCGGAATTGTTGATGGAAACACAAAGAAAGAACTGATTGTTAAACCTGTTAGCATTGGTGAAGAAAGCAGATTATTGTACAAGCGTTTTGTAAGAAGGAATCAGGAAGAAGTAGATCGTCTTAGCAATGGACAATTGGGATACGTTCATATTCCTGGTATGGATGATGGTTCCTATCGGGTAGTGTATGAAGATATCATGGGCAAATACGCAACCCGTAAAGCGATTGTTGTTGATACGCGTTTTAATAGTGGTGGTGATCTGGTGAGTGATCTGGCCACATTTTTAACTGGTAAAGCATTTATGGTAAACTCTACCGATAATCATGTTTTCAGTTTCGAGCCTACTTTCCGTTGGACAAAACCTTCCATTGCTTTAGTAAACGAAGCCAACTACAGTGATGGGCATTGTTTCTCTTATGGTTATCAAAATTTACAGATCGGAAAATTGGTGGGTATGCCTGTTCCTGGTACCTGCACTTTCGCAGGTTGGGAGCAATTACAAGATGGAAGTATTCGCTGGGGTGTGCCACCAGTAGGTGTAAAGAATATGAAGGGAGTTTATTTAGAGAATTCACCCACAGAACCAGATATCAAAGTGATGAATGAATTCGAAATAGTGAGCAAGGGAAAGGATCAGCAATTGGAAGCTGCAATCAATGCACTTTTAAAAGAATTGAAATAAATAATTCTTGATTATAAGGTGTATCAAAATAGCTTTCAAAGCTCTTGGATTTACTGCGCCAATAATACAAGTATCGTAATCAGTAAATAAACTTCTAAGTGCTTGCTTATCTTTGATGAATGGGGTTTTTAGAAATTTCAAATATCAGCAAGTTCTTAGATGGTAAAAGAGTAGTAGACGGGATCAGTTTTTCTCAGGCCGCCAATCAAAAAATTGCGATCGCAGGAGAAACGGGATCTGGCAAGTCTACCTTACTTAAAATGATTGCTGGCCTGGTACAACCAGATCAGGGTATGATCTATTTTAATGATAAACATGTTCTCGGCCCCGATTTTAAACTTATTCCTGGTCACCCTGATATTGCCTATTTATCTCAGCATTTTGAATTGCGCAATTCTTATCGGGTTGAAGAACTTTTATCTTATGCCAATAAATTAACTGATCATATGGCCAATGCCCTATTTGAAGTTTGTATGATTGGACATTTAGTTAAAAGAAAAACAGATCAATTATCTGGTGGAGAAAGACAAAGAATTGCCATAGCAAGATTATTGATCAGCTCACCCAAATTATTAATCCTCGACGAACCCTATTCAAATCTTGATTTGATTCACAAAAACATTTTGAAGAATGTGATACGTGAAATTGGAGATAGTCTTCAAATTACTTGCTTAATGGTATCGCATGATCCCACAGATATCTTATCATGGGCCGACGAAATCATGCTGATGAAATCAGGAAAGATTGTACAACAGGGAAATCCAGAAGATGTTTACAGATACCCTGTAAATGCTTATGTAGCAGGTATTCTAGGAAATTATTATACTTTATCTCCCTTTCTATCTGATGCGTTTAGAAAAAAAGCCGGTCTATATGAAAACAATACTGGAATTTTTGTACGGCCAGAATATTTTAAAATAGTGGCTCCGCATCAAGGCATCGAAGCCCTTGTAAAAGAAAGGTTTTTTTTGGCTGGAGTCTATGAATTAGAATTAGTAATTGCCGATACCATCCTAACCATTAGAACCATGCAAAAGCATCCTCAAAAAGGCGATATTATTTTTATCGCTCTGGAAAAAGAAGTTTTTGAACCTTGATCAATTTATTATTCTAATGCGAATGCTACATAAGAATCCCCTGTTTTTGCTTTAAGCTTTCCACCACCACAGGCAATAACCACATATTCCTTTCCATTCTTTTCGTACACTGCAGGTGTGGCAAAACCAGCAGCTGGCAGGTCGAGCTCTAATAATAATTTTCCATTTCTTTTATTGAACGCTCTAAACTTAGCATCTTTGGTAGCTGCTATAAAGATTAATCCTCCTGCTGTTACCACTGGGCCGCCATAATTTTCTGTGCCTGTATGAATTCCTCTTGCTTTAAATTCTGGATAGTCGCCCAATGTATCTTTCCAAACAAGTTCACCTGTATTTAAATTAATGGCATTCAAAGTACCCCATGGTGGTGCCACTGCGGGATAACCTTCTTTGGTCAAAAATTTATTATACCCCGTTGCAGTATAGGGCATTTTATACCAGTCGTCTGTTAGCCTAACTGGTGCAATAAAACGTTCTTTTTGTAACAGCTCATTTTTTAAAATAAAACTTGTAATTGCTTTTTTCTCTGTAGCCGTTAATTGCGGTAGTGCTGGCATCATTCTTCTTCCACTACTTAGCAGGGCAGAGAACTGTTCTTCTGTATATTTTTTATTGATATCAACAAGTGGCGGATAATTTCCAGCTCCTTTCTGATCCGGACCATGGCAGGCCATACAAGTTGTTTGATACAATCTTTCTCCGGCTACTAAATTCGTTTCAGCCAATACTGGCTTGTCTTTCAAGTCAACCATAGTTAATACCCAAGGCATTTCACTAGCATTTACATACAAGATGCCAGTGCCAGGATCAAATGCTGGGCCACCCCATTCTGCACCCCCATCAAAGCCAGGAAAAATAATCGTACCCTGTTTGGAAGCCGGGTTAAACATGTTTCCCGTTTTGTAAGTTGCCAAACGATTTTTAATATCCTGATAAGATGAATCCGGTACTAATTTATTTAAATCTTTTTCCAATAAAATTTGACGGGCAAAGGGTTTAAAGAATGATGGAATAGGTTGAGTGGAGGATGGCTTTTCGCCAGCCAGTTCGCTTACACTAGGAACAACTGTTTCATTAATTGGGTAGATAGGCTTTCCAGTTACTCGATCAAATAAAAATATGAACCCGCACTTACTAACACTTACAAGTGCTTCAATTTTTTTACCATCTTTTGTAATATTTACTAATACAGGTGCAGTTGGTAAATCTCTATCCCAAATATCATGGTGAACCGTTTGAAAATGCCAGATCCGTTTTCCAGTTGCAGCGTCTAAAGCCAAAACCGAATTAGCGAATAAATTGTTGCCCGTTCTTTTACCCCCATAAAAATCATACACAGCAGAGCCAATAGGTGCAAATACAATTCCTTTTTCTTCGTCCAGACTAAAACCAGCCCATGCATTGGCACCTCCTATATGTAAATACGCCGCTTTATTATCCCAGCTTTCATAACCAGCTTCCCCAGGTTGTGGTATGGTATGAAAAATCCATTTCATTTTTCCGGTATGAACATCATACGCCCGAATATGCCCTGGTGCAGCAGCAGCTTCTTCGGCAACCCTTGTTCCTACAATAATCAGGTCTTTATAAATAATTCCTGGAGTTGTAGATGCCACATATAAATTACTCGCATCTACACCTAAATCTTGATGCAAGTCAATTTTTCCTTCAACGCCAAACGATATGACCGGTTTACCTGTTAATGCATTTATGCAATACAAGGATCCACTTGCTGAATAAAATAAGCGCTGATCGTTTTTCCCATTTTTATAAAATGTAAGTCCCCTGCAAACGTTCATGGAAAAATATCCATTTCCCTTGGCAGAAATTGAATTTGGTTCTGCAGGATTAAATACCCATAATTCCTTACCTGTTGCAGCATCAAGTGCAAACATTTTCAACTTAGGAGAAACACCATATAAAACTCCATCAACTATTAAAGGGTTTACTTGTATTTGAGTTTTTTCATCGGCATCACCCGTATGATATTCCCAGGCTTTTTTTAAAGTTGATACATTATTAGTATCAACCTGAGTAAGGCTGGAATAGTGGTTATTGGCTTTATTACCTCCATAATTTGTCCACTCTACCGGAGATTTACAAGCATGTAAAAAAGTGATAATAATGAAGATTGAAAGGGTAGAACGACTTTGAAAATTTCTCATATTGGCAAGATTCAATAATTGTTTCTTAAATATACGGTTATCTAATTTTCCGTCAAATTGTAGCAATTGAAAAACAAAAGCAACATATTAGGTATCTTTAGAATCTTTAGCCACAGGGAAAGCAGTTTTTTTATATAATAATAAATCGAAATTGGGTACTCCTTTTCAACCTATGAATTTGAATAAGCGATATATATTGATCTTCTTTTGTTGCTTCTTATCATTTTTTGGAAAGGCGCAATCAGATACGATATTTTGGTTTGCAGCACCTGCTATTACCCCAGATCATGCAAACGAACCCATCTATATTCGTTTTTCTGCTTATGCTGTTGCCGCAGATGTTACTGTAAGTATGCCGGCAAATCCTTCATTTCAGGCCATCACCTTTACGTTAAATGCCAACACTACCATTACAAAAGACCTTACCGCATTTTTAAATATACTGGAATCAAAACCCGAGAATATTGTTTTAAGAACGGGTATAAAAATCACAGCCACCAATAAAATCTCTGCCTACTATGAAGTTGATGGTGTTAAGAATGGAAATTTTTTAAACCCAGAAATTTTTACGCTGAAAGGCGTGGCTGGAATGGGCACTAAATTTATGATTCCGGGTCAAAATACTTTCGACAATATCCCCTTTAACAACAATGCCAGTACCATCAAACCACACAATGGATTTGTAATTGTGGCTACAGAAAATAATACGGTAGTTGACATTACGCCTAGTAAGGATGCTGTGGGGCATTTGGCGGGTCAGCCCTTTTCAATTACCCTGCAAGCCGGTGAAACCTACACTTTAATAGCGAGTTCAGCATTAGGTTCGCAACATTTAGTAGGTAGTGTGGTTACAGCAAATAAAGCCATTTGTATAACAGTATATGATGATAGTATTGGAGTACTGGGTGGTAATTATGA
>JANYEA010000143.1 GCA_025363385.1 Bacteroidota bacterium | reverse complement strand
GAATTATTTTAGAAGATAATCAAGATAGAATGATTTTAAAGCCCCATAACAATTCTGTAACTTTTGCTGGCGGGGTAGGGGATCCATCCGCAGTTGCCAGTGGTGAATACCTTTATATATTTTATGGTGAATATGGTTATGCGGGTGTTTATGATTCTGCAAAATACAACCCCTTTAAAGAATATGCTGGACAATGTATTAGTATGGCTAGAATTAAATTAACCGACTTAGATCAACCTACTGGAAAAGCTAAAAGATGGGATGGCAAAAATTATTCAGCTATTTATGATGGCATTGGCAAACCAATTGAGTCTTTACAAATTCCTATTACAGAGGGTGGTGGGCCAACTTCTAATGTAAATAGCAAATATTATTGGGGCCCTTCTGTAAGCTGGAATAGTTATTTAAAATCATGGGTGATGTTAATGGCCAAATCTGAGGGCGCATCCTGGAAGGGTAGTAGCATCTATATATCTTTTAACAAAAATGACATTTTAGATGAACGAAATTCTCAGCAATGGAGTAAACCTCAACTAATTTTAACCAAACCTGGAAGTACATTATGGTATCCAGCCTTACAACCTATTGGAGATGCAACAGCTTCCATTAATAAATTAACCACTTTAAATGTAGGAGAAAAAGCAAGGTTGTTTTATAAAGATCAAACTAAGGATACTGCTGTTTATGTTTCGGAATTTGAAATTCGATTTTAAAAATAATAGGTTAGAATTGTTGTATATGTTTATTTGGAAATATAGCAATTCGTTATAATGGAAGGTTTATTTATCGCGAAACATAAAGTGTACATTTACACTTTATTAAATATTATAAATCAATATTCGTGTTTAATATTTGGAAAGCCTTTGGGTTGATATCTTTCTTATTTATTTTTTTTACAACTAGTGCACAAAATGCCAGTTCAGGGAAATTGAAAGTATATATTGATTGCAGAGTGGGTTGTGATTTTAATTATTTCAAATCCGAGATTGCAATTGTTGACTTTGTGTTAGACCGGACCGATGCGGATGCATATGTATTACTGACAGGCCAACGAATGGGCGGAGGAGGTGTTGAATATCACATGAATTTATACGGACAAAACATGTATCAAAATTATATTGATACACTTGTGTTTACAACTGCACCCAATGTAACTGCCTCTGAAGTTCGCAAGAACATTTTGCAATATTTGATGTTAGGATTTTCTCCATTGATCGCTAAAACTGTTTATGCATCAAAGGTAAAAATTGATATGAAAACTGAAGTTGTACCAGGCATTTCATCAACACTTAAAGACACGCACGACCAATGGAATTATTGGGTTTTCAATATAGCGGCAAGTGGTCAATTTAATGCAGATCAAGTTTATAAAAATAGAGTTTTTGGTTCAGATTTATCTGCTAACCGAACAACTAAAAAATTAAAATTGGGTTTTTCTATGAATGGGAATCTGTATAATTCTTTGTATACGTATGATACTACTCAATTCCGTGTAAAAAACAGTAACTACAGATTGTATCACACTTTAGTAAAATCATTTAGCGATCATTGGAGTTATGGTTATCAGACTATTTTTTCGAGCAGTACATTTGATAACTACAAACTGAAATTATCCTTTAATCCAGCAATAGAGTATAATGTTTTTAAATATAATGAAGTAAATAATCGTTTTTTTGTTTTGAGGTATGGCATTTTTATAAGCCACAATGATTATTATGATACTACAATATTCAATAAAATAAATGAGACTTATTTAGGTCATCGGTTTTCCGGAGCAATCACTTTAAACAAAAAATGGGGCACTTTTAATGGAGGTGCTTATTTTAGTAATTATTTCTATGATTGGTCGTTATATACAATGGGTTTAAATGCAAATGCTGATGTGAGAATTGGAAGTGGATTATCTTTCTTTGTGCATTTAAATGCAAGCATAGTGCACAATCAGGTTAACCTTGTTAAAGGAATAATTACGGAGCAAGAAGTGTTAACCCGACAGCGTCAACTTGGATCAAATTACAATTATTTCACTTCATTTGGCCTCGCATTTCGTTTTGGAAGTATATTCAACAATTTTGTAAATCCGCGTTTCGAGGGATACGGTGGATTTTAAAATCAATCCACATTTAATAAAGTCTACAAAAACTGTAAGCTTCCCCTAAGTTCGGCCAGTTAAAGTTAGAGTTAACAAAAAATGCTTGTTAACTTTAAATTTTAATAGACATGAAAAAAGGAAGATTTACCGAACACCAAATTGTATCAGCCCTGAAGAAACAGGAAGCTGGTATATCAGTAAAAGACATCAGTAGAGAATTAGGTATTAGTGAACCAACTTTTTATAATTGGAAAGCAAAATATGGTGGTATGGAAACCAGTGATGTAGCCAAGATGAAAGAATTGGAACGGGAGAATGCAGAGCTCAAGAAAATGTACGCAGAGATGAGCATTGAGAATCGAGCCATCAAAAACCTGCTTGCAAAAAAGTTCTAACGCCTTCTGAGAAACGAGAATCTGTTGAATATCTGGTAACAGAAGAACAGCTAAGTAACCGCAAGGCGTGTACACTGATGGGAATATCTCGAACCACTTGTCAGTATCAAGCAAAACCCAAGGATGATCAAGATGTGCAAGAAGCACTAACTACACTTACTACTAAGCATGCTAGCATAGGCTATTGGCAGTGCTGCTATCGTCTTTGGAATAAAGGCTTTCTATGGAATCATAAAAAGATTTACAGGGTGTATACCGATATGAAATTGAATATCCGCCGCAGGGCTAAAAAACGATTACCAGAAAGGGTGAAACAAACCCTAACAGTACCAGATGCACCAAACCAAGTATGGAGCATTGATTTTATGACAGACTCATTGGTTGATGGAAGAAGATTCCGTTTATTTAATGTAATAGATGATTTTAATCGAGAATCACTAGCCATGGAAGTAGATACATCCATGCCATCATTAAGGGTCACCAGAGTGCTTAATAGAATTATTGAACAAAGAGGCAAACCTGCAAATCTTCGTTCTGATAATGGCCCGGAATTTATCAGTCATGTATTGCAGGAGTGGTGTGAAAAACACAAGATCACATTGCAATACATACAACCTGGCAAGCCAACACAAAACGCATACATCGAAAGGAAAAACGGCAGTATCAGAAGAGAACTATTGAATGCTTATTTGTTCAACAGCCTGGCAGAAGTGAGATGCTTGAGTGAAGAATGGCGGATTGATTACAATACTGAACGCCCTCATAAATCACTTGGTTACTTGTCACCACTAACTTATGCTGAACAGCATTACAAAAGATCAGAATCATCTATGATGCTTTATCCACAAACGGCGAACGTAAATAATCCAAAAATTGAAGAGAGCCGTTTAGTGGATAAAATCGTTGGAAACCAAAAAATGAATAACTTAGAAAACTCTAATTAATACTGGCACTAAAATAAGGGGAGCCTACATATATACTTATCCTCTCAACGGTTAAATAGTGTTTTGTAATTCTAATTTAAATCCAGTTGTATTAAAGTAAATTGTTTGTTCTCCATTTTGATAAAGTAATAAGGTTACCCTCAAGACAGAAGTATTTCTTAATCTGCGCTTAAATTATCTATCATTTACAATAAAAAAGTAATCTAAATTTCCATCTTCTGGCATCTCTATTTTCCATTCTTCAATATTGCCAGTTGCACTGTATCACGTCAAAAGCTTCTTTCTATACACAATCAACCCTGTTGTAACTGAAATCAATAGTAGTATAGCAATCAGATCGGTTAATAATAAAACAAGAACTTCCCAATGAAAACTAAAGTGGAATTGTAAAACCCAATATATCATTCCAGAGCTAATATTCCTATACCACACCGCACAAATAATTATGCTAGTATATGGATCCATTACCAATAAGAATAAATCATAAGTATTGATATTGACATCATTTCGATACAAAGTGAAATGATAAGCCGCAGTAGGGTCATGATCAAAATTTCTCAAACTGATTCCCTCAATTTTTGGATAGGTTCGAATGATAATTCGATACATACAATCTAAAGATAATTTTGAGGGTCGAATGGCAACTTTATTGGAACTTGAATAGATTTTAGCAACCAACTCTTTTCTAAATACCAATATTGATCCGGATATTCCCAATGCTAATAAGAAGACACCAATGATTAATCCAGTATAACTATAAATAGAAATATTTTTTTTAAGGAAATATATCTTTTCATCATTATAATGCTAGGGTTAAATGTATCGTGCCTTTGATATGTTGTTTGGTTTGCCCTTTAGCAAACTCTTGTCCCAATGGAGTTTGCATAGTGGCACCAAGGCTAACTTTATTAAAATTAAATTCAAGTCCACCTATTAATGCAAATACATACCCCCCCCGTATGATAAGAACCTGAATTGAGTCCTTCACTTAGAATGATTTTGCTTCCGTGTAAGCTATTCCCATTAATATTTTCGTAAGAAAATCCAGCATTGGGTATTATAGTAGTGGATTTACTATTGATTTTATAATACGCAATACTGTTTACATTTAGCTTATTTCCATATCTGTAACCCTGATTATTTGCCATTGCAATTTTATAATTCATAGAACAATTAATTCCGAAATTGTTTAGTTCTAGTGTATGTCTGGCATTTAAAAAGAGATTTAGGCTGCCAGTACCAATCTGACTATTAATATCTGCCAAAGTAGTTGTACTATCATTAACATCCACTTTAAATGCACCGCTCGGAACTATTACGCCACCTCCAATCCATAATTCATGAGATACATTTCCAGGAACATGAGATGAAAATGGTGTGGCAAATAGTTTATAGTTTGCGATTAAGGTAATATCCCCTAATCCAGATTTTGTAGTGCTTCCCATGTCATCATCGTTTTGTTTATAATAATGATAGGGTAGGAAACCCAATACCTGCCAACGTTTGCTAATATTGAGGCCCGACCATATTTCAACAGTATTGTAATAGTTATGACTATATTGGTCTGGGCTATTTAAAAGAGAAGTGTGGTATTCGCTGTAAATATGACGAATACCAAAGAATTTGGATTTAAAATTAGGGAACAATCCCATATATACATTACCACCACCGCAGCCGCAAATGCTGCATGCATAAGTAGTTGAGACCGCCATCAATAAGATAGCAGCAATACAATATTTTTTCATGCTAAAATTTAGAAGAATTAAGAAAATGGAAACAATAAAATAATCTGAAAACTAGATAGCACTAGGTGGGTGGAAAAATTCAGCGGAAATGTCTTTAGTTATTTTATATTGTAAAATGGGGAATATTCTATTTTTATTGAATAGCTGATTATATAAATGAAGTTTGATCTGAGCAAAGAACAGTATATCTGTTTTAATTTCATTTTTGCGTTCAGAATTTTGACTGTCTGTATTCTCTTCCTGCTTTAATTTCTTTATCATCTGACATTTACCATTACAATGCATTTTGGGTTTTGCTTTATTAATACAATTAATAGCAAAGGATTGCGTATTGGTATAATAATTCGCAATAATAAACCCTTTGCTGAAAGTTTGAGCAAAAAAAGCAATGAATAGAATTAGGCCCAGGAATTTAATATGTGTATTTGGTGTATTCAATTATTTTCGAAAACAAAATTTTCAATAAGGCTACAAATGTACATCTGTCAAAGAATGATAATTCTGATTTTAATCATATTCATTAAGTGTGTTAAAAGTATTAAACCACTAGTGTATTATTTGCAAGTAGATCAGGAAGATGGGTTTTATTCTACTGGAAGCATGATATTTTCAAATAAAAATCAACTTTTCATTCATAAATACTTATAATAAAGCAATTAGAACAAATATTACCGGAAGTAGAGATTTTGATTGGAATCTGACTTTGATGTATTCATTAATAGAACTTATTCTAGTAGATTGGGAACTTTAAAATTTTGAATGCTACCAATAAAAAAAACCTCAGAAAGAGGTTTTTTTTATTTTTTGTGATCTGGCTGGGAGGGGTGATGTCAAAAGTTGCTTGAACTTGGTTGAACAAATTTGAACAACTTTAAACAGGGAACCTAATATTAGCAATGGTTTCAGGAGATTGAGTAACATATTTGTTGTGTAATCGAGTTGAAGCGTGTTTAACGCTTTTGACACTAAAATTGACACTAATATGGCAACGCTCAAATTTTACCTTCAAGAAAAGAGCAAACAAAATCTTTATCCAGTAATGATGGTTTACCAAGATAAAGGTCAAAAATTTCGGTTTTACACTAAAGCCAATGTTAAAAAAGAAAATTGGCAAAAAAATGAATTTAAGGCTGTAAGCTTAGAAGATTTTGAAACAAAAGAGAAATTCAAAGCTTGCAAAATGGTTATTGAAGAAATAGAAAAAGAAGAAATATCTATAAAAAGAAAATTTTCCGTTTTAGAAGTCGCTGAAAAATTCAGAGAATTAGTAAAAAAAACAGACCCTTACAAAGAAAATTACACTTCTGAAACATCTATTCAAGAAATCAAGACAGAACAATCAGAGTTTTTTACCCTTTTTGATGACTTTATTGCTATATCAAAAGCTACCAAAGCAAAAGGAACAATTATGCATTATGAAGGCTTTAAAAAGTTATTAATCAAATATGAAGCACATTCAAAGCAAAAATTAAGTTTTGAGTCAATTAATAACCAGTTTTATCAAAAATTTCATCATTATTTGATAAATATTGAAAAGATGATGAATAATACAATCGGTGCCCAGATCAAAGAATTGAAGGTTTTTCTAAACTATGCAATGAGAAATGAGTTGACGACAATGAGGTATAATTTCAAAGACTTCAAATCAATTAAAGAAGATATTGATATTATTTCTTTAACAGAAAATGAACTTTTCAGGCTTTATGAATGCAAGGGGTTAAACAATTACCAAGAAATAGCTAAAGATTATGTTTGTTTCGAGGTAAGCCTCCCACCAATACCCTATTGTAAAGTTGCATAGTTAGTTTGAGTTTTGCAAAAAGATATATTATGCAAAACAAAAAGGAGCAGCGCGAACAAATGATGTCGATGATTGAAGA
>JANYEA010000115.1 GCA_025363385.1 Bacteroidota bacterium | reverse complement strand
AATAACCGCCATCAAACCTACTTCTGTACACTGGAAGACCAAGTAACTGCCGATAATGCAGTTAGGCTTATAGATGCTTTTATTGATAAGCTTGATTTGCAACAAATAGGGTTCAAGAATACCAATCACAAAACAGAAGGTCGGCCTCCATATGCTCCTGGGGTGCTTTTAAAATTATACCTCTATGGTTACTTGAATAAAATACGAAGCAGCCGCAAGCTAGAAAGAGAATGCGGCCGTAATATTGAACTTCAATGGTTGCTGCAAGGTCTGGTTCCGAATTATCATACCATTGCTGACTTCCGCAAAATCCATGCAGTAGCCTTGCAGTCTATGTTTAAAGTGTATGTACATTTTTTGAGCGATGCAGGACTACTAGGCAAAACCATCATAGGTATCGACGGCAGTAAGTTCAAAGCGGTAAACAGTAAGAAGAATAACTACCATCAAAATAAGATTGATAAGCATCAGCAATTTATTGTTGATAAAACGGAAAAATATTTGCAAGAACTCGACGAACTAGATCAACAAGAAACAAGCACCGGAAAGGAGGAGTTACAATTGAAGAAGGACAAGATTGCACTTGGGCTTGCCAAATTAAAAGAACGTACTATTAAATATGATTTACTTCAACAACAGTTAACGGCTAGAACCGATAGGCAGATAAGTACTACTGATCCTGATAGTAGAAGTATCATTATTGTAAAAAACATAGTGGAGGTTGCCTATAACACACAAAACGTGGTTGACGATAAGCATAACCTCATTGTGCATACCGAGGCCACCAATACCAATGATGGTAAGGCATTATACAAAGCAGCTATGCAGGCTAAACAAAATTTACAGTTAACTGATAAAGATAGCCTCATGGTATTAGCAGATAAAGGCTACCATACAGGAGCAGAACTTCAGTACTGCCAGCAGGATAATATGATTACCCATGTAGCCTATAAAGAACAACCCAGTGTAAAGCATATTGACAACGAGTTTTTGGCAGAGAGTTTTGATTATGATAAACTAAACGATAGTTATACTTGCCCGGAGGGGGCGGTACTAACTTCATTGGGAACATGGCATAATAAAAAGGGTGAAGCTAATGAAACGAGTTATCGTTTTAAAACCTACCGAACGGATGCTTGCAAAACTTGTTCTTTAAAAAGCCAATGCACTAAGTTGCCTAAGCGAATCGTGCAACGCAGCGAATATCAGGATGCCGTTGATATTAATAATAACAACATCAAAAAAAATCCACATTATTATAAACGCAGGCAAGCTATTGTGGAGCATCCCTTCGGCAGTATCAAAAGGCATTGGGGCTATACACATACGCTACTTAAAGGTTTGCAAAAAGTAAACGGTGAAATGAACCTGATTATGTTCTGTTACAATTTTATGCGCACCAAAAATATACTGGGCTTCGAAGGAATGCTGGAGACAATAAAAAATTGGCAACCAGACTACAGCAAAATAGTCTGTACTTTAAAAAGCGGCATTATCAAAAGCATTTGTAGCCAAAATAAGCCCACTTATTTTTTTGAAAATTATTACCATCCTCTTTTGAAAGCTGCTTAGATAAGTAACTGAATGCTTTATAAGAAATTTGTATATCGCTATTTTAAAGAGTAAGAGAGTTTTTTCACAGTCTGACGAACAGGGCTTTGTGCAGACAGGGCATTGTTGTTTGTCCAGCCCGGAACTGAAGCCCAATAAAGAAATAAAAGTACAAGATAACAACTAAAAGCCCAACAGAATTCCCTCCAGCCCGAACCAAAGTACAGCGATGCAACTTGCCGAAGTTTGAACGTCAAGCCCTGCTTGCACAAAACCCCATGTTACCAGCAGTAGTTTTGCTGTCATCTCTGTATTAAGGCTTTTATCTTAAACTGTCCAGTATACAGAACTTCAGTATTAGTGTCACGGTTTGTTGTCCCTTGCCAGTATTGCCTTGCAGCATTTACTTTTTCTTGATGGGGTAGTCCGTTGCAGTTCAATAATGTCAAGTCAGCAAAATGTAAATTTTCTTTTTGTAAGATTTCTATTTCCATCAAGGACTTAGAGTTGATTTCATAATTTAGTTTTGTTGCATATTCAAAAATGTCAACCTCATAGGGTGCTAAGAAGATACATTTTTTTCTTGATGGTTTGTCGGGAAATTCTGTCAGCCTTACTTCTTCAAAAACATATTCCTTAAGAAGTTCTGCATAATACTTTAATAGGATTAGGTATTATAAACGCAAAGTGTTTTTAGGTAGTTGTAAGGATGTGGAATTTGATGAATCATTCTTTGTAAAACATCATTGAATAATCCCTTCCTTCTGTTTCTTCTGTTGAACCTGTATTCATATTCAG
>JANYEA010000056.1 GCA_025363385.1 Bacteroidota bacterium | reverse complement strand
TTGCCTTGATTCATAAACAAACTGATTTACAGTAAGTTATGAAATGACCCATTTCAAATCGTCACCGACCTAATTTCCTACGAAACACATATATACCAAGACTTTCAAAGAACTAATAACTATTTTTACCGGACACTAGTGGTTTTAGATATGAATTATAAATAATTTATATGTACGAATAAAGCTCCATGGATGAAATGTGGCGATCCATTGCCTGCGAGTAGCATTCATAAACTGTATTTACTTTCATATTTGTTTAACATCTTCAGCATCTTCGAATAATTGCACAATAACTCTATATCTCATAAAATAACCCAGCTATTTTCTCACCAACTGCTGCTTTTCTTGAAATTGTTATAGCCTTTGAGATAGATCAGTTGCCAGCTGGCATTCCTTCAAATGTTGCAAAACATAATAATAATGCTACAATAAAAGAAACGGGAAAGTAACAGATGCTTCGGGTAAACATTTGTTTGAGGTAGAAAAAAAGGTAAAGACCAGATTTTTGATAAAAAGAATGCTTTCATTAAAGATGCTTAAATACTAAGTCAAAAAAATGATTATGAAAAGCCTCCTCCTTCAACGGTTTGGATTTTAATTTTTGAGATAATATAAATTTGAGCAGAATTAATTCAATTTTATGATTTTGAATTGATATATAGATTATAATTTCAAGCTGAAATTGAGTTCGAATTACATATTATCTAAAATTTAGTGTGCCAACATTAATGTTGTACTCACTCAAACTACAGGATTTATCTCAATACTTTAGTTTTTCTAAAATGAATTATTCACGTTAAGTAAACCAACTTAGATTTATAAAAATATTTTTCAGTTTTCACCAGACCTGCAATCAAATTATATGATTTTTATCATGTTTACTTAATTAAACGACTGATTATTTGTTTAAACTTTAAACTTTGTTGAACTTTACGCTGTCTTGTTAATGCTGCTATGAAATTTTGAATCTATTAGTTTCCTAATAAATCCTTAATAGGATGTGGTTCTATTGGTTACAATATTTCTTTTGGGGTTCTGATGCCCATAATATTTTAGAGAAATCCTTTTGTTTTAAAAACAACCGATTCCATTCAAAAGTAATAAGGAAGAGAAACGCAATTACCTTAATGGTATTTTCAGTTCTACTAACTACTGCCTCAATGAGTGCAAATGCAGTCATATTTACCAATACATCTACAGGTGCTGCAATTACAACTACTACAACTTGCTCGGGCAGAGTCCTTCCATTAAATAAAGATATTGTAGTAATTGCTACGACGGGTTCAAACTGTTACATTTTGTCAAGTCCTGAAATAGCATGTCAAAAAACGATTCAGAATGTCAATAAAAGTGCATATAAAGCCTCTGTAGCAGTTAATGATGATACTTTACTGAATTCAGTTCTATACCAGTGCTATGTTAAGTCCTTATGCAAGGGTAATTTCAATTCCTTCATTAAGCGGCGTGGTAAAATATACGGATACCAGCACCATGCTTACGCCATATCAAAGAAGTGCTTTTGCAGTAAAATATTCAGATACAGCTACCATGTTATCGGCTTATTATAACAAGACGGCAACTGATTCTAGATTAGCGTTAAAAGTAAATTACACCGATACCAGTGCTATGCTAAGCAATTATTATCGTGCTTATTCCTCACCAATATTTAATTTGCCGGCCGGAACAAATATCGATAGTGTTGTTACTAGAAATCCAAATACAGGAGCTTTAACTCTTACCACACCTTTAGATTTGATAAAATATGCTAATGGCATTGTTGCAACAGATACTGCTTTGATGCTTTCACCATATGTACGAAACAATTCTCTTCAAACAGGGGGCTATTTAAAATACAGTGATACAGCTTCTACGCTTTCAACATTGGCCAACCGCAATAAATTAAGAGATAGTTTATTGTCAAGTGCCAATACTTGGTCGCTCACGCCAACATTCTCTACCATGAAGAAAGGTGGTGTATTGTTTGCCGGAACAAACGGATTATTGAGTCAGGATAGTGCACATTTATTTTTTGATAATACTAATGAAAGATTAGTAATAGGAGCAGCAACATTTGATGCAACAAATCCTGAAGCATTAAAGGTTATTTCGAGTTCATCAACTTCTAAAAATGCTATTGCAGCTTCCGGAACAGTAAATGATTTCTTACAATACAATATTCAGAATCTAAGTACCGGTGTACAGGCAAAAAGCGGATATTCTTCTACCGCTGATAATGGAACAATAACTACAGGATTTGCGTGGATGGGAATTAATAATTCTCAATTCAATTATCCTACAGCTTATAATATCGGCACAGCCAATGATGTAAGTTTCTTAGGTAGTGGATTAGATATGAATATTGCCAATGCCAATCAATCTAAATCAATTATTTTTTCTACAGGTAAAGCTGCAAGCCCTTTCTTTAACGAAAGAATGAGAATAACAAATGCAGGTAGGATAGGAATTGGAACCAACGCCCCGGATACATCTGCATTACTTGATCTAACAAGCAGTTCCAAAGGTTTGTTGATGCCAAGAGTAAGTTTAGTTTCTTTAAGTGATGCTTCTACAATACTTTTACCTGCTGCGAGTTTAATGGTGTATAATATTAATGCCGGTTTAACTGGTGGTGTTGGTTATTACTATAATTCCGGTACAACTGGTGCACCTTCATGGATTAAATTAGCTTCAACGGGTGCAGCCAATGGAAGCACTTGGGGATTGACTGGTAATTCGAGTACAACAGCGGGCACTAACTTTATTGGTACTACCGATAATATTGATCTTGTGTTCAAACGCAACAATCTAAGTTCAGGTTTTCTTGGGGCAACCAATACCGCTTTCGGTAATGCATCTCTTCCCAACAATAGTACCGCAATAAACAGTGCCGCTTTTGGTTATAATGCTCTTAATGCTAATACCGCTTCCGGTATTTCTGCTTTTGGTTATAATGCTCTTGCTGCCAATACATCAGGTGCATCAAATGCAGCATTTGGTTATAATTCTCTTTATTTAAACACAACCGGAGCAAACAATGCAGCATTCGGTTACAGTTCTCTTGCAGCTAATACTGGATCATACAATTCAGCTTTTGGTACAAATTCACTTCTTAATAATACAACTGGAACAACCAATGCCGCCTTTGGCTATAATGCACTTGCTTCCAATACAACCGGTGCATCCAATACTGCTGTTGGTTATTCTGCACTAGGTGCTAATAATGTATCGGGTAATTCTGCATTTGGTTATTATGCACTTGCAGCAAATAATTCGGGTACTAATAATGTGGCAGTTGGCTATTATTCGCTTGCCGCAAACACTACAGGTGCAAATAATGCAGCTGTTGGTTATAATGCACTTGCAATCAACACAACTGGGTCCAGTAATACAGCCATTGGTAATCTGGGACTTTCTTCAAATACAACCGGTTTACAAAATACGGCGATTGGTAATAACGCATTATTTTCTACTTCTACTGGCGGTTACAATACAGCTACAGGAGCAAGTTCTCTTTCAAATAATGTTGTTGGAAACTATAACTCAGCTTTCGGATATAATGCTTTGCTTTCTTCAAATGGAAGCAGTAATACAGCTCTTGGATATAATGCTTTACAAAACAATACTACTGGAAGCACTAATACTGCAATAGGGTATAATACAGGGTTAGGTATTACTACCGGAACTAATAATACAATTATTGGAAGCAATGTTACCGGACTTTCCGCTGCATTAAGTAATACCATTATTTTAGCTGATGGAGCCGGTAACCAAAGAATGTATATTAATAATTCTGGTCAGGTAGGTATTGGAACGACTACACCTTCAGCCCAACTTAATTTGAAAGGTGGACATATCAGAAGTCAGCAAACAACAGCACCAACCATTGCGGTTACTACAGCAAATGGAATAACTGCCGCTGCCATAGCTAGTAATTCTACAGATATGAAAGGAAATATTACGACTACTGGCACAAATAATGGAGTAAATACAGCCTTAACAGTTACTTTTAGAGGAGCATCATTCTCAATTGCACCGGTTGTAATTATTACGTCAGCAAGTGCGAGTGCACAGTATACTTTTAGTTATGTTCAAGCAACAACTTCAGGGTTTACTTTATATTTTTATAATTTTCAAACCGGTTCAAATCCTTCGTTCAATTATATGGTTATTGAATAAAAGAGATCAGTAAAAAGATATCATTAATTAAAAATTATTTTAAGTTTTAAAAACAATAGCATATAAATGACTTAGAAAATATGGATGACCTAAAAAAGCAAATATTGTTTTGATATTTGAACCTAAAATATGAAAGAGGTTGTAAAAATTATTGAAAAAATTCGAATGTAAATGCGCATGATTTATTAGTGCGAGACAGTATGAGTTTTCTCAATTTCTGTAACTCTTTGTACAAAAGAGGTACAGAAATTGAGAAATAAACATCAAATGAAAAAAAGTAAAACGAAAGTTTGTGGAATGAAATGCCTAGCAATACTGCATTTTCAAGCATAAAATAACCACCTCAAAAAGGTGGTTATGTGCCCAGGACTGGATTCGAACCAGCACATCCTTGCGAACGCTGCGACCTGAACACAGTGCGTCTACCAATTTCGCCACCTGGGCATTTTCAGGAATGTAAAATTAAGAAAAATAAAACCGAGTAACAGCAGAGTAACTAAAATTACTACTCTACCATCAAACTGCATCCTCGTATATCACTATTATCTAATCTTCCAAATACCTCAAAACTACCATCCTCATAAATCCTACCCACATCTTCTGTTGCAATAAATGTTGCACTATCTGCATTTGCTAAGTCGATGATATTGATCACCCCTCTTCCAGTTGTTCTAACTGCTAAAGGATCTTCTTCATCCCGCACCAATACTTTCATCCAAGGCGGACATACAAAGATTCCATCGCCTTTTGAATAAGCCTGGCTCATTAGTTCCGTCATCCCATATTCGGAATCTATTTTCTTAACACCTAATTGTTTGGTTAACTGATCGTGTACTTCCAACCTTGTCATTTCCCTTCTCCTGCCTTTCATCCCTCCTGTTTCCATAACTGTAGTGTATTTCAATTGCTGTGGAAAGGATTCAGCAAAATCTAATAAAGCAAATGTTACTCCAATCAATAAGGTATTTTGTTGTTGTGATTCTAATCTTTGCAATGTTTGAGAAAGTTTCTCATGCTCGTACAAATAAAATCCACTTTCATTATGACCGCTATCCATGATCAACTCATCCACCATCATCACTAAGGATGAATGCTGCCTTTCTAAATAGGCAGGCAACAAACCTATGATGCACCAATCTTTTGTTTTTCCATAAAACAATTCAAATGCCTGATGGAAACTTTTCCGATACAAATCCATATCCCGCACCCAATGTTTACTATTGGTTGTTTGGGTAGTACCACTGCTTTCAAAAAAATCAATCAATTCAAATGAACCTGTTTGAATAGTTTGTGTTTTAAAAAATCCCACAGGCAACGCCGGAATCTGTTCAACCATCTTAATATCAAGTGGATTTTTGATGGTTAAATCGCACCATTTTCGATAAACTGGGTTCTGTTCATACTGCCAATGGAATAATTGCAGGGCCTGAAGCGAGAAATCGGCAGGGGAAACAGAGAAAATATTGTTAACATCGAATGGTTGCACTAGCAGGTATTGTAATGTTTTAACTAAATTTGAACTGAAAGTAAAAAGAATGAGGACAAAATTAGGGTTAGTTCTGGCAATTTCGTTGGTATTCAGTGCCTGTAGCAAAGATTCTTATAATACCAAACCAAGCCTAACATTCACTTCTGTGAACAACACCGCTTTTACCAATGGGGGAGAAATGATCTTCAGCATCACATTTACTGATAAAGAAGGTGATTTACAGGATAGTGTTTGGATCCAAAAGATTACCAAAACACAGGGCTGCATCAATTTCAGCGATCGCTCAAAAATTCCCGCTTTTACAGCTACACCTAATTTAAAAGGCGTATTAGAAATAGGATATAGCGTGGGTACCAGTTTAAATTCTTTATACCCAATTTTACCTGGATGCCCTGGAAATAAAAACGACACCTGCTATTTTAAATTTTGGGCCCGCGATCTAGGTAAAAATGTGAGCGATACCGTGGTATCTCCCGAAATCATTATTTACAAATAAATAGCTTGAACAGATTAGCTCGAAGCTATTTCTTTAGCAATTATTTTTATGGCACTTGCGTTTTAGCACTTTCCTTAGAAACAAATATTCAGTTAGGACTTTCTCTTAACCCTCCACTCTACTATCTGTTTTTATTTGCAGGATCTGTTTGGTATTATACAAAGTCGTACAATTCTGAAGCTAGTTTCAGCCAGCCAAATCAACGTGCATATTGGTATAAAACACATCAAATTCAAGTTGCTTATTCCCAAACCATTTTATTGGCTACTGCGATATTAGCAGGAGGCATATTATTATTTCAAAACTGGGATGCTGTTCGCTCCTTAAGTTCAATGGAATGGACTTTATTAATGATATTTCCCATCACAGCGCTTTTATATTACGAAAGTATTTCACCCAAAAATCCAACACATAACTTAAGAAGTATCGGTTGGCTAAAGCCCTTTGTGATTAGTTTTGTATGGACTGGTGTAATTAGCCTCTATCCACTTATTTTTCTGAGAATGCAAACGGGTACTCATTTTGAACTGAATGCAATGGTATCCTGGTTCTTTTTAAAAAATGTATTATATATTTCCATACTCTGCATTCTCTTCGATATTAAAGACTATGCAGCCGACCACAATAGCCAGTTAAAAACATTTGTGGTTCGGTTAGGCCTTCGCAAAACCCTTTTCTATATTATTTTACCCATGGCTGTTGCAGGTTTTCTCAGCTTTTTGTTATTTACTGTAAACAATCATTTTCCACTTATCAGGATATTGATTAACAGTATCCCTTTTATAATGTTACTAATTGTAACCTGGTCAATGCAACGTCGTAAAAGCATTCTCTACTATCTTGCAGTAATTGACGGACTCTTATTGATCAAAGCCGCCTGTGGAATCATTGGCGTGTTAGTACTAAAATAAATTATCATGGCTAAGACAAAAAAAGACAAAAAAGAAAGTAAATCAGTAGTTACAGAAAAGTCGATGGCTTTTCTGAGAGATTATATCAATAACCCTTCTCCTGTTGGTTTTGAAATAAGTGGACAAAAACTATGGTTAGAATATATCAAACCATTTACAGATAGTTTTTATACAGATCCTTATGGAACAGCCGTTGCCATCATAAATCCAGAAGCCACGTTTAAAGTAGTTATTGAAGCTCATGCCGATGAGATCAGCTGGTTTGTAAATTATATCAATGATCAGGGACAAATTTATTTGAAAAGAAATGGTGGTGTTGATCATCAAATTGCCCCTTCCATGCGCGTTTGGATTCATGGAAAGAAAGGCCAGGTAAAAGCTGTATTTGGATGGCCTGCCATTCATACCCGCCATGGAGGTACGGATAGCAAAGAACCTACTCCCAAAGTCGAGAACCTTACTTTAGACTGTGGTGCACGTACTAAAAAAGAAGTAGAAGAATTAGGAATTCATATCGGTGCCGTGGTAACCTATGTAGATGGTTACGATGAGCTGGCAAATGATTTCTTGATTGGCCGTGCTTTTGATAATCGTGTGGGCGGATTTATGATTGCTGAAGTAGCCAGATTATTAAAAGAGCATGGAAAAAAATTACCTTTTGGTTTATACATTGTTAATGCAGTGCAGGAGGAGATCGGACTTCGGGGTGCCGAAATGATTGCACGCAGAATTAAACCAGATGTAGCCATCATTACAGATGTTACGCATGATACCAGTACCCCAATGATTAATAAAGCCATTGAAGGCGATATTCAGTGTGGTAAAGGGCCCTCTCTGGCATATGCCCCAGCCATCCATAATAAATTATTACAATTGGTTCAGGATGTGGCTGAGAAAAAATCCATTCCTGTTCAGTTAAGAGCTCTTAGTAGAAGTACGGGAACAGATACAGATAGTTTTGCCTATGCGAATGATGGATGTCCTTCTGTTTTGATCTCAATTCCATTGCGTTATATGCATACTACTGTTGAAATGATTCACAAAAAGGATATTGAAGACACCATCAAATTGATGTATGAGACCCTTTTAACCTTAAGTCCGAAGACAAATTTAAGTTACCTGTAAATAAGATTTCAACAAGGAACTGACAGTATTTAAATTACGGTCAGTTCCTCTTCAATCTGCCGCCATTAATGCTTATTTTCGCAGCCGATGAACTGGACAGACAAGAAATTAATTAAGATAGCCGTATTGGATCTTTATGAAGGATTTCCGAATCAGGGCATGCGCTGCATTCAGGAGATTGTTGAAAAATGGGCGAATACAAACCAAATTACCTATACCTATCATACCTATAATGTTCGGCAAGACTTAGTGGTTCCGGATATTACCTACGATATTTATATTTCGAGTGGTGGGCCAGGTTCACCCTTAGAAAGTGAAGGTGACCCATGGGATAATTTGTATATAGAATGGTTGAAAAAGATTGAAACCTGGAATAATAGTTTAGAACAACACCCAAAAAAACATGTGTTTTTTATCTGCCATAGTTTTCAATTGGCCTGCAGGTATTATGGCATTGGTGAGGTTTGCAAAAGAAAGTCAACCAGCTTTGGTGTATTCCCAATTCACAGAATGCAGGAAGGGAAAAATGAAACGGTATTTGAAGGAATGAATGATCCGTTTTATGCAGTAGATAGCAGAGACTACCAGGTAATTGCACCCAATCATCAAAAGCTTCATCAATTAGGGGGCCAAATTTTGGCGATTGAAAAACACCGACCACATGTTCCATATGAAAGGGCCATCATGAGCATTCGTTTCTCTGAATATTTTATTGGAACCCAATTTCATCCTGAAGCAGATGCCACTGGTATGAGTATGTACTTGCAAAGAGCAGATAAAAAAGCAGGCGTTATTGAAAATCATGGAGAAGCCAAGTGGCAAAGCATGGTGGAACAATTACAGGATCCAGAAAAGATTATGTGGACCAATAAAAAAATACTGCCCAACTTTTTGAATCTAGCCATTGGCGAATTAGTAGCAGATAAAGTTTAATTTAGTTTACATTAAATAGTTACAAATGGTTCCCGAAATACGCAAAACGTTTAATCAGCAATTCACAGAGGAAACCTATCAGGCTTATTTAAATGAGTTAAACAGCAAACACCCGGGGGCATTGGAATTCAGGGTTGCTGAAACGCCCATATTCATCGACAATGCATTTAAACATAAGGTCCTAGACGCCTGCGAAAGCATCGTAGATACTATTACAAACTATCAATTTAAAGTACAAAGTAATCAGGCAATTCCCGAGAATGTAAGAGTACCTAATGAAAACAAACACTCACATTTTATTGCTTTCGATTTTGGGATCTGTGAAAATGCTTTTGGTGAATTAGAACCCCAATTAATTGAAATGCAGGGTTTCCCCACCCTATTCGCCTACCAGATTTTACAAGATGAAGTAACGCGTCATCACTTTCCCATACCCGAAAACTATTCTACTTATTTAAATGGTTTCGATACAGCATCCTATACTAAATTATTAAAAGAAATTGTTCTGGGAACACATGAGCCTGAGCATGTTATTTTATTAGAGATTCTACCACATCAACAAAAAACAAAGATTGATTTTTACTGTACTACTGATTATGTGGGCATTCCCATCGTTTGCTTAACTGAATTAATTCAGAATGGAAAGGATTTATTTTATTTAAAAGATGGAAAAGAAATTGCCATCAAAAGAATTTATAATCGTATCATATTTGATGACTTACAACAGCAATCTCCAGAGATTCAGGAAAAGGGAAAATTACTGTTAGAAGATTTACAGGTAGAATGGGTACCACACCCTAATTGGTTTTATAGAATCAGCAAGTACACATTGCCATTTATTAATCACCCTTATGTTCCATACACCAGGTTTTTGAGCGATTTAAAAGAGCTTCCAAAAGACTTAGAAAATTATGTGCTTAAACCATTGTTTTCATTTGCAGGGCAAGGTGTGGTAATCGATCTTACGATTGCTGATATAGAAAATATCAAAGACCCTAAAAATTGGATCTTACAACGTAAGGTGAAATATGCAGATGTAATTATTACTCCCGACATACCTGCGAAAGCAGAAATTAGAATCTTTTATTTCTGGAAAGATGGAGAGGCCAGACCTATTGCTACCAATAACTTAGCTAGATTAAGTAAGGGCAAAATGATTGGCGTTCGATACAATAAAGACAAAGAATGGGTAGGTGGCAGTCTTTGTTATTTTGAGAAAGATTAATTCACAAAATTCCACCATACACCAAACCGAACCCATAAACCAGGGTAAGGATATTGCCCGGATGCAAAATTTCTTTTGTCGAACTTGAACCCATTTTGCACATCCAATGTATTTAAATTTTCAAGTCGTAAAAAAGCTTTAAAGCTTTTTATTCTGAAATTTAAGAATGCACTAATATCAGGTCGGTTAGTTAATGAATAAGTATTCTGATTCATAAACTGTCCAAGAAAAGGAGAATATCCATCTTCTTTATATGGAGTTTGATAACGAAGTTCAATTCCAGTAGAGATAAATAAATTAGCAAAGAAATTTCCCTCGAACGCAATCCTGTTTCGGGTATAAAAGAAAGGAATATTTACGGGCGGGTCTCCAGTGGTTTGTTGCAAATGAATATCCGTATACCAATTCCAATGTCGCGCTAATTTAAATTTCTTCTCCGCACTAATATGCAACACATTAAATAAGGAAGCGTCCTGTTTAGCCGTTAAAAAACTATCGTAATAAATATAATTACTCACAGCAAAATATTCTGCGTTCAGTTTCCATCCTATTTTAGCATTCTCATACTGCATAAATAAACGCAGTATATTTTCTTTATTATAACTACTCCTATTCTGCACAGGGAAACTGCTTAAAGGATTTAGTATAAACACAGGAGACTTATTTACGTTTTGAAACCCAATCTTTAAAGAACCAATCTTAGAGCCTAATAAACGTTTCATACTAACAATAGCGGCATAGTCGCCTGAATTCATCCCATTCAAGTAAAACTGACCAGAAGCCTCAATATCCCATTTCTGATTTCTGGTTCGATTTCTGTATTCCACCAATCCATAAATATTATAGAAATTATGTTTGCCGGTAATCGTATCAAATACGCCAATCAGATTTTGCATAGCAATACCAGCTTTAAAAAATTGACTCTGATTGTTTTTTTCAGGAAAAGAGATTAAACTGAATTCATTATTGATTTCTGTCCATTTATCCTTATAACTGATGGTGTCTCCAGAAGGGTTACCATGAATTTTATAATTAAAGTATTGATTGTACAAAGTTGAATCTGCAGAAATATCTGAAAAAGAATAACTACTTGTAGCAAATTTCAACGTATGTTCTATGCGAAATCTAGGATAAAAGAAATGATATACCATTGAATCTGTAACAGTAGAATCTTTTTGCCCTAGATCATAATGGTGCTTGTATAAAAAGCTAGAATTACTATAAGTATTACCTGTATTAACTACCGTATTAAAAGGATTTCTACTTGCGGCTCCAGCCTTGCCTAATCTAGTCTCCAAACTATAGGGATCATTTAAAGTTGTAGATAAACTATCTAACTGTTTGGCATCTCTTAAACCTCCATTTTCAGAGGCAGCCGATTTATTAGAAATAAAAATAAAGAACGATTCATAATGCTTGTTCTTACTAATATAGTGACTGGTAATGCGAAAATTATTGTGGCTATTATTTTGTGTTTTTAAAAAGCCAGGCGTGCTGCTAAATATGTATTCGAACGAATAATTGAAATTGCTTTTTCTATTTTGAGTTAGTAAAATACTTACCAATTGCTCGGCCTTACTTCCCAAAAGATATGCTAATTCAGAATACGGTTTTGTGGTTTGATAAAACTTAGTATTCTCTGCAGTGAAATTATATATATCAAATTGATGAAAGCCCGGATCCCATCCTGCTTTCATCACAGGATTAAAAAAATAGGATTGTGCTGGTGACCCATATGTACCCATCGTATGATAAGTTGGGCCCATGGGTAACCTGCTATAATAATCGGAAATGGAAGAATCTATTCTTCTATTTCTGGTTGAATCGAAATATCGATAATAGATAGTTAAAGAGTCTGCAAAAGGATCTCGATGTTGTAAAGAATCTTTTTTACTACTGTTTTTATTAGCAGAATTGTTTCCACTACTAAAACTATTGGAGCCAAAGCTTCTTGGCATTTGTGCAGAAAGGGGCATCGCAAAAAGAACCATCAGAATGGCAGATCCACAAAACTGGTATAATCCCTTCAATTGCATGCTAGGTGTATCGTATTCGATGAGTATTACAAATCTTCTAATAAACCACTGAATAATAGTGTTAGTTTGGGTTCTGCATTTTTTGCGGCCTGCAAAACCTCTTCATGTGTTATGGTATTTTCTTCTTCACGAATTCCAATATCGGTAATAACACTAATGGCAAATACATCCATACCGCTATGTTTTGCCACAATAGTTTCCTGAACCGTACTCATACCCACAGCATCGCCCCCAAGTGCATGAATTAATTTATATTCAGCACGTGTTTCGAAAGTTGGACCAGTTACACCGCAATACACTCCATGTTTTAACTGAATATTATTTGCTTTGGCAATAGCATTTGCTTTTTGAATCAATAATTTACTATAAGGTTCACTCATGTCTGGAAAACGAGTTCCCAAAGCTTCTTCATTTGGTCCGATCAAAGGATTAATTTGAAACAAACTTATATGATCGTTGATGATCATCAGATCGCCTACTTCCATATTATTTTGCACTCCACCAGCAGCATTTGATAATAAAAGAGTGGTAACACCTAATACACGCATCACACGTATGGGATAGGTAACCTGATTAGGTGTGTAGCCTTCATAAAAATGAAACCTACCTCCCATCACTAATACATCTTTTCCATTGAGCTTTCCAAAAATCAAACGGCCTTTATGACCCTTTACTGTACTTACTGGAAAATGAGGAATCTCGTGATAAGGTATTTCAAATTCCGTTTCAATATCATTGGCTAAATTTCCTAACCCACTTCCTAAAATGATACCCACTTTTATTTCCTTATTGATGCGATCTCGAATGAACGAAACGGTTTCCTGCAATTCTTGCATTAATGCTGACATATATTAGACTAATTAATCGGGCAAATATAGAAATTCTGTGCGGCTTAGATAGAAGATTTAGCAAAACCAATGGAATTATGATGATCCTATATTTTGATACTGGGCAAAAAAAAGGCCATCCTTTGAAGAATGGCCTTATAGTAAAGAAAGTGTTAGTATTAACTAATACGTTTAACGTTAACGGCGTTTAAACCTTTACGTCCTTCTTGTACATCAAACTCAACTTTGTCATTAGCTTCGATCTGATCTATCAAACCGTTTGCATGTACGAAAGTTTCTTTGTTAGAATTGTCGTGCTTAATAAAGCCGAATCCTTTTTCTTCGTTAAAGAACTTCACAGTTCCTTGAATTTTTGTGTCCATTGTAAAATTTGTAAAATAAATAATGAACTGCAAAATTAGACTTTTAATGTCTTTCTTCCTAATAAAAATAGCTTTTAGACGAAAAGATGCTAGTATTCAGGCATTTATACCCATAATTAACATTTTTTTTAAAGGCTGTTTCCAAAATGATTGGTGTAAATGACTTTCCCGAAAAACTAGTTTTCTGTATCTTCAACTCCTATGTTTGGATTAAGCTATTTAGATATATCGGGAAGTCTTGGCCTTTGTGCCACGGGGTTGCTCTGTTTTAATTTTATATTGGGCATATTATTGAGTACCGGGTTTAAATCCCAACCTTTTTGGAAAAAGCTCCCAGAAAAAATAAGATTACTGCCAGTGGAAAGGATTCATAATTGGACAGCATATTTAGCCTTATTTTTTGCCTTCCTGCATCCCTGTATTTTATTTATAGATAAAGCATCGGGTTTTGAATGGAAACATATTTTTGTTCCTCTCTCTGCTCCGAAACAACCTGCCATCGTTTTATTAGGTGTAATTTCCTTTTTTGCTTTGATCATTGTTATCTTAAGTTCCCAAAAAATAATAAAGAAAAAATTAGGATTTAGAACTTGGAAAAACATTCATTTAATATCTTATCTAACTGCGTTACTTTTTTTAATACACGGCTTATTTATGGACCCACTTTTAAAAGATCGTCCAACAGATTTTATTGATGCCGAAAAATTATTTTCAGAATTCTGCATCTTACTATTATTAGTAGCAGCATATTATCGATTCCATTATTTTCAATCAAAGCAAACTAAACTTAGAAAAAAATAATATCCATGAAAAAATACCTTCTTTTCATTGCATTACTTTTCAGCATCTCTGTCATTAAATCTCAAACACCAGAGAAGAACTTACAAAACCTAGGGATCACTTTACCTAAACCTGGGTCTCCACTATACAGTTATATAAGCTTTACCAGAACAGGTAATCTGATTTATCTTTCCGGACAAGGACCAAAAAAGGCAGACGGTAGTTTTATTACTGGAAAACTAGGTAGAGATCTGAGCATTGAGGAAGGGGCTGAAGCTGCAAAATTAACGGGCATTAATTTAATAGCAACGCTACAATCGGCCATAGGTGATTTAAGTAAGGTTACAAGAATTGTAAAGGTCTTCGGTATGGTGAATTGTACCGAAAATTTCTATGATCAACCAAAAGTGATCAATGGATTTTCCGATTTAATGGTGGCTGTTTTTGGAGAAAAGGGAAAGCATGCTAGATCAGCAGTTGGCATGTATTCGCTACCCATGAATATTTCTGTAGAGGTTGAAATGATTGTAGAAGTATCTGAACAATAATTATTCGTTTACAGCAACTGCCACCTGTTCTTTTTCGCCTTTCAATGCACGATATGCTAAAATCGCACTTAAGAGCATTAAAACAGCACCTATTAAAAAAGAAATACCTGGAAAATAAAAAGGTTTATAAGGACCAGTAAAATAGGCAAATGAGGTTGTCATTAAGGGTGGTCCTATAATTGAAGTAACACTCATTAAACTGGTTAATGCACCTTGCAATTCTCCTTGTTCGTTTGGTGGAACATGTCCTGAGATAATAGATTGTAATGCTGGGCCTGCAATGCCACCCAAACAATACGGAATTAAAAAAACAAACATCATCCAAGATTCTGTGGCAAATGCAAATAAGAATAAGCCCAATGCATACAAACCCAAACCAACATACACACTTTTCTCATTCCCTAATGCTGGATTGATAAATCTGATCAACCCACCCTGCACAATTCCTACTAATAAGCCCACAAGTCCCAATGAGATCCCGATCATTTTAGGAGTCCAATGAAACTTTTCAATATTTGCAAAACTCCAGTTACTTTGTACTGCGTGTGCGGCTATATACACCAATACCAGAGATACAATTAATCCACTTACTGCGGGATATTTTTTGAGTTGCGCCAAAGACCCAAAAGGGTTGGCTCTTCTAAATTCAAAAGCCCTTCTATGTTCTTTATCTAAAGATTCTGGTAAAACAAAATAGCCGTATAGCCAGTTAGTTAATGCTAAACCTGCTGCTACAAAAAATGGAATTCTTGCTCCATATTCACCGAGTAATCCTCCAAGCATCGGGCCTAATATGAAACCCACCCCAAATGCTGCACCAATCATTCCAAAATTTTGAGCCCTATTTTCTGGGGTACTAATATCTGCAATATAAGCAGAGGCCGTTGTGAAACTGGCGCCAGTTATTCCAGCAATAATTCTTCCAACAAATAGCCACCAGATACTAGGTGCAAATGAAAGAAACAAATAGTCTATTCCAAAACCAAATAAAGAGAATAACAATACAGGCCTTCGACCATATTTATCGCTCAGGTTTCCTAGAATGGGGGCACAGATAAATTGCATAAATGCATAGGCAAATGTGAGCCATCCGCCGTATTCTGAAGCTATACTAATATCACTGCTTCCTAATAACTGTTGAATCAGTTTAGGCATTACCGGAATGATTACACCAAATCCTGTTACGTCGATTAATAAAGTGACAAAAATAAAACCAATTGCGGCTTTCCGATTCTGCGCCATGTATTTAAATTGTGTTTGGTAAAGGGTCAAAGTTGCAGTAAATAAATGAATATCCTAAATGGATCTAAATCAAGTCCTACTTAAATTCAGATTAAAAAATAGGCTATTGTACTATATCCTCTCTGGTTGATTTAGGTATTTCCAAAATCAGATCTGCTCCATAAACAGCCGCAGGGGTTTGATATCCTACCTGAAATTGATCATTCAATACTTTTTGGCAAATCAATAAACTACTCATAGCAGTTAAAGAATATCCCTCAGGGCATACCATTCTGGCAGCAGCAACTTGTCCTTTGGCATTGGTAACTTCACCCCATATCAAGCTTTTGGCTTTCTCACGCATTTCATCTGAAGGGCCCGCAGGTTTTTGTTTGATTTTCTTTTTTACATAGTCTTTTACAAAGGCAGTGCGCAAGATCCAATTATATAATTTTTGCCATTTCAGGTACTTGAATGTTTTAGGAGATGCACCCGTATACGTTTCAATATTAGGTATTCCTGTTGTAAAATAGGCAGTGGAAATGTCGCCCCATGGAATAGTCATCACAAACATCTTTTTAACGCCAAAATCTAGCCACATTCCTTTTTTACCCAAAGGCTGTTTAGTAATTTTTCCATCTATTCTTGCAGCACTACCCTCGCCTAATCCTTCCGCCATTGTCATAGAGGTACCATGTGAATACATTCCTCCAATTGAAGCAAATGCCAATTTTAAATGATCGGCATCCGGTAATTTTTCCTTTAGGTATTTTGCCAAGCAATCTGTGGGCACTACGTCGAAACCCACACCAGGCATGATCATCAAACCGGCTGCTTTTGCTCTTTCATCAAATCTTTTTGCCTGTTCGAAAACAGGAATCTCACCAGTTATATCCAGGTAATGAGTATTAGTATTCAGGCAAGCTTCAATCATTATTCGGGAAGTAAATTGGAATGGACCAGCTGCATGAAGAACCAAGGGCACTTCCAACAATGCATTTTCGAGATTAACTGTATCCTTTAAACTAAAAACCCGATAGTCTAAGTCTAATTCCTTTGCCAATGCCTCAATAGGTTTTTTCTTTCTTCCGGCTAAAACGGGAACTAATCCATAAGAGGCCGCTAAACCAGCGATAAGTCTACCAGTATAACCATTAGCTCCATACAACAAGAATTTATTGTTTTCCATATTGAAATGTACTAACAATGTGTGGCAAATTAAAGTTCGGTCATAAAAAAGGGGGAAGTTTTGCAACTTCCCCCTTAATCGAACAAACTGAATTTGTTATTTTCTAAGCTTTATCTCACCTATAGAAGTTTCTTTAGGTGCAGCAATAATTACATTAAGAATAGTAGAATCTAAATATGGAGCAGTAGCATTGATAAATACACTATAAGTGCCATCTTTTAAACCACGCACTGCAAAATATCCTTCTGGAGTTGGCAATGCATAAGAAGTATCAGTTGCATTATAAATAGTAAGTACTGATTTGGCATCTCTTTGTGGAGTAATTTTTCCTACTAAGCTCGCGGAAGATCTTTTTGTAAAGAAGTGGAATACTGGGCGTAAGAAAAATTGACCATTTCTTTCTTGAACAATTGAACGTGCCACGTCAAAATCAAGCCATAAACGGTTTCTTCCAGGAAGGTATTCTTCATACTCATGTCCCATTGTTTTAATTAACACATAGCCAGGAAAGTTTGAAGGCAAACTTACAGGATATGTAACCGTGTCTTTTACCAAAGAATTATTAGTTCCGATTTCAATTTTGATTAAACGAATCGATCCTTTTGAGATGTTTGCATTTGCAATAAGGGTATCTGCGCCATTACGCAATTGCAATAAATCATAGATCCCAGCTTTAATACCTAAATCGTGCCATACAAAATTGCTGTCAATTCTACGGTCATCACCACCTCTTCTATCCCAATCACAACTATCGTGACGACGGGTGTCTGCACTGGTATCTACTAATACTTTAATAGACTTGATATCTATTAATACTTTATCAAATAGTCCTGGACCATCAGTAAGATAAAGTGCTAACTGTTGCTGACCAGCAGGTTGAACGGCTGATGTACTTCTGTTACAAGAAGTAGCAAAAATTGCGATTACAAATGCCATCATTGCGGCAAAGGAAAGGAAGTTTCTAGTTTTCATGATCATAATTGGTTTAGCGTATAAATGGGGCATTTTTTAATTTTAAATGGTCAATACTTCTTAGATGCGATGTTTGTACCAAATGTTTACTAAAGCATTGTTAAAGCATTGATTTTAGTTTTTTTCACATTTTCAACTATAACTTAGAGGCTAATAAATTGTAGAACGCAGCCTGAGTTTTCCATAATAAATTCAACTAACTTCATTTAACAAACCATTAATAAATTACCCTTTAAACGATTCGCTATTTTATGAAAAGAGCCCTCCTCCTCCTATTATGTGTATTTTTTGCAATGAATGTATTTGCAGAGAATAACAAGACCAAACAGATTTATTACCAGATTATAGTGTACCATTTAAAGGATGATGCACAAATTCAATCCACAGATCAATACCTTAAAAACGCTTATCTGCCAGCACTGCACAAAGCAGGGGTTACCAAAATAGGTGTGTTTAAACCCATTGCGAATGATACAAGTGCAGATAAAAAAATATATGTACTAATCCCCATGAAATCGATTGATCAGGTTGACAAACTGGATGAAGCAATCTGGAATAATGCATCACATGAAACAAATGGGGCTACCTATTTAAATGTACCTTTTAATCAACCCGCCTTTCAACGTAAAGAAACCATGTTGATAAAAGCTTTTGATGGTATGCCGGGTTACTCAATCCCTAATTTAACGGGATCAGTAGCTGAAAAAATTTATGAATTCAGGTCTTACGAAGGTTCTTCTGAGAAACTATACAGAAGCAAAGTAGATATGTTCAATGCTGGTCAGGAAATTCAATTATTTGAACGTCTTCAATTTAACGCAATATTTTACGGTTCTGTATTAGTAGGTGCAAAAATGCCTAACCTTGTGTACATGACTAGCTTTAACAATATAGCAGAACGTGATGAGAAATGGAAAATATTTGGTGCAGATCCTGTTTGGAAATCCATTTCAACAATGCCAAAATACCTGAATACTGTTTCCCATGCAGATATTATACTTACACACGCCACAGAATATTCCGATTTTTAAATTATTTGTCTAACATTTGAAATAAGTGAAGCATTTCTTCTTCGGAGAGATGCTTCTTGTTTTTAGGTTGAAAACCTGCTGTAACTGTATCCCAATTATTAGGGTATTTCTTTTGCAGATCGATGATACTATTTTTAATGGAACTTATCTGAGCATTTGTTTTATCGAAATAATACCATTCAGACTCATCGGTATAGACCAATTTAAAAGGTTGATTGTATTCGTAACGCTCTTCCTTTTTCTTTGATAGAAATTTCAGTAAATCGATTTTTTTCCCTTCATTGATAACCTGATAGAAACTTGCATTGGTTTGTTTGTTGATAGCAGGATAATTATTTTTAAAGTATTCCGATTTAGCCTTTCCGTTAATATCGTAGTTAATGGTAAACGAAAGCACATTATCTCCAAAAGCGAAAATGGTACCCTCTTTCTTGAAGAATAGTTGTTGTGTAACAATATTAAATTGTAACTCAGCATTCTCATAGGATTTGTTCCTTGTTAACTTAACATCTCCCCTACCCCAGTTTTGATTAAGGACTTCAATTCCTTCGATATTTGAGTTAGGATTTTTAGCAAATGGTTTGCCAGAAGCGTCATAAGATTCATCAAAAGCTTTATTGGTTAATCCAAGTGTTTGTGCTTGTAATAGTGATGACCCTAAAATCACAAAAGACAGCAAAAGCATATAGGTTTTCATATGTAAATCTTTGCTTAAAGATACAATACCCAGGACTCTTATTCAGTAAATAGGATGAATGGATGAACATATTGACACAAAAAAGCCCCACTTTGAGGGGCCTGTTGTACTTTGGAATTATTTACAATTATTGAATTTATCTACCACTTTACTTAACTGAGTAAAGTCCAGTTGTTTAGACTTAATATCTGAAATAACACTATTACAAGAAGCAAATTCTTTTGAAATCACAGATTCAAAATTCTTAGCGTTCACTAATATCAGGTCATCACCGCTATTTAATAGAAGATATAAGTCTCCAATATTACCCGGTGTTGTGGTTGCGGTAAAGGCATCAGTACCGTTGTATAATAATTTGCCTGAATTATTAGATTGTTTTTGATAAAGATTTACTTTAGAACCCTTCACAAGCGTTTTATAAAAATCATTTGAGTAACTAATATAGAGATCCGTTTTAATGCTCAATCCGTTTAATTCCGAAACAGAATACGTTTTTTTAGAACCAGTTGCAGAAACAAAACTAACCGTTCCTTTTGAACCTAATGATTCTTTTACATAGCCATCTAATTTAGTATTGTTCGCCAATACAATACTCCCATTTTCATAACCAGCAGGTGCCTGTGCCATAAGAGTGTTAAAACCTAGACCAAGGATAACCAAAAGAGAAACGATTGCTTTTTTCATAGTTGTGTATTTTGTTGTTTGAATTTTTTATTTACTTACTAATAAGTAAGTATTATGGTTAAAAAAATTATTTTTTTAATCGTCTAATCACAGCTTTCCGAATATTTTCATAGTCTTTTTTCCCTGAAATCCTTGCCAGCTGCACACCGGCAGCAAGGTTCGTCATAATGAGTAATGCCTGGGTTCTTGCTGATTCAAAAAATTGCAGTTCGCCTTTCTTCTTTCCTTCAGATAAAGTTTGTTCAACCATACCCAAAACCATTTCTACTAATAAACTGATCTTAGCTTTTACTGATTCGGGAAGTGTTTTATAATCTGAAGCGATTGAACCAATAATGCAAATACTTTCAGCTTCACATAGAATACTATAAGGTTCAATAAATTTTCCAAGTTTACTAAGGGTGCTCATTTTAGAATGATTCAATTGTTTTGAAAGGGACTGGTAATTTTCAATGTTTTTATCCACCAATGCAATCAATAGATCTTCTTTTCCCCGGAAGTGATAATGCACTGCTGCATTTTTGATATTTAATTCACGTGCAATATCTGCATAGCTGAACGCATTATATCCATAATACTGAATAAAATGCTTCCCTATTCTAAGAATTTCTTCTTTGGTATCGGTATTCCTTGCACACACAACGTAAAAATAAGAGTTACTTACTAATAAGTAAGTTATTTTATATGAATTTTATTTTAATTTTTCTCTGTCGGCCTTTTCTTCCCTGATCATGCTTCCATAATCCATTTCCCTGCTCAATGCCTTAATGGCAAGGGCTATTCTCTTTGCCTTGGTTTCAAGAGTTTTAGCAGATTCGATCCAACGGCTATAATATTTTTGATGCGAGCCTGGTATTTTCTGGAAGTAGGCCCTTGCGGCCTTTTCTTCTTCTAAGCATTCCAACAAATCGGCAGAGATGGCAATTTCAGATTTGTCAACCTGCATCTGAACAGACAGTTTTGCCCCTTGCTGTTTTTTAATATTCTTTCTCATTTCTGCATTCACAGCAAGAATAAAATCGCCCTCCCCCATGGGTATTAATGCGAGCTGTTTAAAAACCCAGTTGTCTAATTTTCCCTTCACCCGAAATGATTTTTTATTTCCGGGAAAAAGTTCCTGTGCAAGATTTTCGGGGATTAAAATATATGTCCATCCCGTCTTCTCCCCCATTGGGCCAAATTTTTCGATGATGGTGTTGAATTGGATTGCGGGCATTTTTAAAAATAGGAAACCTTTTCTAATTTAAAAAGGTTAAAAGGATAAAGGTTAGGGATGAAACACCTCTCTGAGATTAATTATCTAAGCTGCATCAACCACCCCAGCCGTATTCTGCGG
>JANYEA010000045.1 GCA_025363385.1 Bacteroidota bacterium | reverse complement strand
ATATTTTAACCAGAATAGCCGGATATCCGATTAACAAAATACAAGAACTGCTGCCACAAAACTGGAAGCCAACGCCAAACAGTATTACGGAATAATATTATGCTATATTACATTAGAGGTATTGGTGGGGTGCTTACCGCTTAACGTTTCAATTGCATTGTTTAACAGCGGCACAAATTCATCCATATAAAGTGGGTTGTAAACCCAAAGCCGTAAGCTAAAATAAACGATAACTGCTGCTATAGAAAAAATGACCAATATTTCTGTTACGTTCTGCTGCCGAAATAAAAAGAAAAAAACACAAGTTAAGACTATGCAAAAAATCGTAAAAAGATGTAGCGGCACGACACGCGTCCAGTATGCGGAAAGAAGCTTTTGTTTGGTGGATTCATAGCTCCATTTGGCGTACCGGCTGGCCCATTTTTCATGGTGGCGCAAAGCCATTGCTTTAATATAATCTGCATCCGAATATCCCGATAGGGTAATAAACCGGATCAACTCTCTAAAGTTCTTCATAGACAGGCCAAGTTAATCGGATCAAAAATAATCAAAACCGGCTTAGGGGTCTTTATAGAAGCAATATTCTCGTCTTTTAATTTAGTCAAATAAATGCCTGTCAAGTTCCTTATAGATTCGTTCAATTTCTTCTTTAAAAAGAGGTTCCGAAGTCTCACTTAGCCAACCATCTTTCCACCATTTATAATAAGGAGTGTTAATGATTTTCCAGCCTGCTCTTTGGAGAATTTCCATTCTTTCCAAATGTTCCTCGGTGTAATTCTGTTTTAATCCACCAATATTAAAATGATAGCTACCATCAACTTCAACAGCTACTGACTTTTTTGATTTCTCATTATATAAAACGAAATCAAGTCTTTTTTGCCCACAACTAACAATTTGGTTGTGAATTGTGATTGAGTTGTTACTCTTATTTCTCTTATCTGAGTAATTGGTCAGCCAATAATGAACTTGGCGTTCAAAGTCGGATTCCAATTTTTCCGGATTGAACTTAGGCAGTTTTTTAATCTCGATTTTCGCAGGTTGGTCAGTAAACTCTACGCCGCCAGCAAGGGTATTCAAATAAGTATAAACCTTATCGAATGATTGAGGAAACTTTGAGTACAAAAAATAAGTAAATGATTTTGCTCTGCTTGTTGCAACATTAAATCTTTGTTTGTCCTGAAAGTGGCCATGTCCACCTTTACAGTTTTCATCAAGGCATAGAGAAATGATAATTATATCTCTTTCGCTTCCTTGAAATTCTTCCGGTGTGCCTACCATTAGATTGAACTTTTGCCGAACATCTTCGGTGAAAGTTTCATTAATTTTATCTTTAATTAATTCACACTGATCTCTAATAATTGAAATAATACCAATGGTAAATTTATTTTGATCAATGTGCTTCGGAAAGTCAAATTTGGGATCAAATAATTCGTTTTGTGCAGCAATTGGATTAATTAGAAACTTTACTAATGCAATCGCAGTTTCTGCTTCTTTTATAACAATTTTATTATCCTTGCCGTCTTCGTTTCTATCTCTGCTACCATTAACAAAAATTCCTTTGAAACATTGCAACGCCATCTTATCAGGCGTTTCGGTCATAATTTTTAGTTTGCCTTCTGTATTGTTTGGGTTATTCTCGTCTTTATAAAATGTCCTACTGGTGTATCTCGCCAATTGAGGTAATGAACGAAAATGTTCTTCAAGCATTACTTCACGAATCGGGAAATTATAATGTGGACTTCTAATGAAATCTAAAATACTTGCTTTTTTGACAACAAGAAATTTATCTTCTGCTCCACTGTATTGCAAGTAACTTCCGTTATATTTATTCCATATTTTTTCATCAAAGCTTGTAGTTAAACCAAAACTTAAACCAGTCGCTTTTAGATTTAATTGGTTGTGATCGCCAACAATGCAAATGTTTTTCCCTCTGTAAAAAACAGGAAGTATTTCCGCTAAATTAACTTGTGATGCCTCATCTACAATTATTAAATCAAATAAGTTATGTTCCAAAGGGAATAGCTGACCAAGGTTTCTTATCTCTGCCGTCCAGAAAGGAAAGAGATTAACTATGTTTGAAAAATTAATTTCATTCATTCTCTTTAAAACTATTTTGCTATTTGTCCAATGCAGCATTTTGCCAAACTGCTCCAAATCATCTGTTAGGTTTCTGCCTTGCAGTTTACGAATAAGTCGTTGTTTGAATTTTAGTTTTATAAGTTGCAGCTTCAATTTTTCTAAATCCAGATTTAGTTCCTTAATCAAAGCTCTCAAACTTGTTTCATCATAAATGATTTTTTCTCTTATTGCCTGTGTTTCGGTGTAAATACTATTGAGGTCAATATATTTTTCACTCAATGTTGGGAAACTTGATTTCTTAAACCACTCTTTTGGGAAGTTATATTTTCTATAAAGATGTTGCTTGTATTTATGTAAGTATAGGTTTGCTGTAAAAGGCTTTTTTGTCGTGTTGTAAATCCTTTTAACAGTGTCATTGGCAATTTTATATGATTCCTTATCCTTAATTATTTTGAATGGGTGCTTGCTCGGAAGCTGCTCAAAGTTTTTTGAAAATCTTTTAGCCTCTTCATCAAGCAACTCGTTCTTTTCTTTAAAATTTTGTTGAAATTTTAGATTTTGAATTAATTGCTCTTCGTATTTTTTTAAGGATAGCAGTTTGTTTTTGATTTTATCTTCTAATTCATTGATGTTCGGTTCTAGGTGCGTCCATTTACTGAATAAGCCGCTATTATTAGTTGAAAGGCTGGTTATTTTTCCTATATACTCCTTAATCTTTCGTTTAGAGTCTTTATCAAAGTAGATTACGCCAGTCAATTCTTCATCATCTGAAAGTAATGGGTTTATTTTTTGATTTACTACTTCTAATGCTGGTTGCTTTTGAGAAACAACTAAAACTTTCTTGTTTAATTCTAACGCTGATAAAAGTATTGCAGAAATTGTATGAGATTTTCCAGTTCCTGGTGGTCCTTGAATATATGATATTTCGTTTTGCCAAACATTTAGTATAGCTTGTCTTTGCGATGATGATAACGAAAGAGGAATAACATTGTCAATAATGTTATTTATTCGGTCTTCCTGTAAAGTTCCAATTGTTGTTTTCTTATCGCTTAAAGCATTTACAAGCAATTTTTCTAAAACGGGGTTTTTGAATTCCCCTGTTTCTTCAATGTTTTCAACGAAAGAATGCAATGCTTGATAAGTTGAAAGTTGGTCTGGAATATCTGCAATAAAAGAAAAATTAGCTGGATAGAATTTTAATTTCCCTTTGAAAAGAGAAGTGTTTTTATTTGATAAGTGTCCGTTTATTTCCGCTTTATAATCTAAATAAGAATCTTTTATTACTTCTACTTGTTTGAATTCATCAAAATCTATTCTTAACTGTAATAAAGCATCTTGGACATAATTAGATAGTTTATTGTAGGTGTCGCACTTTAGAATATCATCTTCTAACTTTTCTAACACCAATGTTTGATTTGTAGTAGAAGGCGTAAAAATATCATCATCATCAGAGCTTGACTTATCGGAGATTGTTGCAATTAAATCATAGTTAATATTTGCAGTATCAGAAAAGTCCAGCAATATTGTATTGTCTTCTGTTTTATCTATATCACATTGAATATAAACAATGGGCGCTGATACCATTTTCTTCTGCTTGCTACCGCATAGAAGCCCAAAACCAATAAAAAGTTTTTTGTCTTGATTTGATTTTACTTGTTCGTAATACCAATTATAAGTTTCATACTCTGCATCAAAATTTGATATACTTTCTTTGTATTTTCCAATTTGTAAAGCATACCGATTTTGCTTGTTGAAATAGCATTTCTCAAACCCATTTCGGGTAACAATTTTACGACTAACATCCCGCAAATACCGAAGGTATTGTAGTATTCTTTCTGTATGGTTCAACATAGCGATTATTAATCTATATTAAGGGGGCTTTTAATTTCATCAATAATTTTTCCGAATTTTTCTTTGACTTCATTAATTAAATCTGTTTGTCGTTGCTCTTGCGCTTGCAATGCAGCATCAATTTTTGAATTGACTTCTATAGATAATCTTTGAAGATATTGAGTGGTTTCTGTTTTAAGGTCTGCGACTTTTGGTTCAAGCGATTCTAAGACAGCAGTTTTTGCAGATGTGATTGCTTTATAATTATCATTGTCACTTTCTTTAACCTTATTTACTATTTCTTCGCGTACAAATATTGAATTCTCATTTACTGTACTTATAATTTCAGTTTTCGATATATCAAGTTTTGAATTTATGTTATTACTAATTTCTTGCAGCTTCGAAATGGTTTCATTTTTTGCATTCTCAATATTTCTATTTACCGCTTCTTCAAAGTTGGCAAGAGTCAAAAGAGTCTTACGGTTTGACTTATAATTCCAAAATAATCCTGCACAAACAGCAATAAGCGTTAAGCAAGAGATAATAAGTGTTGCTATAATCATGTTTGGTCTTTTAGTAAAAATACTTTAATTATTCAATATTTGTCTGTTTTGGGAAGTCTACACTTAAAACACACGAATTATTAACGTCCAGTCCCAATTGCAGCAATAGGAATGTTACAGGCTGTGCTTCGGTCGTTGTCGTTGTGATGTCCGTTCAAATTACTGTGTCCTGGTTCGTTGCATTGGCGGCTATTTTGATTTTTTTTAGCTTAGTGAGGATACAAAAAAACGTATACACTACAAAATATGTTGGCTATTTTCCTTAAATTATTGTTCTTGATCGTTTCCAGTTATGTCGTCAAGTATACAAACCAATTCTCGAATTTAGCTCTCAGTTCAATTATTTGTTAATTTAGTTTTATCCGATAGATCTTCAAACTTCGCTTTCATTGTCGGATTGCCGTGAGTTAGTTTTTTAATAGTTAAGTCTTCTGTTTTTTCATTGGCAAGTCGAAGATTATTTTCAGATGACAACAAAGCGTCTTTGGTTTTTTGCAATTCTTTTATTGTTTTATCTATTCCCTCTATTGCGTCTTTAAATTTACGACTTGCCAAGTCATAATTTTTTGCAAATCCATCTTTAAACTTGTTCATTTTTTCTTCAAAATTAGTAATGTCAATATTTTGACTTCTTACCAATGCAAGCTCTGATTTATATTGCATAGAGTTCATAGCCGCATTACGAAGTAATGTAATAATAGGAATAAAAAATTGAGGTCGCACAACATACGTTTTACTGTATTTGTGTGATACATCAACAATACCGGTATTGTAAAATTCGCTTTCTGCTTCTAATAATGAAACAAGAACCGCGTACTCGCATTTTTTTTCGGTGCGATCTTTGTCAAGTTCCTTTAAAAAATCTTCATTCCTCTTTTTCGTAGCTGTTTCGTCTCCCTCATTCTTCATTTCAAACATTATTGAAATGATTTCATTTCCTGCTTCGTCAGTTTCCCTGTATATGAAATCTCCTTTACTACCAGATTTTGAATCGTTGTCTTTCTCAAAATATGCTTTTTGAAAAGCTGTTGCACGAAGTTTATTAAACTCAGTCTCACAATGTTGCTCAAGAGTTTCACCTAACATTTTAGTTGAAAGTTTTAGTTTCATATCTTTGACCCGAGCAATTTCATCGTCTTTATATTTGATAATTGCATCTTTATTTTGCAATTCGGTTGAAAATTGTTGTTTTAAAGAGTTTTCCAGATTTTGTTTTTCTAATTCGTTGGTCTTAAGGTCATTTGCTAAATTGTCTCGTTCTTTCGTAACTTTTTGGACAGCTTCGTTTACTGCAAGTTTTTTTTCAACCTCAACATTGTCAATTTTTGCTTTTAGCAGTATTATTTCAGCTTCCTTTTTATTTAGTTTCTCGGATAGTGCTAAGTCACTTTGAGCTTTGAGTTCTGTTAGTTCTTTATCTTTTTTTGCAAGTTGTTCTTGCAAAGAATATCTAACATTTGCTTCAGCTAATTTTACAGCACTGTCTTTTTCTTTGGCTGCAAGATTTAGTCGATTTTGCAATTCTTCCGTAAATTGGTGGTCACGAACTTGTTTGACAATGTCAGCAAAGCCCGCTTCATCAACTTTAAATGCTTTTTTACAATTTGGGCAAATAATTTCATTCATATTGTTTGAGTTTTTATCCAACTTGTGCTTCTCGATACTGTCCTTTAATGTTTGAATGAAAGAATTTTCCTAGCGAACCTGAATTCATCATGTCGTAGTAAACACTTTCGGGCACATCATAGTATTGCCAAACTACTCTACTATTAAATTCAACTTCCAAAATTGAAGTGTCTGCTTCGTAACCTAAACTTGCTATCATGCTAGACTGAACGCTTTCTCTATTCATTGTTTAAAATTTCTGTTGCCGGATTCTTGTTACTACTGTTTTATAATTATCCTCACCTTCTGGATGGGCTTGCTTCCATGCTTCAACTAATTTCGGATCGTCACTTGTTGGTCTTGGATTATTGAGCTTGATTCTCACCCTTGACGGAATTTTTATTGCTTCACCAACAATTATTGCTTCGCCGGTTCGTAAAGCTGGAAGTAAGTCAATTAAACTGTTTAGGTTATCAGGCGCAGAAGATTTCACAATAGATTGATCGCCAGAGTTAGTAAGTCGCAAAGCAATATAGGTTCCAACTTGTGCTAAAATAGTTTCGGAAATTTCAGAAGGTCGTTGTGAAATTACCAACGCACCTAAACCAAACTTTCTTCCTTCTTTAAACACTTGTTCAACCGCCTGCTTTGAATAATTGCTACTATCATTTTTATTTAGGTAAGTGTGCGCTTCCTCATAGGCAAGCAAAAGTGGTCTTTGTTTTCCTGTGTATGTTTCATTTCTTCCCCAAAACATACTGTCATAAACAAACCGTGTTATCAAACCAACTGTAATGTCAAGCACTTCAAAAGGAACTCCGCTTAAATCCAAAATTGCGAGTTTACTTTCACTACCAATCCACTCATTGAGTAGATTGTTTAAATCTTTTGTTCCTAAGATACCTTTGAAATTCCCTGGATTAAAAAGGAAATCGAAACGGCTATCTCTAATTCTTGAAAGAATTTTTTTCTCGTAAGGGAAAAACTCAACATGCTTTGATTTATATGGTGGTTGGTTGTTTGGCGGATAAGGAGTGAATGTTGCTCCAACCAAATTTTCAAAGTCACCTACATTCGTTTGCTGTGCTGATGCTTTTGTTTGGTCGTCTTTTACAGCAGTGCTAAAAGTTGCATTAAGCCACCAATTCATTTCCCACCAAAGCTCTTTAATATTGAAGGGAATTGGAGAATCTGCTGTGATAAAATCTTTATTTACAACTCCCGCAATAAGTGAGTTATTTTTCTTTTTGAATTCGGTAATAAATTCTCGAAACCGTCTGTATTCTGCTCTTTGGTCATCATTCGGACTTGCACCGACAAGGAAATAAGCCAACTCATCAAAGTTCATTAACCAAAACGGAATGAACAGTGGATTAGCTACATCATTTATTTTGAAAACTTTTGCATTAGGAAAAGCTGATGCGTATTCTCCATGTGGGTCAACTAAAATTACTCTTGAGCCAATATAATCGTCAAGAATTGCTTTAAGAATACTGACTGTTGTATTTGATTTGCCACTGCCAGTTGAACCAAGAATTGCACAATGTCTCAAAATCAACTTGTGGAGGTTTGCATAAACTGAAAGGTTCTCTGAAGAAGAATGTTTGCCAATTTCAATTGAACCTTCATCACGCTGCCCATAAATATCAAACAGGTCTTTCTCAATTACTAAGTGAACTTCATCGTTGATAGTTGGGTAAGTTCCAATTCCTTTTTCAAAATCATCATCGCCAATTTTTTCTCCCACAAGTTGAACAGATAGAAACCGTGAACCGAAATTATATTTAACCAAAGTTTCATCTGCTTTGCTTGGAGTATTGCTAACAGAAGAAACGATACCGTAAATTGTAATATTTCCAACAGGAAATTTTATGAATGTTCCTATCTGTCCAATCTTGTATAATCTTCCATTGATGATGGGTGCAGCGGAAGGAATATCGTTTGAAACTTCAACCTCCACGGTGCTTGAATCAACACGAATGATTTTGCCTAAATATGTGATGTCGGTTGTCATTTTACGATTGTTTCAATTGCTTCCTTTTTACCTGAGTTTGTAATAAGAAAATTTACAAGTGCTTTGAAATCACCCAAAGTGAGTTTGCCGTCTGCTTCATTCCAAAAATGGTCGAATTGTTTTTTGTCCTTTTTGAAATCAGCCAACTCTGAAAACTCCCACTCGCCTATGTTACCATTAATAATTGCCTTTTTCGGTCCAAACACATTTAGATTCATATAGGAAGAAGTCAATTTGTGTAAACTCTCAACTTCTTCGTCTTTGAAGAAAAATACCAAAGCAGACAAGCGGTTGTTTTGTCGTAAGCAGTTAAAAATAATTTCGTTTATGTGTTGGTCAGAAAAGGAGTAGCCAGTAAAAATAAAAAGTAGTTCTCCTTTTAGCAGATAGTTCTTTAATCTGTCAAAGTATGCAACGAATGGTTGCTTTTTTGAAGAATCATATTTTTCCTTTGACGGATAAATTACTAACTCGTCTTCCTCATCTTTAATATTTTCAACCTTTCCAATTCTCACAATCTTAGGCGATTTTGTTTTTATATCTTCTTTCCAAAACCAAGATAATGAGCCGTGTATTTTCCATAAACGAATCCAGTTTTGTGTCATGTCCTCTTTACCAACAAGTTTATCAATGCTCTCTTGCCAAAAGAATGGTTCGTATGCTCCAACAAATCCGTCAAAGTATGGTATTTGACTTGATTCCAAAGATTTCTCAATAATCAAGTCGTAGTTAGTTGTGAAAACTTCTTTTGAAAACTCTCGACTAAGGATACTTAACCATGCAAAAAACTTCTTTGTTGTTTCAAGCTCTGCAACTTTTTCCTTCGCTAAAATGAGGTCATAAATTTTTGTGCAGATTTCTTTGTCAAGTTTTTTTGCCGCTTCACCGCTTACACCAACATAAGATTTACCTGCGGCTTCCGCTGTCAGTTCCCGTATTCGTCTGATATGATTTAGAATGTCTTCAATGTTCGCTGCCCTTGGCGCAATAGATGTTGCCACATCATTTCTGACTAAGTCAAAATGGGTTTTGAAATCACCTGTCAATTCTGCTTCAATGCCATTTGTTAATTGCTCAACATTTGGGATATTTAATGCACAAGAAGTTCCTGCACCAAAAAAGAACCCAATATTTTTGGAGTAAGCAAGATGATTTTTTAGCTCCCTTATTTCTCGTGCTACATTTATTTTTTCCATTTCAGTTTAATTTTTGATACGGTCATTGTGCATTGAGGCCAAAGTGAAGTACTCTTGCGTTGTCTTGCAGGTGGTGTTGCTTCTCTTTTGCTTTTGGCAATGATAGCCAAACGACTTTGTCAAAATTGTTTTATTGTTCATTTCTTGTATGTCGATTAGTGTTTGTACAGCCGTCATAGGTGACGGTAACGGTCAGGCAGTTGGGGGGGGATATGCACTTCCGTCGTCCATAGTATATTGCGTATGGGAAATAAACTTACGCAAAAATAATTAAGGCAGGAATGATCATGAGTGAATAGAAAGAAATCATTTGATGGGATAATGATGAACAGACAGTAAAGTCTTACGGGAATTAACCAGTTCTTACGCGCAGATTAAAATATTCTAAATGCACCCAGTCTAATATTTACCTATTTTCTATTGCCTTTACTATTAGATATTTGGTTTTACCCAAGTTTTACCTTTAATAAAAAAGACCTACATTTTATATGTAAGTCTTTGATTATCAAGTGGAGAGTATCGGGGTCGAACCGACGACCTCTTGCATGCCATGCAAGCGCTCTAGCCAACTGAGCTAACCCCCCATGGAGTTGCAAATGTAGATGCAGATGGGTTAAGAGCAAAATTTTAGTTTGCAGAAGCAAGAAGTATGTTTTAGAATGAAAATTTTGTGATTGCGTATTTTAGGTAGTTGGGCTTCATTTTCTAATTAGATACCACCTAGGACCACAACTGCGTTTTTTGGGGAGATATAACCCAATCCCAAAAAAGTAGATAGAACCACTTTGATTTGAGGTTATATAGGCGATAAGACATATTTAGCCAAAACACTTGGAGGAAAAATAGGCAAGGCGAGTGTAACAGGATATTGCATCAAGTTTAAAGCTCTAAAAGATATAAATGTAGAAATACTTAAAGTAGCAATACGATACGGGTTTGAGGCAAAGCATAAAAACTGAATCGAAAATTCCCCGCCTTTACCAAGCCATACGTTGTTGTTAATTAGACGTGATTTTCAAATTAAAGTAAAAAAAATATATGAGTTTAAGAAAAGAGAAAGATTTAAACAGGATAAAAAAAACATTAGCTTTATACAATATGTTTCCAAACTTGATTTGGTCAATCTTAAACATAACACCTATTTCAATTTATTGTTATAATTTCCTTGATTATCAGAAATTCTTTATTTTCCTAGCTGTAAGTTTAATTCCCATTGGCCTAAAAAAATCTGTTATCGACAAATTTCAAATAAGTAGAACGGTTAAAATTTATAAACTACTGAGAGTTCATCAAATAAATAGAATTGCACAAAACGGTGTAATAATAAACAACTTGATAAAAAGAAAATTTCCAGAACACAAGATTGTTACAAGCAAGCATTCTTCAATAATCGGACTGATTAATCAAACTTATATATTTGAAAAATTCCATTTAATTCTTTTCTCATTTTTTAGTTTAACAAATGTCAATGCTCTAATGAAAGGGTATTTGATTTGGGCTTTTATTATTTTGTTATCGAATGTAGCTTATAACATATACCCAAACCTTTTACAACAATATATCAGACTTAAACTAATATTATTTGACAAGAGAAACAATCAAAAGTCTACACCTGCTCAAAGCCATGTATAATAGCGGTTATTTTTATTATATTCTTAGTATAAAATCTCAAAAAAATAGGGAGGTTTATTTCGGTCGCCTATAAAGCACTAAAGTGATCCTCAATAATCTTACTTAACATGGGTTCATCAATAGGTTTGTGAAGATAACCTTTGATAAGGGGATAGGTGGTAGACTTAATTTTATCTGGCTCAGCAATGGAGGAAGTTGCGATATATATCGAAATTTTTTTGGATGCTTTTTGAAGCAAGGGAATGAACTCCTCTAAAAATTCCCATCCATCCATCATGGGCATTTCTATATCAACTAAAATAATATCGGGTAACAAGGTTGGTTCGTTTATGATCAACTTTAAGGAGTCGAATGCCTCTAAACCATTCGTGAAAGCAGAAATGGTTTTGGCTAAATCATATTTAATGATTGTTTTTTTGAGTAATAACATAAATAATGGATCGTCGTCAATTACCAATATGGAGTTAGCTTGTTTCATACATAAATATATTAAATAGTTACCTAATTAACTATAACTCAATGAACGTTAAGTTTTTTGAAAAATTTCATAAAAAAAATCATATTCTATTTCATTTTTTTAAAGTAACAATCTTTCTGACACTTTTTTTTTCAAAATTGGTAATACTTAACAATTAAGGAACAATTCGTTTGTTTTTGCTTAACAATTAAGGAACAATTCCATAACATAGCCCTGATACTTTTGCTCCCACAACAACTAAAATATCTAGTTTATGAAGCAAATGAATCGCTTTCTAGGCTTATTACTTTTCCCATTAGTAATATGCTTATTCGTATTTCAGGCACAAGCACAAAACGCTACTGTTAGCGGTAAAGTGTTAGATGCAGCAACCACCAAGCCTATTGAAGGCGCGGTAATTTCAAATGGTAAACAACAAACAACTTCTAGTGCAACTGGTACTTTTAGTATTGCTGCATCAAAAGGAAGTCAGTTAACTGTAAGTTTTGTTGGATACACTAGTAGAAAAATTGCTGTTACAGGTGCTGATTTATCCATCAGTTTAAACCCTTCAACTGATCAATTGAGTGAAGTAGTGGTAACTGGATTGGGTGTTAGAAGAGAAACCAAGAAATTGGGTTACTCTGTTCAGGAAGTAAAAGGGTCTGATCTTGTTAAGGCAAGAGAAGTTAACCCAGTAAATGGTCTTGTTGGTAAAGTAGCTGGATTGGATGTAGCAATCAATCAAGAAATGTTATCTGCTCCAAACGTATCCTTACGTGGATATAATATTAGCTTGTATGTGGTAGATGGCATACCCATTTCTTCAGATACTTGGAACCTTAGCCCAGATGATATTGAGACGTATACCGTTTTGAAAGGTCTTGCTGCAACTGCTATCTATGGTAGCCGTGCACAAAATGGTGCGATCTTGATCACTACCAAAAAAGCAAAGAAAAACGATAAAGGATATACTATTGAATTCAATTCAAGTACCCAAGTAAACAAAGGCTTTATTGCTTTGCCTAAAACACAAGCCCTATATGGAGGCGGAGATTATTCTCAGTATATTTTCGGAGATGGTAAAGGTGGTGGATTAAACGATGGTGACTATGATGTATGGGGGCCAGCTTTAAATGGCCAATTGATTCCTCAGTATAATAGTCCGATTGATCCAGTAACTGGAATTAGAAAAGCTACCCCTTACTCTGCAGTAGGTGTAGATAACTTAAAACGTTTTATTGAAGCTGGTTTATTAACTACTAATAACTTAAGCTTCTCTTCTTCTACTGATCGTTCTAGTGTAAGAATGTCTTTGACTAATACCTATCAGAAAGGTATTGTTCCAAATACTAAATTAAACACCATCAATTTCAATATGAATGCTAGTTATAACCTTAGCAGTAAATTGAAAATTGAAGGTACTTTAAACTACAATCGTCAGTTCTCTCCAAATATCCCAGATGTATCTTATGGACCTAACAGTATTATTTATTCAATGACTGTTTGGACAGGTGCTGACTGGAATATTGATGATATGAAAAATTACTGGCAGCCCGGTAAAGAAGGTGTTCAATCAATCTTCGCAGAATATCAGCGTTACCATAACCCTTATTTCATGAGTTATGAGTGGTTACGTGGTCATTACAAAAATGATATCACAGGTAATATCGCTTTGTCTTATAAAGCAAATTCTCATTTAGAGGCAATCATTAGAACTAATATTAGCACAAATGATGTCATGAGAACTGAGAAAATGCCTTATTCAGCCCACCCTTATGGAAGAGAATTGAATCGTGGTGATTATAGAGAAGATGCTCGTTCTTTATTCGACAATAACGTAGAAGGTTTAGTAAAGTATAACAATAAGTTCAAACACAATATTGCACTTGATCTTACTGGAGGTGTGAATGCAAGAAATTTCTCTTACAGATCTACCTTCACCACTACAGATTACTTAAACGTTCCAGGTTTGTATTCTTTTGCTAACTCTTTGAACCCAATTAGAGCGTATAACTTTAATTCAAACATGTTGGTATTGTCTGCTTACTATTCTGCAAGTATTGATTTTGGTAAATACTTTACATTAAATACAACTGGGAGAGTGGATAAAAACTCAACTTTATTGTTGAATAACAATGCTTATTTCTATCCATCATTTAGTGGAGCATCAGTTATTTCTGATTATGTAAAATTACCGGAAGTGATTAGCTTCGTAAAAGTAAGAGCATCTTATGCATCTGCTAAATCTCCAAGCACTTCAACTTATATCGGACCAGCTGGTTATCCTATTGGATACGGTACTCCTTATGTTAGTGCATATGGTGGACCTTCTTATTCATTGTCAAACCCTGCTTATAGCATCGGAACAGTGTATAACGGACAAAGCGGTGCTTATGCTCCTTCAAATGTGATTGATCCTAATATCAAATCTTCTCAGTTAACAAGTTCTGAGTTTGGTTTTGATATGAAGTTCTTGAAAAACAGATTGGGATTAAGTGCAACATATTATAACAATATCAATGGACCTGGTATCCGTAATTTCCCATTGTCTCAAACAACTGGTTTAACAGGATTTACTACCAATGCTATCAAAACGCAAATCAAAGGTGCTGAACTTTCTATAACTGGTTCACCATTGAGAAGTGAAAAAGGATTGAACTGGGATGTAATGCTTAACTGGTCAACCTACAAAGAAACGTATAAAGATCTTCCATCTAACTTTGCGAACTATCAGTTTCAACAAGGAGATCGTGTAGATAAATTATATGCTGGTGTTACTGCTAAAACTGCAGACGGACAAGTAATCAATAACAGTGCTGGTTACCCAGTATACTTACCAAAAGCACAATATGTAGGACATGCTGATGCTGATTGGAGCTGGTCTATCTACAATAAATTCAGTTACAAGCAATTTAGTCTTGCTTTCCAGTTTGATGGTAAAGTGGGAGGTATGATTCAAGACCGTGTAATGAGAAAAGGTATTGAAGGTGGTTCTAATATCTTTACTGCGCAAGGGGCGGTTGGTGTAGCAAGAGCTGCTGAAACAAAAGCGATGGTTTATAATGCAACTACTAACTCATACACTTTAGATCCAAATTATAAAGGAACTTATGTAGGTGAAGGTGTTCAAATTTCAAATAGCACTGCTATTCAATATGACCCAATTACTGGTGTGATTACTAATTTGAGTGCATTGCAATTTAAAAATAATGCAAGTGTAGTTCCATTTATTCAGGACTATGTGAGTAGCTTCTTTAACGACTTTGAACATACTTCTGTAAGTAAGACTTATGCTAAACTTCGCGAATTAACCATCACTTATTCTATTCCTCAATCTGTGCTTGGTAAGAAATCATTTATTACCAAGATCGATGTGTCATTGGTTGGACGTAATCTTTTATATTTCTTCCCGTCTCGTTTCAAGGATATGGATGTTGACCAATATTCTGGTCGTGATTACAATAGTAGTAATAGCAGAGAGTATAATTTGCAAACACCAACTACTCGTAGCTATGGTTTTAACGTAAATTTTGTTTTCTAATTCTTTTAACCATTTGAAAACATTAAAAAACATAATTATGAAATTCAATAAACAAATCGGTATACTGTTTTTAGCTGTTGCAATGATAGCTAGTAGCTGTACCAAAACATACGAAAAGTATGCAGTGAATCCAAACCAGCCAACTGCTGTACCTGCTTACCTTTTATTAAGACAGATTGAGAATTCACTAATGGTATTCCCAGCTGGTGATGAAGATAAATTCGGTCAATACACTTTGTCGACCTATACTTATTATGGTACCAACGAATATTGGTCTGGTAGTGCATCATTAGATTTTGGTATTTTAAATAATATCACATCTATGGAAAAAGAAGCTGCTAAAGCATCTTCAGATCCTAATGCAGTAAATCCTTATGGTGCATTGGCTAAGTTTTTTAAAGCATATTTATTTGTAAATATGTCTTTGAAAGTAGGCGATATTCCAATGTCTGAAGCATTAAAAGGATTGGATGTACCCACCCCTAAATATGATTCTCAGAAACAAGTATTTATTCAAAGCTTGCAATTATTAGAAGATGCTAATACACAATTAGCAGCACTTATTGCTTCTTCAAATACTGCGATATTGGGCGACTTTTATTTCTTAGAAAGAATCACAAATGCAAAAGATCCATTAACAACTTTAAAGCAATGGCAAAAAGTGGTGAATGCTTACAAATTGCGTGTATTGATCGAATTGAGCAAAAAGTCGGCTGATACTGATTTAAATATCAAGCAAAAGTTTGCAGATGTGTTTAATAATCCTGCGAAATACCCTATCATGACTGATTTATCAGACAACTGGGAGTATCAATACAATGCTGCGTTTAACTACTATCCAAACAATAAAGGAAACTATGGTAATGATGCAACCCGTTTATGTGTGGCTTCTACCTGGTTAAATACTTTAGCTGGTTTGAATGATTTACGTGCAATGAAAGTGGCTGATCCAGCTCGTGGACTTGGATTCTCTGATACTTCTTACAAATCATTTGTAGGTGGTAAAGCTGGTGATGATATGAGTACATTGGGTGGTCAGATCAACTCATTTGTAATTTCTCCAATAGGTCGTAAGCGTTATTATGACAATTTCGTGGGTGAAAATACTTTCTTAGTGGGTTATCCTGAAATGTGTTTAAATATTGCGGAAGCAATTAACCGTGGCTGGATCACTGGTTCTGCAGATACTTGGTACCAGAAAGGTGTAAAAGCAATGTTCGCTTTCTATGGTGTAGTTGATGGAGCAAACACTGTTTCGTTCTTAAAAGGAACTGCTCCTGGTGATTATGTAAACTATACTGTAAACTTTAGCTACACGGACTATTTTAATCAAGTTTCTGTAAAATATGCTGGAGATAATGCAACTGGCTTAAATCAGATATTAACTCAACGCTATTTGTCATTAGCTCGTAACTCAGGTTATGAAGGTTATTATCAGTGGAGAAGAACGGGTATTCCAACCTTCTCGGCTGGTGCTGGAACAGGAAATAGCAACGTAATTCCTTTACGTTTTCAATATCCTGCATCAGAATTATCTACCAATAAAGCAAATGTAACTGCAGCAGTTGCTAGCCAATATAGTGGTAAAGATGATATTAATGCTAAGATGTGGCTTATTCAATAAGATTAGTTAGGTTATGTTAAAGTAAATAAATCGATAGGAGCGAGATTTGTAAAATTTCGCTCCTATTTTTATGTAAAATACCGAGCATGAAAAAAGGGGTTTTATTTATTCTTATTATTAGTTTTTTCGTTCAATTATATTCTCAAGAGAACGTAACTGTATTACAAGTGCCGGGAACACAGGTTTTCTGTTCTATCAACGAAAATGGAAATTCAGTGTTGCCCAGTGGGAGAATTGTTAGCCCGGCAGGTCAATTATTGCGTATCACACATGACCCATTTGGGATGAAGCTTTCACCGGATGGAAAGAAGATCATTTGTTTGCACGACGGAGTTTTTACACTCATCGATGTCAATACCATGAGTACTATTCGTGTGCCATCTTATGATAATAAAATCAAATCGCCTTTTTCAAAAGGTTCAAATTTAGGTTTGGCTTTTACGAATGATTCTAAAAAAATATATTTAAGTGGTGGAGATAATGGTGCGGTTATTTTATATGATTTAGAAAAAATGGAAACAGTAGATTCCATTTCATTAAATGGCAATGTAAGAGGAAGATTTTATGAAGATAGTTTTACATCCGATTTGGTATTAAATCAAAATGAAACAGAGTTATTTATTTTAGATCGTGCCAATTTTAGGATGGTGCGCTATGATTTGAAATTGAAAAAAATTATTGCATCAGTTCCAGTTGGAAGACAACCTTTTGGATTAGCATTAAGTTCAGATGAGAAAATAGCTATTGTAGCCAATGTAGGTATGTATTCTTATCCGTTAATAAAAAGAGCTACCAAAGAAAATTATGAATCAAAACTCATTTCCCATCAACCTTATGGCGATAATACAGAAGAGTCTATTAAAGGAATTAAAGTAGATGGACAAAAAGCGCCTGGTGTGGGAAGTCCTCTTGCTCCTGAAGCAATGAGTGTGTTTACGATTAATCTGGCTAAAAATAAAGTGGTTGATAAATTTAAAACTGGAAACCAAATAGGGGAAATGATTGAAGGTGCTGAAGTGGTAGGCGGAGCAAGTCCGAATAGCATTGCAGTTGGAAAAGACTTTGCTTATGTAACCAATGCAACGAATGATAATATTTCAATCCTTGATTTAAACAACCATAAAATTCTGGGTCATATTGATATTAAAGTGGATAGTAGGATTGATACCTATCGTGGCCTGCTTCCATTTGGCATAACAATCAGTAAGGATGAAAAAACTTTGTATGTAGCATTATTAGGTTTCAATGCGGTAGCTGTGATTGATATTGCTTCTAAGAAAACTTTAGGATTGATACCAACGGGTTGGGGACCAACCAGGGTATTATTAGGCAAAGATGAAAAAGAACTGTATGTAATTACATGTCGTGGATTAGGTGCTGGCCCCAATGGTGGTAAAGATTTCAAAGCGCCGATTCAGGGAACCTATATTGGAGACATTCAGTTAGGCAGTTTTCAAAAAGTGCAGATACCAGATGTCGCTCAATTAAAGACTTACACAAAGCAATGTATCAATAATACTTTTGTTGAGTCAACAGTTATTGCCGACAAAGAAAATCCATTACCTGCTTTACCTGGAATCACAGAAACTCCTATCAAATATGTTGTTTATATCACTAAAGAGAATAGAACCTATGATGAAGTATTTGGCCAGTTTGCCAACGCAAATGGCGACAGTAGTTTAGCCAGATTTGGGGTGAATAATGAGTATACGATTCCAGACTCTATGCGTGCAAATTTCAAGAATTTAAAGATTACTCCAAACCATCACAAAGCTGCCAAACAATTTGCGTTGAGTGATAATTTTTATTGTGATAGTGATGCATCGATACACGGGCATCATTGGATGATGGGCGTAATACCCAATGAATGGGTAGAAGTAAATTCAAGTGTTAGTAAGGAAGCAAAGATTTTTTCAAAAGCCCCAGGTCGTAGATTTCCAGGAACTACTGGTAGTATGGATCCAGAAGATTATGCAGAAAAAGGAGGTGTTTGGGAAGCTTTGGATAGAAAGGGAATTAAATTCTACAATTTTGGAGAAGCAAATGAAACGGCACATAATAGAGAAGATTGGAATGATACAGCTACAGGTGGTGGGCATATTGTAATGGTGCCGATGCAAAAAGCATTGTTCCCAAATACAAGTCATAATTACGCTGGATTTAATTGTAATATTCCTGACCAATTCAGAATGGATCAGTTTGAAACTGAGTTTACTAGTAAATGGATCACAGGAAAAGAAAAAATGCCCTCATTAATTACCATGCAAGTTCCCAATGATCATACAGCAGGAGCAAGACCCGAGGATGGATACTATTTTCCGCATTCTTTTGTAGCCGATAATGATTTAGCAGTTGGCAGAATTCTTCATTTTTTATCTCGCACAAAATATTGGGAAAATATGTTGGTGGTTATTACCGAAGACGATCCTCAGGGTGGAGTAGATCATATAGATGCACACCGTTCCATTTTAATGATGGCTGGGCCCTACGTGAAAAAAAATTATGTGAGTCATACTCACGCTAATTTTGGGGCAATTTTAAAAACCATTTATAATATTCTAGGCGTACCCTACGTAAATCAATATGATGCAACAGGAAGTTTGCTTTCTGATTTCTTCACCAACAAACCAGACTTTACACCTTACACTTTAGAAAAGCACGATGAACGGGTATTTGATGTGCATAAAGCGATGAAAAAATACAATCGTGATATCGATTGGCGTAAAATTGAACAAGGCCCTAAAATGGATGCACCTGCTGATATGCGTGCCAATCATTATCAACAACAATCGCCTAATCAATTTGTATTATCAGGGAATAAATAATTAGTTGTATTCATAGATTTACTTTTAGCAAAATAAAAAAAACGAATTGAATCAACTGTTTCAATACTTGCGTCAAGAAAAATTCAGGGATAATTGGATTGCATTATTTGCAGCTATTATTTGTTTTCTAACTTATGCAACAGTATATGCATTTCGCAAACCATTTACAGTAGGCATCTTCGCAGATGGACCTAAAGTTCTGGGTCTTGCATTTAAAGACGCCTTAGTAATTAGCCAGGTATTGGGCTATATGTTGAGCAAGTTTTATGGGATTAAGTTTATTGCAGAAATGAAAAAGATCGGAAGAGGCAAGCTGATACTTTTATTAGTAAGCATTTCTTGGTTATCACTTTTGTTATTTGCAATAGTACCTGCACCTTGGTCATTAATTTTCTTATTCCTAAATGGATTTCCACTTGGTATTATTTGGGGTGTTGTTTTTTCCTTTGTAGAAGGAAGAAAAGCTACTGATTTTATTGGTGCTGCACTTGCCGTTAGTTTTATTTTCTCTTCTGGATTTGTTAAGTCAGTTGCTAAAGCTCTTCAAATTAATTTTACAATATCTGATTGGTGGTTACCCTTTGCAACAGGAGCAGTTTTTTTTATTCCCTTAGTTATATTGGTTTATTTGATGGAAAAAATTCCACTACCATCTGAAACAGATATCAGTTTAAGGGTTACCAGGTTACCCATGAACAAAGAAGAAAGAACAAAATTCATTGAAACATTTAAACCTGGTTTAATTCTTTTCATTGCTATTTACTTAGTGCTCACAATTTTTAGAGATATACGTGATAATTTTGCTGCCGATATTTGGAAAGAACTTGGTTTTGGTAATCAACCCTCTGTTTTTACCGCCACAGAAATACCTATTACGCTGATTGTGTTGGTTTTAATTGGGAGTATGATCTTAATTAAAAACAATCAGAAAGCATTTGTAATTACCCAATACATTATCATCATTGGTTTTGTATTGGCAGGTATTTCCTCCTTTCTTTTCATTCAAGGATTGATTGGTCCTTTTTTATGGATGACACTTGTAGGGCTTGGACTATACATAGGTTATATTCCATTCAATTGTATTTTGTTTGATAGGATGATTGCTACATTTAGAATTTCTGGAAATGTAGGATTCTTAATATACTTAGCCGATTCATTTGGGTATTTGGGAAGTGTTTCTGTGATACTTTTAAAGACGGTTTTTAAATTAAAAATTCACTGGTCCGTCTTATATAGCTGGGGTGTAGTTGGCCTCTCCATTTTTGGTGTAATTGGGTCTCTCTTAGCTCTTAATTACTTTAATAAAAAATATCATTTAATATTTCAATAGTATGAATCAGAAAACTGCCATCGTTATTGGTGCTGGAATTGTAGGTTTAGCAACTGCAAGGGCATTGTCTTTAAAAGGATATCAGGTTACTGTAATTGAAAGAACTCAAAAAGCGGTAGGTGCATCTGTAAGAAATTTTGGAATGGTTTGGCCAATTGGTCAGCCCGATGGCGTTCTCTACAATCGTGCAATTCGGAGTAAACAAATATGGAGAGAAATAGCTGATAGTGTAGGCATCTGGTATGATGAAGTTGGGAGTTTGCATCTTGCGTATCATGATGATGAGTGGACGGTTTTGCAGGAGTTGTTCGAAAGTTTTACAGCAAATGGCAGGCCCGTTACTCTGTTGGATCCTGCATCGATTCATCAAAATTATAAAGGCATCAATTCCGAAAATTTAAGGGGTGGATTATTTAGTGCAACTGAAATGATTGTTGATCCAAGAGAAGCCATTGCTAAAGTTCCAGATTATTTAACCGAATACCTAGACGTTAGTTTTATTTGGAATACGACCATCACAGAAATTAACGGCAATCAATTAAAAGCGGGTAATCAACAGTATCATGCAGACAAGATCTTTGTTTGTAGTGGCCCAGATTTGGAAACCTTATATCCCGATCTTTTTGCAGATCAGCCAATTACAAAATGTAAATTGCAAATGATGCGTTTTGCGCCTGAAGAAAAAGACTGGCGAATAGGTACTTCCATATGTGGTGGACTTTCACTGATACATTATCACTCTTTTAAAGCGGCTGCTTCATTGCAAAAATTAAAGAGCAGGTATAATGCAGAAATGAGCGAGTATTTGGATAATGGGATACATGTAATGGTTTCTCAAAATCAAAGTGGTGAACTTACGGTAGGCGATACCCATGAGTATGCGCATACCTTCGATCCATTTGATAAAACCCAAATGAACGATCAGGTCTTAGCTTATTTAAAAACTTTCGCAATATCAACGAACTGGAAAATGGTACAAAGCTGGCATGGTATTTACCCTAAAATGACTAATTCTGCCACCGAATTAGTCCTGCATCCCAGTTCGAATGTTTACATCATTAATGGTTTGGGGGGTAATGGAATGACTTTGTCATTTGGTCTTGCAGAAGAAACAATTGCAGCATTTCTATAGTTTAAGCCTTGCAAACGCAGTAAAAATTAATATTAATATAGCATTAGCTAGTGTAATTTAGCCTATGAATTCGATTGTAAATAAGGACGGCGAAACAATTGCTTATCTGTATCAGAATGCCATTATTGATGTGAAAAAAGAAAAAGTATTGGGTATTATTCTTGGAAATTGCATTTTCGGAAAATCCAAATCACCTGTTGGCAAATTTTTTAATGATAAGTTTAGAAAAAAGAATGGCAAAATTGTAGCTCAATTAGGCAAAAAATATTCAAGAGACAATTTTCCAGAAAACGATCACCATCTCATTTTAGAAGCATGGAAATCACTTAGTCAAATAAATGATCATATATGTATGTGGGTAGATGATAAAAAGGATTGGGCTACCAATAAAGACTTTCTTTCCTTGCTAAAAGAAAAGGAATAAACTGCATTTTCATTCTTTATAATTCTATTGCGGTTTTTTAAACATAAAGTTTTAGATTTATTGACTCATTCTGTTATCGATTCAGAAAATCAAATCTAAAGCTATGCCTAACGATTCAACTTATTTAAATACAAAATCAGCCGATCAAAATACTTACGACGCAATTGTGATTGGGTCTGGAATTAGTGGAGGATGGGCTGCGAAAGAATTAACTGAGAAAGGTTTAAAAGTATTGATGCTGGAAAGGGGGCGCGACCATCAGCATATTAAGGATTATAAATTTGCCGACAAAGATCCTTGGCAATTAGATCATCGTGGCAGAACCACAGATGAGCAAAAGAAAAAATATCCTGTTATACATAGAGGTTGGGCGGCAAGTGAATCTGTAATGGATTCATGGGTAAATGAAGAGGAATGCCCTTATACAGAAGTAAAACCCTTTACCTGGTGGAGAAGCTATCAATTAGGTGGAAGATCGCTTCTTTGGGGAAGACAAAGCTATCGATGGAGTGATCTGGATTTTGAAGCAAATGCAAAGGACGGTGTGGCAATTGATTGGCCTATCCGTTATAAAGATGTGGCACCCTGGTATGACTATGTTGAAAAATTCGCAGGAATTAGTGGATCAAATGAAGGGTTAGCCCATTTGCCAGATGGACATTTTTTGCCACCCATGGATTTGAACTGCGTAGAGAAAGATGTTGCTGCTAGGTTTAAAGCAAAATTTAATGATAGCCGACATTTAATTATTGGGAGAGTAGCTAATTTAACTGCAGCTATTCCAGGAAGAACTGCTTGCCAGTTTAGAAACCGTTGTTGGGAAGGCTGCCCGTTTGGAGGATATTTTAGTACACAGTCTTCTACACTTCCTGCTGCCATGAAAACAGGTAATTTAACAGTGCGTCCATGGAGTATTGTTACACAGATTTTATATGATAAGAATACCAAAAAAGCAACAGGTGTTGAAGTACTGGATGCTGAAACAAATAAGACCTATACATTCCATTCTAAAATTGTTTTCTTAAATGCGTCTTCTCTGAATTCAGCTTGGGTTTTAATGAATTCTGCCACAGATGTTTGGAAAGAAGGATTGGGAAGTAGTAGTGGAGAATTGGGTCATAATATTATGGACCATCATTACAATCTTGGCGCATCTGGTAAAGTGGAAGGATTTGAAGACAGTTATTATTCAGGTAGAAGAGCCAATGGATTTTATATTCCCCGTTTTGCGAATTTATCGGGCGATAAACGCGATTTTCTTCGTGGTTATGGCTATCAAGGTGCTGCAAGTAGATCAGGTTGGAGTAGAGAGATTGCAGAAATGAATATTGGTGCAGGTTTTAAAGAGGCACTAACAGAACCGGGTGGCTGGTCAATTGGCGCAGGTGGTTTTGGAGAAATTTTACCTTACCATGAAAATAAAATTACCCTGGATCCTACCGTGAAAGATAAGTGGGGATTACCTGTATTGTCGATGGATGCGGAATTAAAAGACAATGAAAAGAAAATGCGTAAGGCAATTGTGGAAGATCTGGTAGCGATGTTTGAAGCAGCAGGAGTAAAAGATATAAAAACGCACGATCAAGGACACGCAATGGGACACGGCATACATGAAATGGGAACTGCACGTATGGGTAAGGATCCAAAGACCTCTGTACTAAATGCAAACAATCAAGTTTGGGAAGCAAAAAATGTTTTCGTAACAGATGGTGCATGTATGGTTTCATCTGCTTGTCAGAATCCATCATTAACCTATATGGCATTAACTGCGAGGGCTGCAGAATTTGCCGTATCAGAATTGAAAAAAGGAAATATTTAATTGTTAACCTGTTAATTGAATGAGAGGATTTATTTTCTTTTTATTGGCATTTATGAATATTGCAACAGCTCAGTTACCAGCTCCTCAAATGGAATATGTTTGCACGATCGAAGTAAAGATTGATCCTGCTTTGGTAGTAGGTGAATCAATTCATGGTGTTCGTAGAATCATCCCCATTTTAGGTGGCACTGTTAAAGGGCTGCATATTAATGGTGAAGTTTTAAATGGTGGCGCTGATTGGCAAAATATAAGAAAAGATGGGGTGACAGAAATTGAAGCCCGTTATCAGTTCAAAACAGATGATGGTAGTATTGTGTATATTAAAAATGCTGGGATTCGAATTGCCTCACCTGAAATAGCAGCAAAAATTGCTAATGGTGATAAGGTTAACCCGAACATGTATTATTTTAGAACCATACTTCAATTTGAAGCACCCATTGGTAAATATGATTGGTTAAACAAATCCATTTTTGTTTGTTCTGGTGAGCGCTTAGCAAATTCAGTAAATATTCATGTCTGGAAATTATTGTGATGTAAAGGTTTAGAATCGTGTCTTCAAAAAAAATAATCATAGTAGGTGGTGGTATTGGGGGGCTTGTTACCGCTATGTGCTTGCATCAATCCGGGTTTCAGGTAAAAGTTTTTGAATCGGTGAAAGACGTAAGTCCCTTAGGTGTGGGCATTAAT
>JANYEA010000037.1 GCA_025363385.1 Bacteroidota bacterium | reverse complement strand
TGTTGGTCTGAAACCTTTTCGAAAACTCTATGGCGTTTATTCCCTTAAACATAACTAAATTATTTAGACACAAAATACTAAATATATTAGTCATTACAAAGCCTTTATTTTATCTTCGAGAATTAAATACCTAATCCTATATTTTTTATTAAAAGTTAGGGTGCACAATTTTCTTGGCCGAAAAGAAAATGATAGATATGTGGGTGCTCTTGTTATTTTTTTTCTATTGTTAATGTTTATATTCTCTGGAACACTTCTTGGGGAATCATTTAATTACTTGAGACATGGAAAGGATATTCAAACAAGCAAAATATTTTTATTTATTTGCTTGACTTTTTTTATTTTAAAACTTATTCCTATTTTCTTCCCAAAATATACGCCTTACAGAAATATATTTCAATCCCCCCACCCGCTTACAATCTTTAAGAAAGCTACACTGCACATACTTTACAATACAATAACTCCATATAATTTATATCTTTTGTTGGCAATTATTTGCATGGGTTATATTTATACTGAATTTACAATTATAAATTTTATTTCCCTTCTCCTGTTTTTAATTCTATTATCTATAATGGAGCAATTAATAAAATTGCAAATTCAAGCCTCAAAGTTTCATACTTTATTACTTAGCTTATTAATTCTGGCTCTTATAATTTTTTTAATAAATAAAATAAGTGAACCTTCATACACAATCCTTATAGGAATATTTTTTTCGGTATTTATAGTTTACTTGTTTTTTATAATAACTTACAAAAACGCCGAAGTAAATGAACATCAGTTTCAATTGAAAGTTTCTGCCTCTTTCTGGCAGATAAATGATCTATATTTTTCTATTTTTAATAAGTTGAATTCTCGTACAGTTTTAACAACAGGGTTTGTTGTAAAAACGATTTGGGTTTTTATTTTATCTTTTAAAATTAAGCATGCCGGTCCAGGGGATTTTCAATCTATGATGTATCCACTTTTTGCAACACCTTTAATCTACTTTACATACGTGTTTAATAACCTATTTGGGTACCATCCACAAGTATTTTATTACGTAGGATATAGAGGTTCAATAATCCAAATATTTAAGACTTATTTGCAGCTCATTATACTTATTATTTTATTTGATTTATTAATTTCAACATTTTTACTAACTATAGCAGGTTTTTCACTGCCTTTATTAGTATTCCTATTATTAGCTAATATTAATTGCATTTTTATTGGATTTATTAGTTCTTTAATAGCAGCTAAAAAAGTAGTAAAATCTTTCGATTTTGGGAATATGTCTAGCAATACTAATATGCTAAGTATTATGATTATTATGCCATTGACAGTATTTGTTTTTTATTTTAGGTTTAGTTTAGTTACAATAAGTATTACTGAATTTTTAATTTTCACTTTCCTTATTATTATCTATAAATATTTGATGAAAAATCAATACACTATTTTTCAAAAAATAGTGAAAACAACAATGGAATAACCTTTGATATTAAAAAAATGAAATCATATACTTTTTGGGAAGACATTTTTAGGTTTAAGACAAGTTACTTATTCATAAGCATAATCTTTATTTATATACTAAATACTTGGATTACAAACAATATTCTTATAACCGACTCATTTTATTACTCGGCATTTGGAAATCAATTAGCTTCATACCGAATCGAACAAATGATAAACAGTACAAAAAAACTTCAATGGATTTTGTATTTGTTTACTGTTTTATTAACCATAATAAAAGTAATATTGATCTGCTGTATTATTTATGCTGGACTTTTGTTTTTTGATGTAAACATATTATTCAATAAATGTTTAAAAATTGCATTAATTGCCGAGTTGTCACCGGTTTTGGGCAACTCAATAAAAGTGGCATATTATATTTTCAATACACCTAAGAGCTTGCAAAACATTCAAGTATTTTATCCTATGTCAATACTGAATTTATTAGACACTGGTCAAATTCCCAATTTTTTAATTTACCCGCTACAACAACTTAATTTATTTGAAGTTGGGTACTGGGTATTGTTATCATTAGGCATTAGGGTATGTACCGGATTCACATTTAAAAGGTCTTTAATGTCAGTAATATTTAGTTATGGTTCTGGGTTAATGTTATGGGTGTTATTGGTTTTGTTTTTTCAATTACATTTTAATTAAGATGAGAAAAATTCTTAAAATACTTATTTCTATTACTATTATAAGTCTATTTTTTTGCTTGGGTTTTAATGCAGTTAAAAATATTCATGAAAAAAATGCTGCTGTAAGAAATATTAGAAAACTACCTAAATTCACTTTTCAATCATTAGCAAATACGGCTTATAGCACAGATAATATAGTTAATGTCGATGGTCGGATTATAATTAATTTATTCAGTCCAAATTGCGAACATTGCCAGTATATGGCTGAAACTTTTTTGAAATACAAAGATGATCTTAAAAATATGTCGATTATAATGATCTCTCATTCAGATAGTGCAACTGTATCTCGGTTTTATAATTCATATGGACTTAAAAAATTGCCCAATGTTGTTGTTCTAAAGGACCCGATGTTTACATTCTATAAAATATTTGGTACAGAAGCAATTCCTTCTTTTTTTGTTTATAATCATCAACAATTAGTAAAAAAAATTATTGGTGAAACTAAAATTGAAAACCTGCTACAGTAAAAATGAAATACGACTATAAAAAGGTATTAACTCTTCAGCAAGGAGAATCGGACTGCGGGGTTGCTTGCTTGTTATCAATTATTCAATTTCACCGTGGCGCCAATGTTTTAGAAAATCTACGTAAACTAAGCGGTACAAGCATAACAGGTACTACTTTGTTAGGTTTATATCAAGCTGCTAATCAAATTGGCTTTACTGCCGAAGGATGTGAAGCAGATATAGCTGCATTAATTAAACACACGAGCCCTGTGATTTTGCATGTTGTTATTGATAATCAATTACAACATTATGTGGTTTTTTTTGGAACCACTCAGGTGGATGGAGAAATTAAGTTTATTATAGGTGATCCTGCTAAAGGGATTGTTTATTTATCCCACAATGAATTATCCGACATTTGGCAATCTAAAACCTGCTTAACATTAGAACCCAATAAAGATTTTAAAAATGCAAAAGATATTGCCATTCAAAAAAAACAATGGATCAATCAATTAATCAAAGATGACCTGCCGTTATTATCGATAGCGGCAGCAATTGGAGTAGGTATTTCGATATTAGGAATTGTTATGAGTATATTCTCCCAACGTTTAATTGATGTCATTTTACCAGAGAAAAAATTTTTGAAATTAAACCTAGGGATAGCATTGGTATTTTTACTGTTATTTGCCAAAGAAGGCCTATCTGCATTGAGGCAATTTGTTTTATTAAAGCAATCTAGAGAATTTAACGTGAGGATAATTAGCAATTTTTATTCTCGGTTATTGCACTTGCCGAAGCCTTTTTTTGATACCCGTAAGATTGGAGAATTAACTGCAAGGTTAACAGATACCTCCAGAATACAAAGAGTCATCAGTCAGTTAGCTGGGAATGTAGTAATTGACACATTGATTACGCTAGTTGTATTCGTTTTTCTTTTCTTTTATTCCTGGAAAATTGCAATAGCCTCACTTGTGGTATTACCTATTTACTTTTTATTAATTTATCAGCATAATAAACGCATTATTGATGGGCAGCGTAATATCATGAATAGTTACGCTATGAGCGAAGCCAATTACATTTCCACCTTACAGGGAATTGAACCCATTAAAAATTATAGTAAACAAGAACTATTTACTAGCTCCAATAATTTGATATATAGCAAATATCAGGATAGTATTTTTTCTCTTGGACAGATTCAGATTAGGCTTGGTTTTATTGCCAATGGTTTTGGTATCTCATTTTTGTTAGGTGTTTTATTATACAGTAGTTACCAAGTTTTATATGCAAATTTAAAAATTGGAGAATTGATGGCAATATTAGGCATGTGTTCAACACTACTGCCCAGTATTGCTAATTTGGCTTTGATTTCTATTCCTATTAATGAAGCCAAAATTGCATTTGATCGCATGTTTGAGTTTACTAGTATTGAACCTGAATCAACTCTTTCCTCGACAGAAATAGCAACATTCCAATCATTGGAAGCAGCACATCTTATGTTTCGTTTTGCAGGAAGAAGCCCTATATTTAAAGACGTCCACTTAAAAGTAAGCAAAGGAGAAATTATCGCAATTATGGGAGAAAATGGTTGCGGGAAAAGCACCATTTCTCAAATAGTTCAGAAACATTATGAATGCGAAATCGGTGAAATTACCATTAACAAGAATCACTTACTAAAGGATATTTCGGTGAATTGCTGGCGAAAAATTGTTGGCGTGGTGCCCCAACAGATCCACATTTTCAATGCAACCGTGTTAGAAAATATTGCTTTTGAAGACGCTGCAACAAAACCACAGGAAGTATTGAATTTTCTAACTGAATATGGTTTTGGTGTTTTTATGGATAAGCTGCCTCAATCAGCTATGACACTAGTGGGAGAAGAGGGTATAAACCTATCTGGTGGTCAAAAGCAAATGATTGCACTTGCTAGGGCACTATATCACAAACCTGAGTTGTTGATTTTAGATGAAGCAACTGCCTCGATGGATAGAGAGTCTGAGCATTTTGTTCTACAACTCATCACTAGTTTAAAACAAAAGATCGCTATTATATTTATTACTCATCGTTTGCATGTACTCAAGGATTTTTGCGACCGAATTTACATCATGGAAAACGGGCAAATTGCTGTTTCTGGGAATCATCAAACATTATTAACAAGCAAAAATCTTTACAGCGATTATTGGAAAGATTTAATTAACCATTCTTAAAACAAATAAATATTATGAACCATTTGGCAGTAATTTTCGGTACCGTGGGCTTCTTATTTATAGGAGGAATTGGACAGTGTCAGAATAGAATCTTAGTAAGCTCAGGACTAAAAATCCACCAGACCACTAACCAGATTGGTACCGTTTTTCAAACAATACAGGGTAATGAGATGGAAATTAAATCAAATGTCACGCTATCGGTTGATATTGAAGTGAAAAAAAGTACACCTAATATTGAGTTGAATAATACCATTACTCGTCTGCAACTACAGACAGAGGCAATGGGTAATAGCACCAACTTCTATTCAGATAAACAAGAAGACAAAAATGGCCAAATTGGTCAAATGCTAAAAGATGTAATTGGTAAGTCGTTTGATGCAGCCATGTCTTTGGATGGCGTCGTTTTTAAGTCAGATAAAGACAAGAAAGAAAAGGAAATGGCATCTAATTTATTGGGGGGTAGTATTGATGATATAGCTAAAGAGAGTTTTTTGGCTATTCCTGCTACTATGAAAGCTGGTGATTCCATTATAGTAGTAGGAGAGATTACTGATAAAGATAATAGCAAAACTAATACTTACATAGTACAATCAATCAACGGTAATAATGCTACCCTATCCTTTAAGGGTAATGAAATTTCAAAAAAGACAAAGAATATCCAAAATATGGAAGCTGTAGTAACATCCACTTCTACTTCATCTGGAACACTAATAGTTAAAACAACTTCTGGTTTAATTAAAGAAAAGAAAGCAGCAATCGAAGGTAAAGGTGCAACTGAAGTGATGGGGCAGACTATTCCATTTAGCCTAAAACAAACAGTTGTAATAAGTAATAATTAGCGGAAATCCTTTAGAAAGGAGAATGTTTAATGCAACAAGAATTAAGGTACAACAATACAGGAAGTGTTTGCAAGTGATCTAATATTAAAATGGGTAAATAAATTACAAAAAAGAACTATTTGAAAAATCAAATATCTAGTAATTATATAAAAGCGTCCAACCTCGTATTTTTGACATCAGGGCTAGTTCTTATAAGCATATTTATTTTATCTGAAGATTATCCATTTGGAATGAATATCTATGCTGTAATCATTGATTTATTCTTCTTTGGTGGGATGGGATTATTAATAAGAAGAGGTGTTAAATGGATAAAATACGCGTTACTATTGCTTGTTATTATTATTTTGTACGAAGCGCCATCTACAATAAAATCGAATACACCATTTGCCATACTGACATTTTTTATTCAAACAATAACTCAAATTTGGGCAATAATATTACTATTTAAGAATAACAAGAAAAGTGAAACCGTTTTATAATAAAAACCTTCATTCTGCAGCATATCTTGCTAAATATATTAACTAAAGAACTAGTCATAAATAGTTACTATTCCGTTACTAATTTCTCTAAAACTCACTAAAATCAGTCTAAGTCATTTTCTGTATCGGAAAGTAAACTTGAAAAATATGAATTAATTAAGAGTAGATTATACGCACATTATAGAAAATCAATGTTTACGCCTAAATTCTTTGGGCGAAACTCCATTCATCTTTTTAAACAGACGGGCAAAATAATTGGGGTATTCAAAATTTAGACGGTATGCAATTTCTGCAATGGTATAACTTGTATGCATAAGATAATTTTTTGCTTGTTCTATTAAATGTTCCTGCACAATTAATAAAGCAGACTTTCCTCGAACCTGATTGCAAATTCTGTTTAAGTGTACAGCTGTGATATTTAATTCTTTTGCAAAACTGGGTATACTTCTCTGGTGGTCGGTTGTTTTTACAGATTGAATAAACTTTCGGTAGTAATTCAATGTTGTATTTGTATCTATCAATAAGCTATTGCCATTATATAGTATCAAACGATGGAGGTAGATAAAAAGCTGGCGAAGTAATGAATCTAGCATTACTTTTTTGTCTGTTTTATTGGAAAAAAGCTCTTCATTGATTTCATTAAAAAGTAGTTTAGTTTTTTCAAAAGAACTAATTGGAAAAGTAATACATTTTAAGGTTTCAAATTCCAACACTAAAGGGGTACTAAATGGAAATAAATTATCAAACACAGAATCTGAAATGGTAAGTATATTTCCTTTAACATTTGTGCTGTATAGTAATCCGTGTAGCGTGTTGGGCGGAATAACAAGGATACACGGCGTTTCTAATGTAAGAGATTGGGCAGATGAATCTAATGTTACTTTACCTGATTCAATGCAGAAAATTTGATATAAATGAGCATGGATGTGTGGTTTAATCACCCAGTCAAAACCCTTACTCCTTGTTTCAATCAGCTCTAAGAAAATATAGTTGTTATTAGGCTGGAAATTTAAATCGCCATACAACCCATCATAATAGGCTAGTTTTTTCTTCATCTTATAAACGATGTTTGATTTGTATCTATAAATTGCAAAATAGTCACTTTTTGTTTTGCCCCAATAGTATTTTCTTTACCAATACTAATTCCCCACTTCAAATTAGCACCAATGATATTTAAAACAATTTCTTCCAGAGTTGTTATCACAACAACTTTTCTATTTTTTGCTTTCGTGGTTTTTGCCCAGTCTCCTGCAACAAATGCTGCCGCTATTAAAAGAAAATGGGTGAATATTTCTTACGCAAACCTATCATCAGCACAAAAATTAGATATTTATTTGCCTGATCAAGGAGACGGCCCTTTTCCAGTAATTATTAGTATACATGGTGGTGCTTTTTTGGGAGGTGACAAAGCTGATGGTCAATTAAACCCTATGTTGGAAGGGTTGAATCATGGCTATGCAGTTGTATCCATAAACTACAGGTTAAGCGGTGAAGCATTATTTCCCAAAAATATCAATGATGTAAAAGCGGCAATACGTTGGATAAAGGCAAATGCAGGAAACTATCAAATGAACTCGAGCAAACTTGCTGTTTGGGGTGGATCTGCTGGTGGAAATCTTTCAGCGTTAGCGGGTACTTCAAGTGATGTGAAAGAACTGGAAGATTTGAGTTTGGGAAATCCCCATCAATCGAGTCGTATTCAAGCGGTGGTAGATTGGTATGGGCCCACTAATTTTTTATTAATGGATGAACAATTGATTGCCTCAGGTAATGGAAACCCAGATCACAGCGAGTCTAATTCTCCCGAATCTAAATTAATGGGACAAAAAATTACAGAGATCCCAGCTAAAGTTTTAATGGCCAATCCGGAAACATATATTAGCAAAGATGATCCGCCATTTCTGATTGAGCATGGTACGAAAGATCAGCTGGTACCCACACAGCAATCGGTAAATTTTGCTGCTAAGCTGACGCCTGTTTTAGGTAAGGAAAAAGTATCCATCCATCTCTTGGAAGGTGCAAGACATGGTGGTCCTCAATTCGAAACCAAGGAAAATTTAGAACGGGTATTTCGGTTTTTAGATGCCGTATTAAAATAGGTAACATAAACCAATAAGTACAAAAAATAATAGTAAAAATGTATGATCAACAAGAATCCCCAACCATGCTGTTTAATGAATCAAAACCCGCATCTATCCGCCTTTGGCATTGGCTTGCTTTGTTATTTTTTATAGCTTCTATTACAACCGTCATTTTTGGCTCCACCCTGTTCAAAACCAAGAGTAATATTCAATTGGTGCAAGAACAGGTGCAACAAAATGGAGGCTCAGTTACAGAAAAGCAGGCATGGTCGGTGGCTCATGAATACAGTGATAAATTATGGATGTTGCATAAAAATATCGGCTATGGCTTATCCTTTTTATTGCTTTATCGCATTCTAGTAGAAATTGCTTTTTCCAAGGAAAAAAAGCTGTTCACGCACCTTCGTAAAGCGCTCAGTTACCCTGTTGAAACAAAAGACAGAAATCATTTTTTGTTGGTTCAATATGGCTACCTGATTTTTTACGGATTATTTATTCTGATGTCTCTTTCAGGGTTGATCTTGGCAGTTGAAGAGGTTCAGTGGCTTGAACCCTTGCACAAGCCAGCAGAAAAAATACATAGCATTATTCAATATGGATTATATGCTTATATGCTAGTACATATTATGGGAGTAGTAAGGGCAGACCTTACGAATTATGGAGGGATTATTAGTAGGATGATCAATGGAAAAGAAACAAAATAAAAGTAAGTTTAGAACCAACCCATGTTAGCAGAACAAACGAAAATAGCTCCTTTGCAATATATCTCAGTTTTCATTTGCTTTTTATTGAATATGTGCGATGGAATGGATGTAATGGTGATTTCTTATACCTCCAACGCAATTGGAAAAGAGTGGGCGATAAGTGCTGGCAACTTTGGTATAGTTTTTAGCATAGGACTATTGGGTATGGCGTTAGGTGCCATGCTACTTTCTTCAAAGGCTGATATTTTTGGAAGAAAACCCATGATTCTACTCTGTGCATTTTTGATGGGCTTTAGTGTTTTTTTTACAGCATTTGCACAATCCCTATCACAACTTATTCTCTTCAGGTTTTTTAGTGGGATAGGAATTGGCAGTATGCTTGCTTGCACTTCTACTTTAACAGCAGAATTTGCTCCTGAAAAAACAAAAAACTTTTGGGTAAGTTTTGTTATGGCTGGATATCCAGTTGGGGCGGCACTTTCAGGTCTTGTAGCAACCAAACTAATTGCATCTAATGGCTGGCAGACTATGTATTATTTTGCAGGAACAACTACACTACTCACTATTCCAATTATAAGTTTGTTTTTAAGAGAGTCGATAGACTTTTTAGTAAAAACACAACCCAAAAATGCTTTACAAAAAGCTAATAAAATTTTAGCGGAGATGAGGCTTTCAGTTCTTTCAGAACTTCCGGCCAAACAAATAAAAACATCCAATACTTCAGTATCGATTTTATTTGTCCAACCAATGAAAACGGCAACGATACTTTTATGGACTTCATTTTTATTATGCTTTGCTGCGTTGTATTTTTTAACCAGCTGGATTCCAAAGTTGGCAACCAACGCTGGTTTATCAGCATCTTTATCTATTTACGCGGGCATTTTTTTTAATTTAGGTGCCTTTATCGGTATCATCACTCAAGGCTATCTCTCAGCCAATTTTGGTTTGCGAAAAGTAATTTGTTACTTTTTGATAGGGACTGCACTACTCATGATCTTTTTTGGTTTTTTTACCGGGTCGTTTATGACCCTGCTTTTATTTTGTATGATTGGTTTTGGCATTCAAGGTGGCTTTATTGGCTTATATGCCGTCGCGGCAAGAATTTATCCAACAGAAATAAGGGGAACAGGTATTGGTTGGGCCATTGGTTTTGGAAGATTGGGTGCCATTTTTGGACCATTCATTGGCGGCTTGTTAATTAGTAGCGGAGCTTCTGTACACTTTAATTTTATTTCGTTTGCGATACCAGTTGCAGTAGCTGGTTTTGTTACTTTATTTATTAAATCACCGAATGTAAGCTGATGTTATGAAAAAAGAAATAATATGGGATATTGCCCACTTAGCACATGTAGAAATGTTAACACCAAAGTTGGCAGAAAGCACACTCTTTTTTACAGATATTATGGGAATGTCTATCAGTGATATAAAAGGCGACTCTGTTTATTTAAGAGCTTATGATGATTACGAGCATCACACTTTAAAATTAACAGCAAGCAAACAACCTGGAATGCGACATTTTGCATGGCGTGCAAGAAGTGAACAGGCTTTACAAAGAAGGGTACAAGCCATTAAAAAAACAAATTTTGCAATCGGATGGAATGATGGTGATTTGGGTCATGGCCCTGCATTTGAATATACTTCTCCCGACGGACACCTTACTGAAATTTATTTTGAAACATTAAAATATAAATCAGGGAATCTGGATACTTCTGCATTAAAAAATACTGCAAGTAAATTCCCAGCAAGGGGCATTAATGTTCGCAGAATTGATCATCTAAATTTATTTGCGAAAGATGTGCAAGCGTTTAAACAATTTCAATTAGAAAACTTAGGTGGAATTCTAACAGAAACTATAGTTGATAATCTTACCAATAACAATCCAAAGGCGGTATGGTTTGCAGTTAATTCGAAATCCTACGATCTTGCTGTTACCGAAGACCATACCGGAATGACCGGCCGATTTCACCATATAACGTATGCTACCAACAGTCGGGAAGAAGTGCTGATAGCTGCTGATATTTGTTTGGAAAATGGCATATATATTGAAACGGGTCCACATAAACATACCATACAGCAAACCTTCTTTTTATATATTTACGAGCCCGGTGGAAACCGAGTAGAAATTGCCAATACCACCGCCCGTTTAATTGTAGATCCGGATTATGAAACAGTAGTTTGGACACAGGAAGAAAGAAAAAAAGGACAAGCCTGGGGGTTGCCAACTGTTCCTACTTTTCATACGAGAGGCACCCCAATGCCAGTAGAAATAAAATAATATTTTACAACATAAAATCAACCAATGAAAAAATTATTAGTAGTAGGTGCACACTCTGGCGATTTTGTTTGGCGTGCAGCAGGTACTATTGCCAAAACTATTGAAGAAGGCGGCACCACTTTAGTGATTGCTATGACCTATGGTGAACGGGGTGAATCAGGTGAGTTGTGGAAAGAAGATCCAAAGCGTTCTGAAGAAAGTGTAAAGATTATCCGGAGGGTGCAAGCTCAGAAAGCAGCAGATATTATTGGCACACCTATACAATTTTTAGATTGGGGAGATTATCCTATGTTGGTTACAGATGAAAGGATTAACCAAATCACTTCTATCATTGGTGATTTTGAACCGGATGTAATTTTAACACATTCTGAAAAAGATCCCTTTAATCCAGATCACCCTCTTGCATTCCAAACTGTGCAAAGAGCAAGGCTATTATCTTCAGGTGCGGGAGTGCCTAGTGCTTTTAAAAACATAGCCCCCCCGGCATGGTATTCTTTCGAACCACACCAGCCGGAATTATCAGGGTTTATTCCAGATACTTTTATAGATATCAGTTCTGTGATGGATAAAAAAATGGCAGCTATGGATTGTTTGGGTGCCCAAAATTATTTGAAAGATTATTATGCAGAATTAGCCGGCAGAAGAGCCAATCATGCAAGAAGAATTTCAGGTAAAAAAGAAATAAAATTTGCAGAGGCACTCCAAAGTATGATGCCTAGAGTAGTAAAAAGTATTTTTTAAATTTTTTGGTTATAACAATCCAAATTTTATTTTATGGATTTGATAAAACAAATTAGTCAATTTTCTGCCGCTACTATTCATGAAGCTTTGGGTAAAGAAGGCTGTCTGCCATCTTTAATTAAACCTATCAATTCCAAGATGAAGGTATGTGGGCCGGCATATACTGTTAAAACCATGCCAAGAGATAATGTATTGCTGCATCGGGCTTATGCTTATGCAAAACAGGGAGATGTTATTATAGCTAATTGCTCTGGTTTTTATGAAGCCGGTTATTGGGGCGATCTGATGAGCCTTGGAGCCAAAACAAAAGGCATCAACGGTTTGGTAATTGATGGTTGTGTTAGAGATGCTGATGAGATAGAAGCGATGGGTTTCTCAGTATTTAGCCGTGGGCTTTGTAT
>JANYEA010000035.1 GCA_025363385.1 Bacteroidota bacterium | reverse complement strand
GTTCTTGCCTCCGCACAAAATTTATATACCTATCCCTTAGGTGTTCAGACCTATACCTTTAGAAATCATTTTCCCAAAGGAGTTGAAAAAACATTGGACCTGATTAAAGAAATGGGGTTTACAGAAATTGAAGGCGGCGCTCCGGCAGGAGTTACCATTACCGACTTTAAAAAAATGTGTGACCAAAGAAATTTTTCGATTCCTTCCACAGGTGCAGATTTTGGAGAACTCGTAAAAAATCCCATGGCCATAGTAGAAAGAGCAAAAATATTAGGTTCCAAATTTGTGATGTGCGCATGGATCCCGCATACTAAGAATGAATTTTCATTGGAAGATGCAAAGAATGCCATCAATGTATTTAATACTGCTGGAAAAATATTAAAAGAAAATGGACTCACTCTTTGTTACCACGATCATGGCTATGAATTTCATGTTTACGAAGATGGTACCTTATTGGATTACATGATCAAAAACACAGACCCTAAGTATGTTTCTTTTGAGATGGACGTATTGTGGACCATGCATGGTGGTGGTGCAGATATGCCCATCACTTTATTAAAAAAATATCCTGGTCGCTTTAAATTAATGCATGTAAAAGATTTGAAGAAAGGTATAGTAGGGGATTTATCTGGTGGTACACCTGCAGAGAATGATGTGGCAGTTGGTCAGGGTCAAGGCAACTGGAAAGAGATCATCAAACTTGCTAAAAAGAATGGTGTAGTTCATTGCTTTATAGAAGATGAAAGCAATATTGAAGTACAAAATATTCCCTTGAGTATTGCTTATTTAAAAAAATTATAACCCGAATAAATAACATTTTATATGAATCAACGCCGCCATTTTATAAAACAAATGTCATTAGCTTCTGCTGCAGTAATTACTACACCAAGCTTTGCGCGAAGTAGTATTTTTAGTACAGACACTATTCGTATTGCTACTATAGGTGTAAACGGAATGGGTTGGGCTAACACCGTTGCTGCTTTGAAAGTAAAGAACGTTCAGATAGTAGCACTTTGCGATATTGATGGGTCTGTATTAAATAAAAGAAAACAAGAATTATCAGTATTACAACCCGATGTAAAACAAGTTGACATATATGGTGATTATCGAAAAATATTGGATCGAAAAGATATTGATGCGGTAATTGTGGGTACCCCCGATCATTGGCATGCATTACAAATGATCAACGCTTGCTCAGCTGGTAAACACGTATATGTAGAAAAGCCAGCAGGTAATTCAATTGGCGAATGCGATCTGATGATTCAAGCAAAAAATAGGTACAACAAAATTGTACAAGTGGGTCAATGGCAAAGAAGTCAGAAGCATTTTAAAGATGCCTTAGATTTTGTGCATTCTGGTCAGTTAGGAAATATCAGAACCACCAAAGTATGGTGTTACCAGGGTTGGATGCGTCCTCAGCCTGTTGTGGCAGATAGTATACCACCAGAGTATATCGATTACAAAACATGGTTAGGACCCGCTACAAACCGAACATTCAATACCAGTCGTTTTCATTTTCATTTCAGATGGTTCTGGGATTATGCAGGTGGATTAATGACAGATTGGGGAGTGCATTTATTGGACTATGCCGTACAAGGCATGAAAGCAGGAAACCCAATTTCAGTTAGTGCATTAGGAGGCAAATTTGCATATCCAGAACTAGCAGAAGAAACCCCTGATACTTTAACTGCGCTCTACGAATTCGACAAATTTAATTTAGTATGGGATTCTGCCATGGGCATAGACAATGGTTCTTATAACCGCGATCATGGTATTGCATTTATTGGAAATAATGGCACACTGATCTTAGACCGTGGGGGATGGGAAGTTATTGAAGAAAGACAAGCAAAAAATAAAGTTGTAATGCCTTTGCAAAAACGCGAAGACAATGGCCTGGAATTGCATTGGGAAAATTTTATTGCTGCCATCCGAAATAATAATCCATCATCGCTTCATTGTTCCATTGAAGAAGGAGCGCATATTGCCACTGTGGCTCAAATGGGAAATATTGCCTTCAGGTCAGGTAAAAAAATCAGCTGGGATGAATCTAAGAAAAGCTTTACGGATGCAGCGATACAAAAAGAATTCTATGTAAAAACTTATCAAAATGGCTATAGTTTGCCAAAAATATAATGTGAGACTTTGATACTAATGAATAAAAAAGGCCATCCAATAATTCGGATGGCCTTTTTTTTACTTATTTTTATTATCCGTCGATTCCTTCTTTTTTATCTTTTTTAATGTCTTTTCTATCTTTTCTTCTATCGGCTCTTTCTTTGTTTAAATCTCTTTTGTCTTTATTGATATCTTTTCTGTCTTTGATGATATCTTTTTTATCTGACTTAATTTCTTTTTGTTCTTCCTTTACGGCAGATTTGTCTTTGTTTTCAATAGCTTCTGCACGTTCTTTTTTATCTTTTCTCAATTCAGATTTGTCTTTTGTAATGTCAACCTGATCTTTTCTTAGGTCTTTTTTGTCTTTAGAAATCTCTTTGTTATCCTGCTTCAAGTCTTTTAAATCGTGCTTCATGTCTTGTTTAGTTTCTGAGCGACGTTCGCGTCCACCTGATTGCGCTAGTAAAAGGGTAGATGAAGATAAAAGGATTGCTAGGGTAAGTGTGAATACTTGTTTCATAATAATAATTTTAATGTTGTTATAAATAGATAGATGGTTAAAAGATTAAAAGGTTTAACGAGTTGCAATTTATTTTATATTTTTAGATAGGATTAGGTATTTAATTCTCGAAGATAAAATAAAGGCTTTGTAATGACTAATATATTTAGTATTTTGTGTCTAAATAATTTAGTTATGTTTAAGGGAATAAACGCCATAGAGTTTTCGAAAAGGTTTCAGACCAACA
>JANYEA010000027.1 GCA_025363385.1 Bacteroidota bacterium | reverse complement strand
GTTCCAAGGGTAGCTGATGCAACTGTTACAGATAAAATTCTTTGGGCAGGTAAACCCCATTTTTTTGGAAATATTTTTTACACTTCCAAGAATTTCCATATTGCCGATCTGAACCTTTATTACCTGAGTATTCGGGAGAATGTGCAAACAAGGATCAATGCCTTTTGGAAAAAATAGACCCCATTCCGAAGAATGGGGCCAAACGGTTTTACAATAGGAAATTGGATTTTTATTGTTTAATAAACCGAATCGATTGTATAAAACGATCTTTAAAAAAAGCATTCAGTACATAAGCACCGCTGCTCAGATCACTCATATTTAAGTCAATTTGTTGATTACCCTCCTCGGTAAGGGCAACTACGGTTTTTGCTATCCTTCCTTCCAAGTCTAGCACTTTTAACACTAACCTACCGGTTTTGCTTTCTAACACAGTTAAAAAGCTGCTTTCTTCTACCAAAATAGGTTGCAAACTTTGAATGTACATACATGCGCATTTAAAATTGAACAATATTTGGACTATACACCGGGAGGTTACACTTGAAGACAGAGGCAAATATGAATTTGCTGCTTGGTTTTAAAAAAAAGATATTGTTATCCCATTTTAGTTTCCATATACGCTCAGAAATTTGATCCGCATGATCTTTAGCTGTTCCCAGCTATAATCATTTTCGCTCAATTCCTGACGGGCGATGTCGAGTGAGGAGGTCTGACAGCTTTTAAAATATTCAATGATATCTTCCTGATCGTACTCGTCGAGCCATTCGTCAATGGCATAATCCAAATTCAATCTGGTTCCACTAGCGGCAATGGTTTCCATTTCTTCTAATAATTCGTCGAGCTTGAGGCTCTTGTTTTTAGCGATGGTTTCAAGCGGAATTTTTTTGTCGACGTTTTGAATAATATAAATTTTGTTATTGCCTTTATTCGCTACGCTACGCATTACAAAGTCATCGGGCTTTTCTATATTATTCTCTTCTACATGTTTTGCAATCAACTCTACGAAAGGCTTACCGTATTTAATGGCTTTGCCTTTACTCACACCCTGGCATTTCTCCATTTCCTCTAATGTAGTAGGATATAAAGTTGCCATGTCTTGTAAACTATTTTCCAGGAAGATCACAAAAGGAGGTAGGCTTTTTTTCTTTGCCTCTTTCTGACGAAGTTCTTTTAACATCTCAAATAACTTTTCATCAGTAGCTGCACCAGTCTGTGAAGCATTTTCACCTTCATCGTCATCAGCATTAGCTTCTTCAAATAAGTTATTCAATACTATTTTAAAGGAACTAGGCTTTTCCAAAAATTTCTCCCCTTTCTCAGTGATCTTTAAAAGGCCATATTCTTCAATATCTTTTCTCAATAAATTCTCTAATAACATCTGACGCACCAAACTACTCCACAAATGATATTCTTTGTCTGCACCTACCCCAAAAACAGGCAATGCATCATGTCGGAACATATTGATCTGCGGGGTTAATTTACCCATTACCACATTCACTGCATAATCTGTTACAAAGCGTTCATCCAGCGCTTTTACTGTTTGAAGCATTTTTACCACATCATCTTTGGCTTCAATTTTTTCTTTTGGATTCAAGCAATTGTCGCAATTACCACAATTCTTATTTTCCCAGTCTTCTCCAAAATAGTGGAGCAATACTTTTCTTCTACATACTGCTGTTTCAGCATATGCCACCGTTTCATCAATCAGCTGCGCCCCCACTTCGCGTTCGCTGAGTGGCTTATCGCGCAAAAAATGCTCTAGCTTGGAAACATCTTTATGCGAATAGTATAATACACAAATTCCTTCCATGCCATCTCTTCCCGCACGGCCAGTTTCCTGGTAATAATTTTCTATTGATTTTGGAATATTAAAGTGAATCACAAAACGGATATCGGGTTTATCGATACCCATCCCAAATGCAATGGTGGCTACGATTACCTGCACGTCTTCGTTCAAGAATTGATCCTGACGTTCAGCCCTTAATTTTTGATCAAGGCCTGCATGATAGGCAACCGCTTTGATGCTATTTGCCACTAATAATTCAGCAAGCTCTTCTGTGGTTTTACGATTCAGCGTATAAATAATTCCACTCTTTCCTTTATGTCCACTAATGAATTTTACAATACTCTTTACCGTTTGATCTTTTTTGATCTTTGGCTGTATCTCGTAATAAAGATTGGCTCTATTGAAGGATGATATAAAAATATTGGGGTTTCTAAGTCCCAGATTTTTTACAATATCACTCTGCACTTTAGGTGTGGCAGTTGCAGTAAGCGCCACTACGGGAATATCCGGATTAATAATCTCCATCATTTCGCGAAGCCTGCGATATTCTGGACGAAAATCATGACCCCACTCTGAAATACAGTGTGCTTCATCCACAGCGAAAAATGAAATTTTCAAATCACTAAAAAAATCAAGGTTTTCTTGCTTGGTCAAAGTTTCCGGAGCTACATATAATAGTTTGGTCATCCCAGAAAGCAAATCATCTTTCACCTCTTTGATCTGACCCTTATTCAATGATGAATTTAAAAAATGCGCCACATCATCTTTCTCGCTGTACCCACGAACCAAATCCACCTGATTTTTCATGAGCGCGATAAGCGGAGAAACAACGATGGCACATCCTTCCATTAACATCGCAGGAAGTTGATAGCATAAACTTTTACCGCCACCTGTAGGCATGATCACAAATGTGTCTTGTCCGTTTAATAAACTATTGATTGATTTTTCTTGTGTTCCCTTGAATTCTCGGAATCCAAAATATTTTTCCAGTCCTTCATGAATATCATAATGATGCACAGTAGTGATGGTAGCGCTATTGTCTTTTCTGGGAGTTCTTTTTTTATTGATCGGAGCTTTTGGTGAAGCAGCTTTTTTTGTAGTAGCCATGTATAGAATCTATTTTCATCCCTTATAATGTGGATGGTAACATTTTATTAAAAGTTAAATCTTTTTTCCCGAATCCCCTAGTTAATAATATAATTAACTGATAATTAGTGGGTCGTATATCTTAGGCAGGATAATCGCTGCCAATTTTGGAAAAAATCCCTAAAAATGGCTAACGAAGTTAACGAACTAAGTTTTGAATGGAAACTCTAAGCTGTTAAAGTTTACATTTGTATCGATGAACTCATCTATCCAACAAACAGCCCTGCGTACCATTGAACTGGAAGCACAATCTGTTGCCGGTTTAACCGCATTTATAGATGCTGACTTTGAAAAAGCGATCAACGCTATTCATGCAGCAAAAGGAAGACTAGTAATTAGTGGTATCGGCAAGAGTGCCATCGTGGCTCAAAAAATTGTAGCTACGCTCAATTCAACAGGCACGCCTTCCTTATTCATGCACGCGGCAGACGCTATTCATGGCGATCTTGGTATGGTACAGGAGGAAGATATTGTAATGATTATTAGTAAAAGTGGTGAAAGCCCTGAAATCAAAGTATTGGTTCCGCTTATTCAGAATTTCGGTAATATTCTGATTGGCATGGTAGGAAATACGGAAAGTTTTTTGGCACAACATGCATCCATTGTTTTAAATACCTCTGTTAGTAAAGAGGCTTGCCCCAATAATTTAGCACCCACCAGCAGTACCACAGTACAAATGGTGATGGGCGATATTATTGCGGTTTGTTTAATGAACTTAAATGGTTTTAGTGGAAGAGATTTTGCAAAATATCATCCGGGAGGAAATTTAGGGAAACGCTTATACCTGCGTGTAGATGATCTGAGCAAACACAATGCACAACCCAAAGTATTGGCATCTGCTAGCCTCAAAGAGGTGATCGTGGAAATTACAGAAAAGCGACTAGGACTTACTGCAGTAGTAGATGAAAAAAATCAGATAGTAGGTATTATTACCGATGGTGACCTTCGTAGAATGCTAGAAAAAAGCAATCATATTGACCATATAAAAGCCACAGACATTTTATCTAAGCATCCCAAAACAATTGAACCAAACACTTTGGCAGTAGAAGCCTTAAATATATTAAGAGAAAATGATATTAGTGCACTGCTCGTTGCTGAAAATAATAGTTATCAAGGAGTTTTGCATCTTCACGACCTAGTTAAAGAAGGAATTGTATAATAAAAACAATATCTGCTTGTAAAAAATCGTTTACCATTGCGCACTTAGTGCAGTAAAAATCTATACAATTAAACAAATCCCTTTCTTAGTATGAATAAACATCACTATGTAGCAATTATGGCCGGTGGAATTGGAAGTCGTTTCTGGCCAAAAAGTAGAACAAGTTACCCCAAACAATTCTTAGATATTTTAAATACTGGAAAGTCATTGATTCGGTGGACCTATGAACGATATGCTACATTCATACCTAACGAAAACATTTATATAGTTACATCAGATGAGTATGTTTCAATTGTGCACGAACAATTACCAGAACTACCTTTTGAAAATATATTGGCTGAGCCAAGCAGAAAAAATACAGCTCCTTGTGTGGCGTATATTTCTTATAAATTATTACAAAAAGACCCGGAAGCAGCCTTAATAGTTGCACCTAGTGATCACATGATCCTAGACAATGAAGCATTTAGAAATATTACCAATAAGGCTTTAGATTTTGTTACTCAAATTAAATCACTGGTAACATTAGGTATTAAACCAACACATCCAAATACCGGATACGGTTATATACAACACGAAACCATTGAAGCTGGTGATGGTATTTATAAAGTGAAAACATTTACTGAGAAACCAAATCTGGAATTGGCTAAGACCTTTTTGTCAAGCGGCGATTTCTTATGGAATGCAGGCATTTTTGTTTGGCAAGTGAAAAATGTGATGAAGGCTTTCGAAAAGTATCAGCCAGAAATGTATGAGCTTTTTGATAATGAAAAAGAAAATTTCAATAATGCAAATGAGAAAGATGCCATCAACCGCATCTATCCGCTTTGCACCAATGTATCGATTGATTTTGCAATCATGGAAAAAGCTGATAATGTATTTGTAATCCCTTCTTCTTTTGGATGGAGCGATCTGGGTACCTGGAATAGTGCTTATGATAATTTAGATAAAGATTACTTAGGTAATGCTTCTGCCAGTGAAAATGTGATTGTAATTGATGCTACAAAATGTATGATCTCTGCTCCTCATGATAAGTTGGTTTTAATTCAGGGGCTTGACGATTGCATCATTGTAGATACCAAAGATGTGTTGATGATCTGCAAAAAAGAAAAAGAACAAGCCATTAAAGAATATGTAGCTGAAGTTAAGCGAAATAAAGGTGATAGATATTTATAGTTAACTTTATAAGTATGCAAATATCAAGAACTGTAATAACAGGTACTGGTAGTTTTATTCCTGAACATGTCAAGACCAACCATGATTTTACTTCTTCCGATTTTTATGGAGAAGACCACAAACTGCTTCCAACTCCTGCTGATGAAATAGTGGAGAAGTTTAAAGGGATCACTGGTATTGAAGAGCGTAGGTATGCAGATCTTGAAATGAATTCTTCAGATATGGCATTGATTGCTTCTCGCATTGCCATTACAGATGCAGGCATCGACCCCGAAACAATTGATCAAATTATTTTCGCGCATAATTTCGGAGACGTTGTAAAAGATAGCATTCAAACAGATGTTTTACCTGCATTGGCTTCAAGGGTAAAACACGGACTTGGTATAAGAAACCCAGCATGTGTAGCTTATGATATTTTGTTTGGTTGCCCGGGATGGATCCAAGGTGTAATTCAAGGTCATGCATTTATTACCGCAGGTATTGCTAAAAAATGTTTGGTGATTGGTTCTGAAACATTGAGCAGGGTAATAGATATACATGATCGGGATAGTATGATATTTAGTGATGGAGCTGGAGCATGTATCATAGAAAGTATAGACCCTGCAGCAACCAATAGTGGTATTCTGGCAACCAGTGTTCAAAGCCATTGTATTGATGAGGCTTACTATTTAACAATGGGCCAATCCTATCTTCCAGACGCAGACCCCAATATACGTTTCATGAAAATGAAGGGAAGAAAAGTGTATGAATACGCTATTAAATATGTGCCCCTTGCCATGAAGGAATGTTTAGATAAATCGGGGTTACAAATTACCGATGTAAAGAAATTTTTTTTACATCAGGCTAACGAAAAGATGGATGAAGGATTTGTTAAAGCCTTGTATAGATTATATGGTATTAAAGAAGTGCCTCCTCATATCATGCCCATGAGCATTCACAAATTAGGTAATAGCTCTGTAGCTACCATTCCCACTTTATACGATCTGGTAAAAAGAAATTTATTACAAGACCATACCATTGCAAAAGGGGATATCGTGATGTTCGCTTCTGTTGGGGCAGGTATGAATATTAATGCATTTTGTTATCGTGTATAACTATTAATAACCTCTTACATCTTTGCCATCCATATAATTCAGGAATGCTTTATTAACCACTTTATTACCCCCCGGTGTAGGGTAGTTTCCTGTGAAATACCAGTCGCCAGTATTGGTAGGACAGCTATCGTGCAGGTCTTCAATGGTTTGATAAATTACATGCACATCAATATCAACGCCCTTCGGTGTGATAAGTTCTGCAATTTTATCTGAAATTTCATGCGTGGTAAATGGCTTATAAATAGAACGCACCACATTTTCAGTATGCAATTTATTATTGCGTTGTAATTCTTTGATTTTCTCGAGGGCCTGCGTTAATAAATGCTCCATGTTTCTGTCTTTCAACAAAGCAACAGCAGCTTTGAATGCAATAAAATCGCCTAGCTTACTCATATCAATCCCATAGCAATCAGGATATCTAATCTGTGGAGCAGAAGAAACTACAATTACTTTTTTTGGACCTAGGCGCGATAACATTCTGATGATACTCTCTTTTAAAGTAGTACCTCTCACAATACTATCATCGATCACAACCAATGTATCTTCTCCCCTTCTCACAGTTCCATAAGTGATATCGTACACGTGTTGGACCATTTCGTTCCGATTGGCATCTTCTGTAATAAAAGTGCGAAGCTTCACGTCTTTGATGGCTATTTTTTCCTGGCGAATTTTTCTGTTCACCATCTCCTCTAATTTTTCAGGAGTAAAATCATTACCCCAACTTAGGATACGCTCTACTTTGATCTTATTCAAATATTCTTCCATGCCCTTTACCAATCCATAGAATGCTACTTCAGCAGTGTTGGGTATATAAGAAAAAATGGTATTCTTTAAATCGTAGTTGATGCTCTCTAAAACAGTTTTACTTAAATGGTGACCTAATGAGATCCTTTCGCGATAAATTTTTTCATCACTACCCCTGCTGAAATAAATTCTCTCAAAACTACAAGCACGTCTTTCTTTGGGTTCCAGAATTTGTTCAATACTATAATTACCATGATCATCTACAATTAATGCAGAACCTGGCATCAATTCCATCACTTCGTTTTCTGCAACGTTGAAAGTAGTTCTGATGGCTGCTCTTTCACTTGCAGCAACAATTACCTCACCATCAATATAATAATAGGCAGGTCGAATACCATGTGCATCGCGCATAATAAAACTATATCCATTTCCCAACAAACAACCAATGGTATAACCACCATCAAAAAGTGGTGTAGCTTTTTTTAAGACCTTTACAATATCTGCAGCGTTAGGCCTGATCTCGTCTTCTTTAGCAAGAAAATGATGAATTACTTCCATCATCGCAGCAAGATCGCTTTGCTTTTGAAAATCTCCCGGGCTCATATTGATCAAATCAAATAGCTCATCGGTATTCACCAGATTAAAATTACCCGCTAATGCAATGTTTTTACCTGGCATTAGATCGCGTTTAATAAAAGGGTGACAAAACTCTACATTGTTTTTGCCCTGTGTACCATACCTTAAGTGACCTAGTAAAAGTTCGCCCAGAAAAGGCAAGTGCCCCTTCATTAATCCGGGGTGTTCTTTGATATCGGGTTGGTATTTTTCGAGTTCTGCAACTTCTTGTCCAATTTTAAAAAAAAGGTCAGCGATGGGTTGGGGAGCATTACTCCGCATTCTATATAAAAAGGGGTTCCCTGGTTCTGTATTCAGTTTAACGGAAGCCAATCCGGCACCATCTTGTCCTCGATTGTGTTGTTTTTCCATCAGCAAATAGAGCTTACTAAGCCCATAAGTTACCGAACCATGCTGTTGCAGGTAATAGGAGAAAGGTTTTCTAAGGCGGATGTAGGCTAGCCCACATTCATGTTTGATCTCGTCGCTCATGATGTTTATTAAAAGAAAGTGGCGAAGTTACAACTCCGCCACATTTTAATCTAGTTAATTATAAACAGAAACCGACTCCGGTTTTAATGTTTCTGCTAACCAAAGGAACTCATTCAGAAACAGATCAACCATTTTTTGGAAGTTTTCATCCAATAATTGGCCTTCAGAACTGAATTTCTTGTCCACAAATGGAGTAACCAGCATATAGGGTGATGCGATTCCGAATAGTGCCGGAACCAATAATAGCAATTGCTGGCTCGCACGCATTCCACCCATTCCTCCTACAGATGCAGGAGCAACACCAAATACTTTATGATTCTGTTTTGGAAAATGATCTAATAGATTCTGCATGGCAGGAGAATAACTGCCATTATACTCAGGTGTAACCAAAATAAATGCATCAGCTGCAAACATCTGTTCTGCCAAGGGTTTGAATTGTTCTGGCGTTTTTTCAACAGTCATAAAAACATCCTGCAAAAGCGGCAAATTCCAATCACGAACATCAATAATATTGATTTCATGAGCTGTTTTTTCGGACAATTGATTTTTTAAAAATAATGCCAGGCGGTGTGTTACACTGCCTTTTCTAGGGCTTCCAGATATAATTGCAATATTCATATTCGGTAATTTGTAGGTGATTCAATAATAACAATAAATTTGATATTGGGTTCATCCTACCCAATATCAAATCTGAGAATCGCGCAAATTTACCTCAATAATGCATTCGATTCTCTCTAGATTAAGCCTGCTTAATCATTTGAACGCTTAAGTGAAGTTTCACTTCATCACTTACCATTACACCACCTGCTTCCGTAACTGCACTCCAGGTTAAACCGAAATCAGAACGGTTGAATTTACCGGCAATTTCAAAACCAGATTTTACCTGACCATAAGGATCAGTTGCAGTTCCACCGTATTCAACTGGAAAAGTAACTGACTTGGTAATATCACGGATAGTTAAATCGCCAGTTAAAGAATAATCTGAACCACCATTGCTTTTAAATGATGTGGATGTAAAGTTTAGGGTTGGAAATTTTTCTGCAGAGAAAAAATCATCACTTTTAAGGTGACCATCTCTATCTGCATTATTAGTAGAAATAGAATTTACATCTGCTTCAAAACTAATTTTTGCGTCGCTGAAATCAGCAGCATCTGATTCCATGGTTGCATCAAATTTGGTAAAGTTACCAGTAACATTGGTGATCATTAAGTGTTTTACTTTAAAAGTAATTTCACTGTGTGCGGCATCGATTTTGAAAGTTGACATGATTGCTTGTTTTTTTTAATAATAATAAATATGCTTAGATGTTTTTAACCACCCCGTCTGTTCGCTCAGTCGCTCCAGCCACCCCTCCATCGCATGCGATGGAGGAG
>JANYEA010000023.1 GCA_025363385.1 Bacteroidota bacterium | reverse complement strand
TAGTCACTAAATTTAACCATAAGATCTTAAATCTAATCCTTGCGTCGAAATTATATTATTATCGTTTTTTGTTTATCTGTAACTACAGTATGCAGTCAGGCTAGAAAATTCCATTTTGTTCAAAATAAGATGGGATCTCCTTTTAATTTGATAATTGCTTCTGAGGATAGCACAAAAGCAGCTATTTTGGCTCAAGCAAGTTTCTTACTGATTGATTCATTTAGCCATATTTTTAGCGATTACGACAGTACCAGTGAGTTAAGCAAATTGAGCCTTCAAGCTGGCAATGGATTTCAATCCTGTTCGCCCGCAATGTGGGATATCCTGATGCAATCAAAATTTGCATTTGAAAAAAGTGTTCATGCTTTTGATATCAGCATTGGTCCGCTAAGTTCCATGTGGCGAATAATGAGAAAAAAACAGGTTTTTCCAGATTCTTTGCGTGTGAAAATGGCCTTAGGGTTAGTTGGTCTAAGTAACATTCAGTGGAATGTGTTGCAACATCAAATCTTATTACCTCAAAATGGAATGAAACTGGATTTAGGGGGTATTGCAAAAGGCTATATTGGTCAAAAAGTAATCGATTTTTTGAAACAAAATGGCATTGGGTCTGCTTTAGCAGATGCCGGAGGTGATATTTCAATGAGCAATGCAACACCCGGTACTGATGGTTGGATAGTGGGTGTTAATCTTCCAGAAACCACAGACGACTTATTGAAAAAGAAGCTTTCACTTGCTAATTATTCAGTGGCCACATCCGGCGATGCTTACCAATTCATTGAACACAATGGTAGAAAATATTCGCATATTATCGACCCCAGAACAGGCTATGGTGTTGAATTTCAAAGAAATGTAACCATCATTGCTCAAGAAGGTACTGTGGCAGATTGGTTAGCTACTGCCTGTAGCATTGTGTCTATAAAAGAGGCAAAAAAAATATGTAGAAAACAGAAAGCCGAGCTATTTATCAGTAGTATTGAAAAAGGTAAAATGGTGGTTTATCAGACCAGAGGTTTTAAGCAATACTGGAAAAAATAAAAGTGAACATCTGATAAAAGAAATTGTCTACAGGCAATTTTATACTTAACTTGATTGATAAATTTTTTTCGTTGAAAACTGCATTTCTTTTTCCCATCTTTTTATGCGTTACTAGCATACAAGCTCAGTTAAATTACGCCGATTTTAAAGCTTATGAACAACCGATAACAGGTAGTACGCAGAAATTTAAAATGCTTCCCATACCAGCAGGTACTTTTCAAATGGGGAGCCCTTTAACTGAAGCCAAAAGAGAAGCCGACGAAGGTCCACAAAAGAAAATTCAGATAGATGCTTTTTGGATGGGCGCTTTTGAAGTAACGAGAGACCAGTTTGATGTTTTTTTGAAGGATGATCAAACAAGTTTGAACTCTGATGTGGATGCAATTACAAGACCGAGTCCGCAGTATGTAGATCTCTCATGGGGAATGGGCAAAGAAGGCGGTTACCCTGCCAATAGCATGAGCCAGAGAGCTGCATTAATGTATTGTAGATGGCTTTATCAAAAAACTGGTGTGTTCTATCGTTTGCCAACAGAAGCTGAATGGGAATATGCCTGCCGTGCCGGAACAACCACCCCTTATTTTTTTGGTGATGATAAAAGCAAGTTGAAAGATTATGTCTGGGATCTTGATTCGGGTGATGATAAGTATGAAAAAGTAGGACAAAAAAAACCAAACCCATGGGGACTATATGATATTTTGGGAAATTTAATGGAGTGGACCTTAGACCATTACGACCCTGAACGTTATAGCAAAATAGAAGACAATACTAAAAATCCAATAACTGAAGTGAATAGTGCCAAGTATCCAAAATCATTACGCGGTGGCAGCTTCATGGAATCAGGAACAGCTTTTCGTTCGGCAAAAAGATTTCATTCAGAACCTGCATGGAATAGAAGAGATCCGCAAATACCAAAAAGTAAATGGTGGCTAACTGAAGCAAAAAATGTGGGATTTCGTTTAGTGCGCCCTCAAATTGCCCCTTCAGAAGAAAATATCAATGCGTTTTTTAAACATTATTTAGGTCTATAAACATTTAAAACTATAGTTATGGCAAACGATGCTTTCCATCATGATTCACGTAGAAAATTTGTAAAAAACAGTTCCCTGATTGCAGGCGGACTAATTGCTGCCCCTTTTATTTCAAGGGCTAATTATTTTTCAGGAGCCGGAGATGAAATTAAAATTGCACTGGTAGGATGTGGAGGAAGGGGTACCGGAGCAGCTATGCAAGCATTAATGAGCAAACAGAATGTAAAACTGGTTGCCATGGCAGATGCATTCAAAGATAATTTAGACAATTGCCTGAAGTCGCTTATGGAAGAAGCGAAAAATGATGGCAAAGGATTAGAGAAAAAAATTGATGTTCCAGAAGATAGAAAATTTACCGGCTTTGATGGATATAAAAAAGCGATAGCTCTTGCAGATGTGGTGATTCTTACTACACCGCCTGGTTTCCGTCCAATCCATTTTGAAGAAGCTATTACGCAGAATAAACATGTTTTTATGGAGAAACCTGTGGCAACTGATCCAGCGGGTATTCAAAGAGTATTGGCAGCTGCACAAATTGCAAAACAGAAAAAATTAAATGTGGTGGTTGGTTTGCAAAGGCATTATCAAAACTCTTATCGTGAATTATTTAAACGTAAAGACCAGATAGGCGATATTACTTCTGCACAAGCATGGTGGAATAACGATGGTGTTTGGGTGCGTCCACGTAAAGCAGGACAAACAGAAATGGAATACCAAATGCGTAACTGGTATTATTTTAACTGGCTTTGTGGCGACCATATTAATGAACAACATATTCATAATATTGATGTCATCAATTGGTTCAAAGGTGACTACCCTGTTAAAGCACAGGGTATGGGCGGCCGTCAGGTTCGAAAAGGGAAAGAGCATGGAGAGATTTTCGATCACCACTTTGTAGAGTTTCAATATGCCGATGGTTCTATCCTGAATAGTCAGTGCAGACATATCCCTGGCACATCAAGTAAAGTAGATGAATTACTAGTAGGCACAAAAGGCAAAATCTTCTGTGGTGCAGGAAAAATTGTTGATGCAAAGGGTAATCCGATTTATCAATTTGATATGAAGGGAGAAAATAATCCGTACCAAACAGAACACGATGAGTTATTTGCTGCCATAGTTAAGGGCGAATACAAATTTGCAGATGCCGACAATGGTGCTTATAGTACCATGACATCTATCTTAGGTAGAATGGCTACTTATAGTGGTCAAATTATTGCATGGGATAAAGCCATCAATTCAGGAATAGATATTCATCCAAAAGAATATGCCTGGGATGCAACGCCACCAGTAGTTCCAGGCCCAGACGGATACTATCCAATTGCAATTCCGGGCGTCACAAAATTTGTTTAAAAAATACTATTCTCTTTATGTTTTCCCCTCCATCGCATGCGAGGGAGGGGTGGCTGGAGCGATTAAGCGAACAGACGGGTTGGTACATTTCATTAAACATCATCAACCCTCTTCAGCAAATTATGTTCTAACTCCCTTACTTTTTCAGCAGTATAATATTCATATGTACAGTTTGCGCTTTCCTCCTCTTCCAATGTTGGCTGGTCAGCTTTTTTTTGCCAACCCATTAGTATATAAAGTGCCCTGTGGTTTTCTTTTTGTTCAAAAGAATGTATTCCCAAATAATCTGATTCCCACTTTCCAAATAACCAAACCTTGTGTTCTGCTTTATATACAACAACGCCAGCATTGTTACGATGCGATTTAATGCGAAAATGGATTTTACTTTTCCGATAAAAAAAATATCCAAAAGAGCTAACTATTACGATAGCTCCAATTAAATTTTGATTATTTAAAAAGCTATTCACACCAGAATAAACATCACTCATAGAAATCCTTTAAAATGTAAATTTTATTATCTCCTACTAGCAATCAATAAATTTAAATCTGTGAATTTCAGGTCGAACTTCTGACTTATATAAATATCCGTTAATGACCCTTTGAATAAATAAATACCCTCTCTTAAATTAAAGTTGTGCCATACCATTTCCTCTAATCCACCTTCGTCGCTGATTTCTAAAATAAGAGGCATTAAAATATTGCTAATGGCCTGGCTTGCGGTTCTTGCAAAACCACTTGGAATATTGGGAACACAATAATGAATCACACCGTGCTTAAGAAAAGTAGGGTTTTCATGGCTTGTTAATTCGCTTGTTTCAAAACATCCGCCCCGATCTATTGCCACATCAATAATGATACTACCCTGACGCATGGCCGCCACCATTTCTTCCGAAACTACCACAGGTGCTCTTCCATATTCATTACTAAGAGCACCAACCGCTACTTCGCAGGTTTTGAGTTGCTTTGAAAGAATTTTTGGCTCTAATACTGATGTCCAAATTCGCTGACCTAAATTATTTTGTAATTGTTTTAATCGTGTAACATTATTATCAAAAACTTTTACAGATGCTCCTAGTGCCAATGCATTTCGTGTTGCAAATTCACCTACAATACCGGCACCAACTATCACTACTTTTGTGGGTGGAATACCACTAATGCCACCTAGTAAAACACCTTTCCCTTTATTGAAACTACTTAAGTACTGACCCGCAATAAGCATAACTGCACTACCTGCAATTTCGCTCATACTGCGCACAATGGGATATGTACCACTATCGTCTTTAAAATTTTCAAAACGAAGTGCAGTGATTCGTTTTGACATCATCACTTCAATATGGTGTTTTTTTAAGGCCGATAAATGTATAGGAGAAATGATGGTCTGATTCATTTGAAGAAAAGGCAAGTCTTCTTCTACAGGCGGAGCACTTTTTACAAGAATCGGAGCTTTATAAATTTCTGCTTTATCGTAAACGATTTTCGCGCCCGCTTCTGCATAATCCTGATCGGTATAATTGCTTCCCTCTCCTGCTTTATGTTCAACTTGTACATGATTCCCATTTGCAACTAAGACCCCAATTGCATCGGGTGTTAACGCAATTCTATTTTCTTGAAATGCTACTTCGCGTGGAATACCAATAAATAATTTCTCACCTTGGGGTTTAATATCTAGCGTTTCCTCCATTGTTTCAAACTGAAAAGAAGCACTGATAGATGGTTTCGTTGTAGCCATTTTTTATTGGTTAAAATCAGATGATGTATTCATCTGTATAAAAATACTTGATTTACCCCAAACAAGATTCCTATTAAAAGCATTAAAGAAGATTATTCTTCTAACCGCTCTGTATAAACCCGCCTCATTTTTTCATCCAGAATTTCCATGAAAACTTCGAACCGTTTACCGGGCAATAAACCTGCTGCTTTCTCAGGCCACTCAACTAAACAAAGATTACCCGATAATAAAGCATCCTCAATACCTGCCTGAATGGCTTCTTCTTCATCCTTTAATCGATACCAATCCATATGATAAATAGTGCCTGCAATGTGGCTCTCGTATTCATTTATAAGTGAGTAACTAGGGCTACTTACCGTATCCTTAACTTCTAAGACTTCGCAAAGTGCGTGTATAAAACTAGTTTTACCAGTTCCCATATCCGCATGAAAAATCCAGACTTTTTGAGCCTTTCCTTCTTTCCAAAGCGCTTTTGCAACAGCCTTAATTTGTGGCAATTCAAATATTGCATCCATGTTACAAAGATAAAGAACCATTTGAAATGCCCGTTCTGACTATATTCTACATTTTTTGACCCATAGCTGTAAAAATATTATCCCCTTTTCGAAAGCCTCCCCCTGCTGCAATTAGTACCTTTACCGCTTACTTATCTAAAATAATAGGCTTAAAATTTCTATAGATGGAAAAAGTGAATTGGAAAGTTGAAGGGATGAGTTGCACAAATTGTGCACTCACCGTAAATAAATATCTCACAGAAAAAGGGATGCAAGACGTGAAAGTAAATTTCATGGGAGGCGACGTGAGTTTTGAAATGTTGGAAGAAACTTCAAAAACAGAACTAGTAAAAGGTATTGAAGGATTGGGTTATCAGGTTGAAACTGGTGAAATTTCTGACACAAAAAAATCTAAAAAAATATTCAAAAATCATTTGCAACGGTTTAGCTTCTGTATCATTTTTACAGCTCCGCTAATGTTGCACATGATTCCTGGTGTACAGATACATTTTTTGATGGACCCCTACGTACAACTTGCACTTACCATACCTGTCTTTTTGGTGGGCATGGATTTTTTTGGTCGTAGTGCCATCCATAGTTTGTGGAAGGGTATTCCCAATATGAATGTATTAATTGCTATTGGCTCAGTTACGGCATTTGGATATAGTTTATATGGTACACTGATTGGCGAAGCAGCGCATTTTATGTTTTACGAAACGGCCGCTACAATTATCACATTAGTATTTCTCGGAAATTGGCTTGAAGACAAATCAGTTGAGACCACACAACAGGCTTTAAAGAAATTAGCTGTTTCTCAAAAGTCGATGGCTAATATGATTGCTTATGACGATCAACACCAGGAACACGTTTTCCCTGTTGAAAGCAAATCTTTAAAAGTAGGCGACATAGTTTTAATAAACTCTGGCGAACCTGTACCAATGGATTGTAAAATTTTATGGGGAGAAGCAAGTATTAATGAAGCCATAATTACTGGCGAGAGTGTTCCTGTTGAAAAAAAGATGAACGATGTTTTAATTGGGGGCAGCACAGTTGAAAAAGGTTCTATCAAAGCATATATCACTGCTGTTGGAGAAAACACCGTTTTATCGAATATCTTAAAACTAGTGAGGGAGGCACAAACTGAAAAGCCCCCTGTGCAGCAATTAGCAGATAAAATCAGTGCCATCTTTGTACCTGTTGTAATTAGTATTGCACTGGTTGCATTATTAGGCAATTATTTCTTTGGGCATCATAGCTTTAGTGAAAGCTTATTAAGAGGTATTGCAGTACTTGTTATCTCTTGCCCCTGTGCAATGGGGCTTGCCACGCCAGCAGCCATTGCAGTGGGTCTTGGCAGGGCTGCAAAAAATGGCATTCTTTTTAAAAATGCAAAAAGCCTGGAGATATTTAAAGATATCCGTCAGGTGGTATTTGATAAAACAGGTACCCTCACAACTGGTAATTTTACAATACAAAAATTTGCGACTGTTAATAACACCGAAGAGGGTATTACCGAATTTAAAAGAATCGCTTTTTCATTGGAAAGATTTTCAACACACCCCATTGCAAAATGTATCAGCAAAGAATGGAAACTAAAAGATGATATCAGGTGGGCGAAAATTGAAGAACAAAAAGGCCTAGGAATGATTGCCACCGATAAATCTGGCAATACCTATTCTGCTGTATCGTTTAAAGCAGTATCGAAATTAAGTAACGACCACTCACATAATGTTTATATCACAAGAAATGATGCATTAATAGGATGGATCGATGTGGCAGACGAAATCAGACCTGAAGCAAAACAGGTAGTTGAAATGTTACGTGCTAAGGGAATTAGAACCATATTATTAAGTGGTGACAAAAAAGAAAAATGTGAGCAGGTTGCAAACGAACTTCATATTGATGAATGGCTAGCAGAACAAACTCCAGAACAGAAATTAATTGCTATCGACAATTTTAATAAGCATGAGCCTACAGCCATGATTGGGGATGGCATTAATGATGCGCCTGCTTTGGCAAAAGCTACTGTTGGAATATCCCTTAGCGATGCCTCACACATTGCAATGCAAAGTGCTCAGGTTGTTTTAATGAACCATGGATTAAAAAATCTTCCGCTTGCATTAGGATTAGGAAAGCATACTTATATCACCATCAAACAAAATCTATTTTGGGCCTTTATTTATAATATAGTGGCAATTCCTATTGCAGCATTTGGATTTTTGAGTCCTACTTTCGGAGCCCTTACTATGGCCTTAAGCGATGTGGTTCTTGCCATTAATTCCGTTAGATTGAATTATAAAAAAGTGATTTAAATACTGCCCGATAAAATGGCGTTGAATCAATTTGAAATACTAAAAAAATTCTGGGGATTTGATTCTTTCCGTTCAATGCAGGAAGAAATCATCAATTCCGCTCTAAATGGAAACGACACTTTAGCGTTGCTGCCTACAGGAGGTGGCAAGTCGATCTGCTTTCAAGTGCCTGCGCTCATGCTGGAAGGTGTATGTATTGTTATTAGTCCGTTGATCGCCTTAATGAAAGATCAGGAGGCCCATTTAAAAAGTATCGGCATATCTGTTGCCAGTATTCATAGTGGGCTAACTTATTATGAGGTAAAATGCATTTTACAAGACGCTATTGAAGGCGATTATCAATTCATTTATTTATCACCTGAACGATTAGAAACGAAAGTTTTCAAAGAACTCCTTCCCTTTTTAAAAATTAGTTTACTGGTTGTTGACGAGGCACATTGTATTTCTCAGTGGGGTTATGATTTTAGGCCTTCTTATTTAAAAATTGTACAAATCAGAGAATCCTTACCTGGCATTCCAATGATGGCACTTACCGCCTCGGCAACTGTAGAAGTTCAGAAAGATATTTTGCAAAAGCTTGAAATGCAAAATGCCTTATGCTTTAAACAATCTTTTGAAAAACCAAATCTCTCTTATAGTGTATTCAAGGTTGATAGTAAACTTAATAAACTAATTGAAATACTCGAAGCAGTTCCCGGATCCAGTATTGTATATTGCAATAACAGAAGACAAACCAAAGAATTAGCAACGTTATTGCAATTGAATAAGATTAATGCAGATTATTATCATGCCGGTTTAAGTGCAGAAGAAAGAGATACGAAACAAGATCTGTGGATACAAAATAAAGTACGAGTAATTACTTGCACCAATGCATTTGGTTTGGGCATTGATAAACCAGACGTGAGAACAGTGATACATTTTGACGCACCAGAATGCTTAGAAAGTTATTACCAGGAAGCAGGTCGGGCAGGTAGAGATGGTAAGAAGGCATTTGCTGTTTTAATCTATCATTCCTCCGATATAGATTCACTAGAAGCAATGACTGATAAGCGCTACCCACCTATTCCTATTATTAAAAAGGTCTATCAGGATCTTGCTAATTATTTACAATTACCAGTGGGTGTGGGTGAAATGCAGTATTTCGATTTTGACATGTATGAATTTGTGAAAAACTTTCAACTCGATTCGTATTTAGTAAGTAATACTTTAAAAATATTAGAACAAGAAGGACATTGTTTACTTTCCGAAAATATATTCTTGCCCTCAAGGATACAGTTTCAAATAGATAAAGAAAGCCTTTATGAATTTGAATTGAATTATCCAGATCTTGAGCCCATCATAAAAACCTTGCTGCGAACCTATCAGGGGATTTACGATAATAGTACCTCGATTTTCGAAAAACAGATCTCTCGTATCCTTCGAACACCTGTTGAAGAAATACAACAGCAATTAAAAAAATTACAGCAATTAGGAATAGTTGAATACCTGCCTCAAAAAGAAAAGCCACAAATATTATTCTTGCTGAACCGAGCACAGGCTGAATACCTGTATTTAGATCAAGATCTTTATTTCAAAAGGAAGAAACAATATCAGTTCAGAATAGATGCTATGCTAGGTTATATTAAAACAACCGATAAATGTAGAAGTAGTTTTATTTCAAATTATTTTGGTGAACTAACATCTCAAAAATGTGGCAAATGCGACAATTGTTTACACACAAAAAAAACAACACTCAGTTCAGCGCAATTTCATGAAATCGAAATTAAAATTAAGGCACAGATCGTCGATGGCATTTCTGTGAATGAATTACTGCATCTATTGCAGCCAAATGTATCAGAAGACATTTGGCTGGTATTAAATTTTCTGGAATCGGAACAAAAGATTCTGATATCTGAGGATGGAACTATAAAAAATACTGCTAACTAATACCTTCTACTTTTTCCACCCAAGCCCAGTGCACCTAATAAACTTCTAGTTAACATGGTAGCAGCCGTTCGTCCTACTGATTTTACAATTGGATTATCAAAGAAACTTTCTTCTTTTGCTTCTGCTTTGGTTGTTTTCACTTCTTCTTGTTTCTCTGCGGCTTCGGCTAATTTAGCATTCAATATTTCATAGGCACTTTCTTCATCAACCACTTCCTTGTATTTAGCTACTAACTTACTTTTTGATACCAATGCATCAATTTCCGAATCATTTAAAATATCCATTCTACTTGATGGCGTACAAAGCATGGTATGCACCAATGGTGTAGGAATTCCTTTTTCATTTAAAAGAGTAACAAATGCTTCCCCTATTCCAAGTTGTGTTAATAATTCGTCTGTTTTATAAAATTCTGTTTCAGGAAAATTCTCAGATGCTTGCTTAATTGTTTTACGATCGGCAGCGGTAAATGCACGTAATGCATGTTGTACTTTCAAACCTAACTGACTTAAAATTGAAGCAGGTATATCCTGAGGGTTCTGCGTACAAAAAAATATTCCAATACCCTTTGAACGTATCAACTTTATTACTGTTTCTAATTGCTCTAATAATGCATCCGATGCTTCCTGAAAAATCAAGTGTGCCTCATCTATAAATAAAACCAATTTGGGTTTATCCAGATCTCCTTCCTCCGGACTGGAAGCATATAATTCAGCTAATAGTTGTAACATAAAAGTAGAGAATAGTTTTGGTCGATCTTGCATATCGGTTACGCGAAGTATATTTACCATCCCTCTTCCATCATCACTAATTCTCATTAAGTCTTCCACTTCAAAACTCTTCTCACCAAAAAACACATCGGCACCCTGTTGTTGTAATTCCACCACCTTTCTTAAAACAGTACCCGTAGATGTGGTGGATATTTTACCATAATCTTTTTCTAATTCGGTCTTGCCTTCATTCCCAACCCATTGTAATACTTTAATAAAATCTTTCAAATCGAGCAAAGGCATTTTATTATCGTCACAGTATTTAAAAATCATGGCTACCACACCACCCTGAATATCGTTCAACCCTAAAATTTTGCTTAATAAAACCGGGCCAAATTCTGAAACAGTAGCTCGAAGGCGAACTCCTTTGCCATCATTTAAAGTCATTAGCTCTGTTGGAAAAGAGACGGGCTTGTATTCTACATTTAATTTTTTACATCTTTCAACGATTTTATCATTTAAAACACCAAGCGCAGCAATGCCACTTAAGTCGCCTTTAATATCCATTAATAATACAGGAACATATTATCACTTAATTGCTCACTGATCATCTGTAGGGTCTTCGTCTTACCAGTACCGGTAGCCCCAGCTATTAAACCATGACGGTTCATTGTTTTTAATGGCAAAAAAATACTTGCTTCTCCTATTACTTCACCGTCTAGCATACCAGATCCTATTTTAACATGATCTCCTTTAAATTGATAGCCAGCTTGCATGGCAGCAAGAAACTTTGATTGATCAGACATTCTTAACAGATTTTAGCTTACAAATTAAACATTGCAATTCAGGGATAAAAATAATTATCAAAAATTATACGAACCTTAATGTATAAACTGGTTGCAATCCCGAGAAATTAGCAGAACTTAGTGTACTTAGCAAATGGGATCTTTTTACCGTTCCTGCTTTTTAACAAAAGATTGAGCAGTTTAGACGTTGAAATGGGTTTGTTTTAACTTTATTTGAAGAATAAATACGACGTTATGGAAGATAAAAAAAGTAAAATTCTCTTGTGTGAAGATGATACTAACTTAGGTATGGTATTAAAAAATTATTTGGAATTAAATGATTACGATGTAACTCTGGAAAGAGATGGCAGACTGGGTTTGGCAGCTTTTCAACGTGAAAAATTTGATATCTGTTTATTAGATGTAATGATGCCGAATATGGATGGATTTAAATTAGCTGAAGAAATTCGCGATGTGGATCTTGATATTCCATTATTTTTCTTGAGTGCCAAAACCATGAAAGATGATATCATTCAAGGGTATAAATTAGGTGCTGACGATTATATTACTAAACCGTTCGACAGTGAGGTACTGCTTTTAAAAATCAAAGCAATCTTAAAGCGTAACGAAGAAGATAACCGAATTAGCGACAATATTGAATTTGATTTAGGACGTTACCATTTTAATCCAAAATTGCGTGAATTGAAGCACGACGACAGTACTCAAACCCTTTCTCCAAAAGAGAACGAGTTATTAAAAATGTTGGCTGAGCACAAGAACGACCTTCTGCCCCGCGAAAGAGCCCTGAAAAAAATCTGGGGTAGCGATACCTACTTCAACGGTAGAAGTATGGATGTGTATATAGCGAAGTTGCGTAAGTACTTAAAAGACGATACCAATATTGAAATTGTAAACATCCATGGAAACGGATTTAGACTGGTAGCTCCATAATAATTTATCTCTTTAAAATTTAAAGTCCCTTCAGAATAAACTGAAGGGACTTTAAATTTAGGAGAACAACGTAGGTCCTCCCCCACGCTGAACAGACTCTCTACCCAAGTGGTTATATGCTTTTAAGGTAGCTTCTCTTCCTCTCGGTGTTCTTTGCAAGAAACCTTCCTGTATTAAAAAGGGTTCATAAACTTCTTCAATAGTTCCAGATTCCTCACCAACTGCAGTTGCAATGGTAGTAAGGCCCACAGGGCCACCTTTGAATTTATCAATGATAGCAGCAAGTATACGATTATCCATTTCATCTAACCCATGCTCATCTACATTTAATGCCTTTAATGCGTGTTGAGTAATTCCTAAATCAATGGTACCATCGTTCAATACTTGAGCAAAGTCGCGAACCCTGCGTAATAATCCATTTGCAATACGAGGAGTTCCTCTACTTCTTCTCGAAATCTCTCCTGCAGCGTCAGAACTAATTTCTGTGTTCAAGATGGAAGCACTTCTCTCAATAATTTTTTTCAAAGTGTCGGCATTATAATATTCTAAACGACTCTTAATCCCAAATCGTGAAAGTAAAGGAGCCGTTAACAACCCACTTCTGGTGGTTGCCCCAACCAATGTAAAGGGATTCAAATTAATTTGAATACTTCTTGCATTTGGGCCCGAATCAATCATGATATCAATTCTAAAATCTTCCATGGCTGCATAAAGGTATTCTTCAACTACAGTACTCAATCGGTGGATTTCATCTATAAACAACACATCATTGGGCTGTAAATTGGTTAACAAACCTGCTAGATCACCTGGCTTCTCTATTACAGGCCCGGATGTTTCTTTGATATTAACACCTAATTCATTGGCTACAATTCTGCTTAAAGTGGTTTTACCTAAACCTGGAGGTCCGTGAAATAACACGTGATCTAAGGCTTCCCCACGGAGTTTCGCGGCTTTTATGAAGATGGTAAGGTTTTCTATCAACTGAGGTTGTCCTGAAAAATCATCGATCTCTTTTGGCCTGATCGTGTTTTCAAACTCCTTATCGGCTGGACTTAAATTTTCTGGAGCATTATTAAGATTATCGTTGGCCATACTATCAAAACTACAAAATACTATTAATCCATAGCTTTGATAAAAAAGAAGATGCTACAGAAATCTGCACTATTAATTGGAGGCACTGGCTTAACAGGGGGTCTTTTATTAAATCTGCTACTGAAATCGGAAGATTACCATACCGTTTATATCTATACCAGAAGAAGTCTAGGGATCCAAAATCCTAAATTAAAAGAAATGGTTATCGATTTTGATGCTTATCAAGGTACGGTAGCGGCTGATATTGTATTCTGTTGTCTGGGAACTACCATTAAAATGGCAAAAACTAAAGAAGCCTTTAAAAAAGTAGATCTGGAATACCCAGTCAAGTTTGCACAATTGCAATTCAATGCAGGTAGCAAAAGATTCCTGGTGATAAGTGCCATGGGAGCAGCAGCAGATTCGCTATTTTTTTATAGTAGGGTTAAGGCTGAAATGGAAAAACTATTGGGGAATATTGGATATCCAAAACTCCTCCTATTTAGACCTGCCTTGATCACAGGCGAAAGAAAAGAACACCGTTCGGGCGAAAAATTTGCAGCAGCTGTAAACCAAGTACTCAATTATGTTCTAGTAGGCTTCTTAAGAAAATACCAATCAGTTTCAGCAATTGCAATTGCAAAATGTATGATTGCTTATGCAAATAATCCTGGCATTTTTGGTACTGTAGTAATAAATTCTGATCGCATTAAGGATTTTGAATAAAATATATTTGTACATACAATCATAATTTATTAGTTTTGCACTATCGTTGAAAACATCGAATTGCATATATTCCAAATGCCTCTATTTTACAAGTAATGCGTTGGCAAGGAAAGTAGAGAAACTGGCTATAGAAAGCTGGAAGAGAGTTGATTTGTCTCCTAGCCATGGCTATTTACTGATGTTATTATTAGAAGAACCGGGAATGCAACCCGGAAATATTGCGGCCCAGATGCAGTTAACACCTAGCACAATTACACGTTTGATTGAGAAATTAGAGGATAAGAAATTAGTAGTTCGCACCACTGAAGGTAAAATTACCAATGTATATGCAAGTCCAAAAGCTAAGGAAATGAAAACTGAATTATATGCTTGCGTAAACGATTTTTCGGCATCATATAGCAAAGTATTAGGCAAAGAAGAAACTATTAAACTGGTACAAAGCATGAATAAAATTTCAGACAAATTAATGGATTAATATTTTTTTATATTTTCATTTGTATATACAATTATTAAACAATAAAATCAAACACATGCATTATGTAATTACAGGCGGAGCAGGAAATATTTCAAAACCCTTAGCTCTTCAATTATTAGCATCCAATCATCAAGTAACAGTTATTGGACGCTCAGAAGTAAACCTCAAAGAAATGGTTGATACAGGTGCTACTGCGGCCCTTGGTTCAGTGGAAGATATTTCTTTCTTAACAAAAACATTTTCTGGCGCTGACGCTGTGTACACAATGGTACCACCAAAATGGGATGCCACAGATTGGAAAGGCTTTATTGCAGGAGTGTGACAGAACTATTCACAAGCAATAAAAAATAGTGGCGTTAAAAAAGTAGTAAATCTAAGTAGCATTGGCGCACATATGGAATTTGATTGTGGACCAGTATCTGGTTTGTTTCATGTTGAAAAAGCATTGAACGAATTAACTGGTGTAGATATTAAGCACTTACGCCCAGGTTTTTTCTATACCAATTTCTTAGCCAATATTGAAATGATTAAACACATGCATATTATTGGAGCCAATTATGGCGAAAATAGATTGTTGACACTTGTTCATCCCAACGATATTGCAAATGCAGCAGCCGAAGAATTAATGGCACTATCTTTTGCTGGTAAAAGCATTCGCTATGTAGTTAGCGATGAAAAAACGACCAATGAAGTAGCTGCAATTCTCGGATCAGCAATTGAAAGCCTTGCTTTGCCTTGGATAAATTTTACGGATGAACAAACAGAAGCAGGAATGCTACAAGCAGGCTTGTCTGCAGAAGTTGCAAAAAACTACACGGAAATGGGTGCTGCCACGAGAACTGGTTCAATGGGTGCAGAATACAACCAACAAACCAAACCTGTTTTCGGGAAAACCAAACTTGAGGAATTTGCAAAAACATTTGCCTTCATTTATAATAGCTAAATGAGCTAAAACCAAATAGCCCCCTGACTTAAACAGGGGGCTATTATTTTACAAAATCTTCACTTAGTATGGAAGCCCTTCGGATCATTGTATCTTCAAAATTATTGTATTCGTATGGGAATCCTTCTTCTTAATATGCGCTTGTAATGGTTTATAAAATATATAGCCAGTAAATACATCTTTAATTAAAAGGCCTTTTCAGCAATGAATACTAGGTTAAATTTGTCTTCGCCAAACGGACAACCCTCAAAATCTAATCCAACATCAGGATTCCCAAAATCATTAAATACACGATCCCATTTCCCATTTTGAGTAGGTGTGAACATGAAGGCATATTTTTGAGTAATAGAATGGATCATAATATTTGCCACTTTAGCATATCGAACATATTGGTGTTTTCCCATAATGGCCATACGCCATTGCTATTGCGTTGTAAAATGGCAGTATATTTATTCAAAGAATCTTCAGAAGCATACTTGGTTTTAGCAAACTATTCAAAGTATCTTGAAAACTAACTGAGCCCGTTTAGTAAATATATTTCCTACCCTTTCCACAAATCTTGGGTCTCCTACAATCTTACTATACAAATCATACTGTGTGTATTCTGGATGCAGCCGTTCAGAGATTTCTACAATATCATATTTCTGAAATAGATCAAATACATAATCAACAGGATCTTTCGCATGTTGCTTTACATATTCGCCCATTCATTTTGTCTCTGATGTTTTAGGATAAACTGGCCTGTATTGATTGAAAAATGATTCGAGGTGGCCAATAAAAAGTGCCACTAATATTCCTGCTGCAACAACTACTAAAGCAGTATATCCCTTAAATATTTTAGAAATCGGAAATCTACTTGCAGTAGTTAGTTTAACGGTAATAGTATTTGAAAACATTTCCCACCAGGGTTTCCAGATAATAATTAGAAATAAAATGGAGAAAAGAAAAAACAAACAATATACAAGTGCATCAAAAAAAACAGATTGATTTGCAAAGCCATAATCACTAATACCTGCTGGAATAATGATGGCAAACGAACTAATGATCGATAGATCGATGATCGTTGAAAACAAACGAAGCCAGAAAAATGTTTTTTGTTTCCGGGCACCCACAATCGTGGGTTTTGACTTTTTCAAATGGCCTCGTAAATGTATCAATTAAGTCAGTTATTTTATAACCGTTGAACCATTCAAAACTACCAATTATCGTAGCTTTTTAGCAGTTTCTAATCGTTCAGCTACATTATCCCAATTGATGATATTGAAAAGGGCGTCTACAAAATCGCTACGCTTGTTTTTATATTTTAAGTAGTATGCGTGCTCCCACACATCAACCACTAGTATTGGCACAACACCCCACTGAGTAAGTTTTTCATGATTTTCACATTGAAGAATGGTTAACCTATTTGAGTAGGGTTGATACCCTAAAATTCCCCAACCAGCTCCATCCACATTCTTAGAAGTCTGAGCTATATACGCTTTTAGTTTATCAAAGGAACCAAAGCTTTTTTCAATATCGGTTAATAAAGTCCCAGTTGGGGTATTTTTCTTATTCGTAAGATTCGTCCAAAAAATACTATGCAATACATGGCTCGAAAAATGGTAGGCTAATTTCTTGGTATAATAATCAACTGTGTCAAAACTATTTGTGTCCATCGCTTTGCGAATCATTTCCATATCCTTATTGGCCGCTTTCATAGCACCCCCATGATGAAACGTATAATGCAAGTGCATGGTTTCTTCATCCATATAAGGTTCCAGAAAGTTGTTCGCATATGGCAAGGGTTGTTGAATAAATAAACCATTTGCATCTGTTAATTTATCAATTCCATTGTCTCCTATATTTTGTGCGAACAAACTATCAGCAGGCAAGATACTTGCTCCACCAAGAATGGCTGCATTTTGCAAAAAAGATTTTCTGTTCATGGTTGTGAATTTAAAGTGGGAGGTCAAACTAATAGGGAATTCTGTAGCAAAATTGAATTTGTATACAACAAAAATGAATTGAATAGTAGAAATCAATACAATTGGATAGGTTAATAATTGATTGGTCTATTACCAACTAATATGCCGCATCTCATTCATTTGTTTTTTTATTAATGGGTGTAATGATTTTACTAAAGAATTTAATTGCCTCGATTGACGAAAATATAAGCAAGATAGATTGTAAGAAGTTTTGCCAAAAACATCAAAATGCCGTCCAGCTGAATCATTTATAACTTTTTTTTCTAAAAATGCAACTGCTTTTGCTGAGCTATCAAGCTTAATAAATAATAGTCTTCTAAAATCATAATCAATTCCATATTTTTCTATAGATATAAGACTTGAATAAGTGCTTATGTCATTTTTATCTACTACAGAAAATTCTTTTGTGCTAAATTCTAAACAACGGCAAAATGCATAGTCTTTTAAGCTATTTTGAAATTTAGTATTTTTAGATATGGAACAGGAAAATGATATCATCACAACTAAACTAAAAAAAAACACTATCCTAGCTTTCGAATTCATACTGCAGTTTTTATTATGATTCATTTCAAAACATCTTCCATAAATCTACGATGATTAAAAGAAAAAAGGCCCCACAAAAGCAGGGCCTCTCAATTTCTTTTTCCACTCCTCACTCCTCACTTTTCACTTTTATTTTAAAGCTCCCTTTGGAACCGCTTTCTCTAAAAGGTATTTATAAATAAACCTGGTTTTCAAATTGGCAAAATGTACTGCCTGTGATCCACCCCATCCATGTCTTCCACCTGGGTATAACATGAATTCAAAATCCTTACCCTTATTTTGTAATGCACTCACAAACTGAATACTATTCTGCATATGTACATTATCGTCCATGGTTCCATGCACCAATTGTAATGTGCCCTTGAATTTGTCTACATAAGAAAGTACACTACTTGTTTTATATCCCTGAGGGTTCTCTTCTGGAGTATCCATGAACCGTTCTGTATAATGACTATCATACAAATGCCAGTCAACCACACTTCCTCCTGCCATAGCATGTGTAAATACGTCTGCTCCATAGGTTAGTGCATAACAGCTCATATATCCGCCATAGCTAAAACCGGTGATACATACTTTTGTAGAATCTGCCTGTCCGTTTGCAATAAACCACTTTGCCATGGTTTTATAATCTTCCATTTCCCAATATCCCAGATTTCGATGCATATAATTTACACCCGCTTTCCCAAAATGACCGCTAGCCCTATGATCAAATGCCACTTGAATTAAACCTTCCTCGGCGTAAAACTGACGGTTAGCAGACCAGTTCCAACTATCCATTACTGTTCCTGCATTGGGTCCGCCATAAATGCTCACCAAAATGGGATATTTTTTATTAGGGTCCATATTCATGGGCCAGGTTACCATTGCTGGCAAATCAAATAACCCATCAGCGCTTTTAATATGAATTAATTCAGTTTTAGCCAAATTATATTTCTCTAACTCAGTTGTTCTGGCATCCCCTAATTCTTTTAAGATTTTTCCTTTATTATCTACCAAACTCATTCTAGCAGGTGTAGATACATTACTATATGTAGTGATAAAATATTTGCCATTGGGAGAAAGATTCACATTGTGATTGTATTCACCAAATGTTAAACGTTTAAAATCTGTGCCAGTAAATTTTACACTATACAAATCAGTCCTGGCAGTATTCTCACGGCTTCTTGCTGTAAAATAAACGGTACTGTTTTTCTCATCAATATATTTAATACTTGTAACTGTGAACTCGCCAGTTGTCATGGCATTTTTTAAAATACCATCGCTTCCATAGAGATACAAATGGTTCCATCCAGTTTTATCACTTTGCATGATAAACTGGGAATTGTTATTGATGAAATTCACCCTTCCACTTACACGGTCTTCTAAATCGATCCAGGTTTTTTGCTTTTCGTCATAGATCTCTTTTTTCTTTCCTGTAATTGGATCTACATCATACATTTTCATATTGTCTTGCCCGCGGTTCATCCAATAAACAAGCAAATTACTTGTACCTGGTTTCCACACAGGCCATCCAAAATATTGATCATCTTTCTCATTAAAATCAGCCCATACAGTATTGCCTCCTTCAGGGCTGATAAATCCAATTTTTACTTCGGGATTCTTATCTCCAGCCTTAGGATATCTAGTTTCTTCTACAAAACCATGAGAGCCCTCACTATTATAAATGGGGAACATAGGAATCATACTTTCATCAAAATGCATAAAGGCTAATTGTTTGCTATCTGGTCTCCACCAGAAAGCCCTGTATCGTGTTGGTCGACCGAATATCTCTTCAAAATATACCCAGCTAGCCCAACCATTTAAAGTTGTGCTGTTGCCATCTGTAGTAAGTTGATTTTCTTTTCCAGTACTGATATTAACCGTAAAAAGATTATTATTTTTTGTGTACGCTACAAAATTACTGTCGGGAGAAAATATTGGATTTTTCTCTTCTGCTTTATCGTTGGTTAATCTTTTCTCTACACCATTTGCCTTGTAGAAAAGATCATTATCTTTTACTGAAATTTGTTTTGCAGATGACACAACTGACGAACTTGTTCCTTCACTCCAATCACTTAATTTTCCCGACTTAATGTCTAACAGATATTTTTTAAAAGCTGAATCTGGATGATTTTTTTGGTTTAAAATCAAGTGTTCATCGTCTATCCATTTAACCACTTGGGGAAGGCTATTCAAAAAATTCTTCGGTAGTTTATTGGCCAATAAATCAGCCTGACTAAAATTAATTTTTTGTGCATTTGTTTCAATGTTAGTTGATACAACTAAAGCAATCAGTAATAAATGTTTCCAATTCATAGCATAAATTTTGGTGCAGCAATGTAATAAATGCAGGTGGAATTAGAAGGATTTTTTCACAAATGAAAACTGCCCCTTCCGGAACAGTTTCAGCTTACTGATATGAAATTTTATTATATCACTACATTAATCATCTTACCCTTCACAAAAATGAATTTTTTGAGCGCTTTGCCTTCCATCCATTTCAGAACTAATTCATTACCCAAAACTATTTGCTCAACTTCTGCTGTAGATGCATCTAATGCAATATTGATATTGGTTCTTACCCTGCCATTGATGCTAACTGGATATTCTTTGGTAGACTCTACCACATATTTAGATTCGAATTCGGGGTATGTCGCATCTAAAATGGATCCAATATTTCCTAACTCTGCCCATAAGGCTTCACAAACATGAGGGGCATATGGCGTTAATAAAATAAGCAAGGGCTCTAAAACAGAACGCTTATTACATTTTAAATCAGCCAATTCATTAACACATATCATAAATCCACTCACTGCAGTATTAAAACTAAAACGTTCCGTATCATCTTCGGTTTTGCGAATCGTTTTGTGTAATACTTTTAACTCTTCGGGGGTTGCGGCATCTTCATTCCAAACTTTGCCCTTCATTTCATCATAAAACAAACGCCAAAGTTTCTTAATAAATCTATGAACTCCCTCAATACCCTTGGTATCCCATGGTTTACTTTGCTCCACCGGGCCTAAGAACATTTCATACATTCGGAAAGTATCAGCCCCATATTTCTGCACGAGTTCATCGGGATTCACTGTGTTGAATTTCGACTTACTCATTTTCTCTACCTCAGTTCCGCAGATATACTTTCCATCTTCCAATTGGAAACTTGCATTCGCAAAATCCGGCTTCCAAGTTTTAAAAGATGCTGTATCAAGTTCAATGCCATCTACAATATTTACATCCACGTGTAACTTATCAACCGTTTCAAAATCAGTGATCAAGCCCAGAGAAATATATTCATTGGTACCTTTTAGTCGATACACAAAACGAGATGAACCTTGGATCATTCCTTGATTCAATAATTTTTTAAAGGGCTCGTCAAATCCAATATGGCCTAAGTCGAACAATGCTTTCGTCCATAATCGGCTATACAATAAATGACCAACTGCATGTTCCGTACCGCCAATATATAAATCTACCTGATTCCAATAATCACTTACTTTTCTATCGCAGAAAGTTTCGGTATTATGAGGATCCATATACCTTAAAAAATACCAGCTACTACCCGCATAGCCAGGCATGGTATTGGTTTCAAGCTCTTTGGTTACCCATTCAGGAATATTTGCCAAAGGACCTTCTCCTTCAGGACCAGGAGTATAAGATTCTACTTCTGGTAACAACAATGGCAATTCATTTTCATTTAATGCATAGGCAGTTCCATCTTTCCAGGTAATGGGGAATGGTTCACCCCAATAACGTTGTCTGCTAAATGCCGCATCGCGCATTCTATAATTTACTTTGGCCTTGCCAATACCCATTTCTTCTAAACGTTGATTTACAATTGCTATCGCATCGCGCATCACCACTCCGTTTAAGAAATCGCTATTATGTAATTGAGCGTCTTTGGTAGCATTTGCTTCTTCTCCATTAAATGTATCTCCCAATATATTGGTGATCGGAATTTGAAAGTGTTTGGCAAATTTATAATCACGATCGTCTCCACAAGGAACCGCCATGATTGCTCCAGTTCCATATCCTGCTAATACATATTCAGAGATCCAAATAGGGATTTGTTTTCCATTGAAAGGATTTACAGCAAAAGCCCCGGTAAAACATCCACTAATTTTCTTTTCGGCCTGGCGTTCTCTCTCACTCCTACTTTTCACATACGCACAATAATCGTTCACAGCAGATTGCTGTTCGATTGTAGTGATCTGTTCAATCAATTCATGTTCTGGTGCAATTACCATAAAATCAACTCCGAAAATTGTATCCGGCCTGGTTGTATATACTTTCAGATTTAATGAATCCGAATTGGCAGTAGTACTAATGGAAAAATCAATTTCGGCACCATAACTTTTACCAATCCAATTAGATTGCATTTCTTTCATTGAATCGCTGAAAGCTACTCTATCTAAGCCTTCTAATAAACGATCTGCATATTCAGTAATTCTTAGATACCATTGACGCAATTTTTTCTTTACAACTGGGTGTCCGCCTCTTTCACTAACCCCATTTACCACTTCATCATTTGCCAACACGGTTCCTAGTGCTTCACACCAGTTCACTTCACCATATCCACAAAAAGCAAGTCGATAATTCATCAATATTTCTTGCTGTTGTTTTTCAGAAAATGCTTTCCAGTTGGCAGCACTAAATTCAGCTGGTTGATAGCTTACTGCTGAAGGAAATGGATAAACAGCATTTCCTTCTTGTTCAAAAGAAGCAATCAAAACTTCAATCGTTTCTGCTTTTTGTTTGCTTTTATTAAAAAAACTATTAAAGAGTTGCAGAAAAATCCATTGAGTCCATTTATAATACCCAGGCTCACAGGTACGTAACTCTCTATCCCAATCGAAAGAAAAACCAATATTATCTAATTGCTTTCTAAAAGTGTCGATATTCTTATGTGTACTTACTGCAGGATGAACACCATGTTCAATGGCATATTGTTCAGCGGGTAATCCAAACGCATCATACCCCATTGGGTGTAAAACGTTGTACCCTTTCAGGCGTTTAAACCTGCTAAAAATATCAGATGCTATGTATCCTAATGGATGGCCCACATGTAAACCAGCACCACTTGGGTAAGGAAACATATCGAGCACATAATACTTAGGTTTATCACTCGTATTGCTTACCCGATAGGCATGATTATCCTGCCATTTCTTTTGCCAATCTTTTTCAATTTTCCTGAAGTCGTATTCCATTTTTAAAATCGTTCAATTGTTTGCATTGCCTACCCCGATTCAATCCTAACATATCTTTAACCCATTTAACAGGTTAAAGCAGTATTTTCAGATGTAAAATCGTGGTTTGAGTGGTTGCAAATGTAAGTGTTTAGCGGGCAAAAGCCTACATTTGCCTAACAGTACCCGGCTTGAAATTGTATCCGGGAAAGGAAAATAGTAACATTATGGCCGTAGTTGGTAAATCTTCTTTAAAGCGCAGCAAACCAAATTTTATCTATAGCATCGTAGGGGTTGCGCTTGTTTTGTTTCTTTTAGGAATCATGGGATGGATATTCCTCAACATCAGTTCAGTAGGTAATGCGTTCAAAGAAGATATTCGTTTGAGTGCCTATTTACGAACTATGAACAAGGATACCATTGGGCAGATCCAACAGTTTATTTCTTCGAAACCTTATGCAAAGGGGGTAGTTTATGTTGATAAAGCTAACGCTAAGGTTATTTGGAACAAAGAAAATAATGAAGATTGGGCCAAGATCTTAGATTCAAACCCATTACCAGAAAGTATCGATTTTTATGCCAAAGCTGCTTATGTAAATAAAGATAGTTTAGTAAAAATATCGGATGATTTGATGGCAGCATATGGCAATCAAATTACCGAATTACAATATCCTCAAAGCTTAGTTACCAACCTAAATGAAAGGGCTTCTAAAATAGGGTTGGTTTTTTTGGTAATCGCAGTGCTACTTTGTGTGATTGTAATTTTTAGTATCGACAATACTATTCGACTAGCCATGTTTAGTAATAGGTTTCTAATCAAAACCATGCAAATGGTAGGAGCCACCCGGGGGTTTATTTCTAAACCCATGAATATTCAAGCTGTTATTAATGGATTGATTAGTTCTGGTATAGCTATTGCACTTTTATTTACATTGATCGGATGGGCTGAGAGCCAGTTCGAACCCTTGAAAGCTATTCGTGATATTAATCTAACATTGATTTTATTTTTTGGGATGATCGTTTTAGGGGTGGGCATTTCTGTTTTCAGTACACATCGAGCCGTTTTGAAATACCTAAAAATGAAGCTTGACGAGCTTTATTAACCAAGTTTTAATAATTGTTGATCCAATTCTTTCAAATAACTATTTACCTTTCAATTCTAAAATACAAGCGATGAGCGAACAAAAAAAACATACTGCTGCACCTCTTTTTCAAAAAGAAAACTTTGTGTGGATGTTAATCGGTGCCGTAATTGTGGCACTTGGTTTTATATTAATGAACGGTGGGAAAAGTGTAGATCCTCGTGTGTTTGATACCAAAGAAGTATATAGCAGTACCCGTATTACTATTGCTCCTATTCTCATTGTGGCAGGGTTAATTGTAGAAATTTACGCCATATTCAAAAAGTCGAAAGCCTAAAATAAATTCAATATTAATTTTACTTTAAAGCGATGCCACTCATCGCTTTTTTTTATGGTTACTGCTCTTGAAACACTAGCTTTGCCCTGACTTTAATGCATATAAATCGCCCCCATTATGTCTATTTTCGACTCCATTATCATCGCAATTATTGAAGGCTTAACCGAGTTTTTGCCCATTTCTTCTACTGGTCACATGATCATTGCAAGCTCTTTTATGGGTATAGCAAAAGATGATTTCACAAAACTCTATGAGGTAGCAATTCAACTTGGAGCAATTATGTCTGTGGTGGTTATTTATTGGAAAAAATTTTTTCCTTTAAATAGATGGAATTTTTATATTAAATTAATAGTGGCTGTTATTCCAGCTTTAGTACTTGGTTTTATTTTTTCTAAAAAGATTGATGCTTTATTAGAAAGTCCTTTAACAGTGAGCATCACTCTTTTATTAGGTGGATTTGTTTTATTGTTTATTGATAAACTATTTAAAACCCATACTATTGAAAGAGACGAACAAATTAGTTTATCTAAAGCGTTCATGATTGGTATTTGGCAATGCCTGGCTATGATTCCAGGAACTAGTAGAAGTGCGGCCAGTATTATTGGCGGTATGCAACAGAAACTTACCAGAAACCTAGCTGCTGAATTTTCTTTTTTCCTTGCCGTTCCAACCATGGCAGCAGCAACTGGTTATAAATTATTAAAAGCATACCAGGAAAGCCCCGAGCTTTTAAAGAATAAAGAAAACCTGACCAGTTTGGGTATTGGCAATCTTGTTGCATTTTTAGTAGCGATATTAGCCATTAAATTTTTTATTGGCTTTTTACAAAAACATGGATTTCGCCTATTTGGCTGGTACCGTATCATTGCAGGAATTGTTTTGCTTGCATTAATTTATACTGGTCATTTAAAATAATTCACACATTTTGCTTCCCCGCATCGTCCTTTCGTAGGCGGTTAGTTCTGCGTTCTTTCCCCTATCTTTAAAACACAAAACTAACCTCTATGCACACTGCACCCAAAAAGGTAATAAATGGATGGGCCATGTACGATTGGGCAAATAGCGTTTATAATTTAGTAATTACTTCCACTATATTTCCGGCTTACTATGAATCTGTTACTGGTGATGGGAATGACGCTACTGTAAACGATACCGTTCGAATATTTGGAAGAGAGTTCGTAAATACTTCTTTGTACAATTATGCATTGGCGATTGCTTTTTTGATAGTTGCATTTATATCACCAATTCTTTCTTCCATTGCTGATTACAAGGGTAATAAGAAAAAATTCCTTTTCTTCTTTTGTACCATGGGAAGCATTGCCTGTAGTGCAATGTATTTCTTTGATAAAACCAACTTAGTATATGGGCTTTTCTGTTTAATCATTGCCTGCATTGGTTTCTGGAGTAGTCTTGTTTTTTACAACTCGTATTTGCCAGAAATTGCAGCACCAGAAGACCAGGACAAAGTGAGTGCAAAGGGATTTGCGATGGGTTATATTGGCAGCGTAATTTTACAAGTGATCTGTTTTGTATTTGTAATGTCGCCCAAAACTTTTGGAATCGATGGTGGCAAAGCAGCCCAAATTTCTTTTTTATTAGTTGGAATATGGTGGTGGGGTTTCGGGCAACTAGCTCTCAGCAGGCTTCCGCATGGCAAACCCTCTGAACACAAAAAAAACGAAGGCAGTATCTTAACAAATGGCTATAAAGAATTGAACATTGTTTGGAAACAGTTGAGTGCGCTTCCTGTTTTAAAGAGGTATTTAGCGGCGTTTTTCTTTTATAATATGGGGGTACAAACAGTGATGTTAGCCGCAACCCTTTATGGTAAAAGCGAATTAAATATTCCCACCACAAATCTGATTATTGCCATTTTAATTATTCAATTAGTGGCAGTTCCCGGAGCATTTTTAATTGCAAAGCTCTCTGAGAAAATTGGAAATTTCAGGGCATTGATGATAACAATTTGTATTTGGATTGTTCTTTGCATTGTTGGTTACAACATTCCTAGAAATGGCATAAATCAATTTTACACCCTAGCAGTTTTAGTGGGTTTTGTAATGGGAGGAATTCAATCTCTGAGTAGAAGTACTTATGCTAAATTGATGCCAGAAACAAAAGACACCACTTCATTTTTTAGTTTTTATGATGTTACAGAAAAAATAGCGATCGTAATTGGAATGTTTAGCTTTGGGTATATTAACGAACTTACTGGATCACAACGTAATTCTGTGCTAGCCTTAATTATATTTTTTATTCTAGGTCTCATTATGTTAATGTTTGCAATGAATAAACAAAAAACAGAATTCGCATAACTATGCAACTATATACTATTGAAACAGGGAATTTTAAATTAGATGGAGGCGCCATGTTTGGTGTTGTTCCCAAAAGCATATGGAATAAACTTAACCCCGCAGACGAAAATAATTTATGTACCTGGGCTTTAAGATGCTTATTAATTGAAGATGGCAATCGCTTGATTTTAATAGACAATGGTGTAGGTAATAAACAAGATTCGAAGTTTTTCGGTCATTATCACTTAACCGGTGAAACAGATATCAATCAGGCACTTGCTACACATGGATTTCATAGTTCCGATATTACAGATGTACTACTCACCCATTTACATTTTGATCACTGTGGGGGTAGCATTAAAAGAGTTGGCGATAAATTACTTCCCACATTCGAGAACGCAGTGTATTGGTCAAATGAACAACATTGGCAATGGGCTACTATACCAAATGACAGAGAAAAAGCTTCTTTCTTAAAAGAAAATATTCTACCCATTCAAGAAAGTGGTCAGCTACAAATGATTTCCTTGCCAAACGGCGGATTAGATCTTGATGGCAAACTTGGGAGTACCAAATTCTCGGAAAATATTAGTGTCCGTTTTGTAAACGGACATACAGATAAAATGATGTTGCCGCAAATTAATTATAAAGGCAGTACTATTGTTTATATGGCAGATCTGCTTCCTTCTATCAATCATATCCCACTTCCTTATGTTATGGCTTATGATATGTTTCCAATTACTACATTGAAAGAAAAAAAATCATTCTTAGAGGAAGCGGTGAATGATGATTATCTCTTGTACTTCGAGCATGACGCATTTAACGAATGTTGCACATTGGAGCAAACAGAAAGGGGAATACGTTCTAAATCTTGTTTTAAACTTTCAGAATTCTAAGAAAGAAATTAATGAAAACTCAAATTTGAGCTGAGTGGATATCGAAGATTCCGATATTGCATCATATCTACTTTCACGCTTCCCACTACAATGGGGCTTTCAATTCTTAAAGGAATATGGTTAGCATCATCACTAACCCAAACGGTCATTTTTTCCCCGCCTGAAAACATGGTTCCTTTTACTAGCAAAGGTTTGAAACGAATGGCACGAAATTTTCCGTACTTGGTTTTGATGGTTTCTTTTCCTTCATATTTGATATAAAGATTATGCACTTCGTTGTCGAGAAACATATTAAACGGAATCTTATCGTTGGGTTGATATCGGTTAAAGTCGATATTCCTTGCGTAATAAATGGCACTTAATACATCCTGAATGCAACCTGGAACTTTAAATACTCCATTAGTGGTAACCGCAGTATTGGTTTGCTGATTAAAAGACACATTCTCACTATGTTTAAAACCACCTTCATCAATACTTCTAATGAATTTGAGTGGTTGTAAATTTGCAGTATCGAAATATGTTTCATAACGATCTCTTACTTTAAAGATCCAATCGTAACTGGGATTAGATGTGCCAATTCCTACCACATGATATACCGGCTTATTATTAATTCGATCAAGTGTTACATTAAAAGTGGCATCACCTGCATTTACATAAATACCGATCACATTATAAAACACAACAAAAGAAATACTTTCTCCATCTTGAAAGCTTGTATTATGGATACCACAGAAATCATCTCCCGCAGTTAACCCGCGTGAAAAGCTCAATAATAAAAAAAATAGTACCCATTTTTTCCAGCCTTTCATTCAAACTTACTTTTATGCCCTAAAAAATAAAACCTCTTTTTCATCGGTTTTTATTTTGCTTATTTTTAAACAACCGTATGCCCAAAATTAGAATACTTCCTGCAATAGCTGGTATGATTAAATTAATAATCCAAATTCCTGCTGCAGCTGCAATGATTCCCAAATGATTGGCACTCAATAAACCAAATAATTGCAAACTCACTTTACCCCTGAAACCTAGTTCTGCCAAAGCAATTGATGGAACCATTGCTAATACCAGAAAAAGTACTGATACCATCATTGCCAAACTCATGATTCCAGCCTCCACACCAAATACCTGTAACAATAATACATATTGAACGATAAATACAAGGTATCGAGTGGTAGATAATAATAAAATTCTTGTTAATTCTCTCCAATGCAATGCTTCCAGTTTTTCAATTAAATATCTAAACCTGGCCACAAAGGGTATTTTTTCAATGAGTCTTATAAACAATGCCACATTAAAATAAAAAATGCTGAACACAAATACCCCTATAAAAAGTGTGATCATCAATGCGTCTAGCCAAAAGCCATTTAGACCTTCAAACCCCTTTAATTGATTTAATATGGTTAAACGAAGTCCGGTTAGGGCAATAAGCCCAACAAAAAAAGTAACTAGGATCTGGCTCATCGATCCTACTAGTGAGAGTGCCACAGCTCTTAAACGGTTCCCTTCATGCAAATAAAGAATTCTTCCCACAAAATCACCAGCTCGATTAATGGTATTTAATGCAAATGCCTGCCCAGCGAATATGGCGCGATAAGCATTCCAAAAACTAATTTTTTCAACCCTGCTTACTAATATCTGCCATTTCTTAGCCTCAATTCCCCAGTTTAGAAACATCAATAAAATCACTATAATAATTTTCCAATTGGTATCACCTAAAAATGCATCTCTGATTAAATGCCAGGATATCTGCACATCACCCTGTTGTTTTATTTGTCGATAAATAGAAAAAGATAGCCACACAAAAAGAGCGGGGCCTGCAAAATAGTTCAGGAATATTTTGAATTTTCTAGACAGTTATCATGATTTTGATCTTTGCAAAGAACGGTTATCATTGCGATACAGAAAAATAGCTGTGAATAGATTATTTTTACCTGGATGAATAAAAAATCACAGATCATATTAGGTATCGACCCTGGTACCACTGTAATGGGATATGCTCTTTTAAGAATTGAAAATAACCAACCCCAGGTATTGTTGATGGATGTGTTAAAACTATCTCACCAAAAGGATATCTATGCACGTTTAGAAATGATTCATACCAAAGTGATGGAACTGATCAAATTGTATCAACCCAATACCTTTGCCATTGAAGCTCCTTTTTTTGGAAAAAATGTACAGAGCATGTTGAAATTAGGCAGAGCTCAAGGTGTAGCCATCGCTGCTGCAATGCATGCAAAGCTTACAGTTACAGAATACTCTCCAAAAAAAGTAAAACAATCCATTACTGGAAACGGAAACGCAGATAAGGATCAGGTCTGGAAAATGTTACAACGAGTGTTGTCGATAGATGAACAACCCAAATATTTCGATGCCACAGATGCATTGGCTGTGGCATTATGCCATCATTATCAAACATCTTCAGTACTCGGAACAACAGTGAAAGGCTTAAAGGGATGGGATGATTTTATTGCCAAAAATCCCGGACGTGTAAAAAAATAAAGTTTACAGATTATATAAAATCAGTTCCTGCACATCTACAAAATCGTCTGCACTCAATTTTAATTTCTCTCTGGTAAAATTCAAATCATCCGCAGAATTAATCGGTATTAAATGTAAATGAGCGTGGGGTACTTCTAACCCAACCACACTAATACCACATCTATTACAGTCGAAAGCTCTTTCAATTGCTTTTGCAATAGGGCGAGCAAACAATAATATTTCGGCTAAATAATCGGCCGATAAATCAAAGAAGGAATCTGTTTCTATTTTAGATACTATTAAAACATGTCCTTTAACAAGGGGGAAAATATCTAGAAATGCAAAGAATTTCTCGTTTTCTGCTATTTTATAACAAGGGATCTCGCCTGCTATAATTTTGGAGAAGATGGTCATAATAGAAAGTTTATTCCTCCAAATATCCTAAAAAAAATGCCCCATCAAATAAATTCTGATAGGGCATTTATAAAAAGAGGTATTCTTTAAATTGTAATATGCTCAATTTTGAATTTTACAATCCCATTAGGAGCCTGCACTTCCGCTACTTCGCCAACTACTTTTCCTAATAAACCTTTTCCGATAGGTGAACTAGCAGAAATTTTACCCAATTTCAGATCTGCTTCCTTTTCGCCCACGATCTGGTATACGATGGTCTTTTTAGTTGCCAAATTGGTAATGGTTACTTTGGTTAAGATGGTAACCTTGCTGGTATCGAGGGTTCCGGGATCAACAATCTTGGCATTACTAATAACGCCTTCTAATTGTTTGATCTTTGCTTCAAGCATTCCTTGTGCCTCTTTGGCTGCATCATATTCGGCATTTTCTTTTAAATCACCTTTTTCTCTTGCTTCGGCAATCGCTCTTGAAGATGCTGGACGATCAATAGATTTCATCCTATGCAGCTCCTCTCTCATCTTGTCGAAGGTCTCCTGTGTTACATAATCGCTCATACTCTTTCTGTTTAGACGCAGTAAAAAAAATACAACGCCACATTTGATTGTAGCGTTGTAGGTCTGCAAAAATAGAAAATCTTTCTTAAAAACAAAGAAATGTAATTTCTCAGCCCCTCACAGTCTATTCCAATCCTAGCTTATCAAGCACAATTTTTGCCATTTTATAATAGGCTTCCTTACTATATCCTGCAATATGAGGTGTTATGATGGTGTTCGTTTGGGCTAATAACCATTTAAGGCTCTCGGTTTCAGACTGGGTATAGGTTTCCAGTTTTTCATTTTCTAAAACATCTAGCCCGGCTGCTTTTATTTTGCCAGATTTGAGTGCTCTCTTTAAAGACAGGGTATCTGTTACTTTTCCCCTGCAGGTGGTTAGGAAGTAAGGCTTTTTTTCAAACGTATCGAAGAAACTGTCGTTTGCCAGATGAAAGGTTTCTTCTGTTAATGGAATGTGCAAGCTCACTACATCTGCATACTTATAAAGCTCTTCCATTGATGCCTCTCGAATATATCCATTGGCAAAACCTGTTTTATATTTATCAAATGCCAAAACAGTAACATCAAATCCAGATAAGATTTTCGCAAATGAAGCTCCTGTATTTCCATACCCAATAATACCCACCATTTTCCCCGTTAATTCTTCTCCTCTATTTTCTGTTCTTAACCATTTACCTTCCTTAATTTCAAGATTACTTGATGTAATCCGATTCATTAATGTGAGCAACAATCCCAATTCATGTTCTGCTACTGCATTACAATTTCCTTCCGGACTACTCACACATACAATACCCTTTGATGCAGCATATTCCGTATCAATAAGTTCCATACCGCTGCCAAGTCTTCCAATCCATTTCAATTTTGGCGCACGATCTATCATTGCTTTATTCACCATTCTTGTATCTACTATCAATCCTTCTACTTCTTCAATTGCATGCAAAAATGCTTCATCACCAATGCCCGGGATAAACACTAATTTAAAACCAAGGCTTTGTAATTTATCCTTAAGATACTGATGAACATTGGATGTTATCAATACAGTTCTTTCCATTCTATTCTTTTTAAATGATATTATCGCATACGAAAAGTGAGTGCAGAGAAATCTTCAATACTTAATTGTTCGGCTCTTTTATTAAAAATCTCATCTACCAATACTGCTTCTTCAAATAATCCTCGTACTGCGTTTCGAAGCATTTTTCTTCTTTGATTAAACGCTGCTTTTACTAAAACAAATAAAGCTTTTTCACTCTTCATTGCTATAACAGATTCTTTTCTTTTTAATCGGATAACCCCACTCATTACTTTAGGAGGTGGATTAAAACTTTCTGGAGGCACATCAAATAAATATTGTACTTCGTAAAAAGCCTGTACCAACACACTCATAATTCCATAAACCTTGGTATTGGGTTTTGAAGCTATTCTTTGTGCAACTTCTTTTTGAAACATCCCAATCATAGTGGGAACTTGTTCTTTCCACTCTAACACTTTAAAAACAATCTGAGTTGATATATTATAGGGAAAATTACCTATCACAGTAAACTCATTTTCAAAGGGAATATCGATATGCAAAAAATCTTTATGAATGATTTTGCCCTTTATATTTGGATAGGTTAACTCTAAATAAATTACTTTTTCATCGTCTAATTCCACTGCTTTGAAATCAATGTTTTTGATGGGTAATAAAAACTTTGTGAGTGCTCCAGCACCGGGGCCAACTTCTAATAATTGGGTAAAGGACTCTATTTGCAGTTCCTCTACTATCTTTTTACAGATTGATTCATCTTTCAAGAAGTGCTGACCCAGTGATTTTTTTAAACGATACTCCATTAGCACGAAATTAAGTTTTTTTAAGCCAGCCAGGCCGAAAGCCTACCGTTTAAGCTAGAAGCAGTTGGCTTACTAGCTACTTGCGGTTAATAATCCGTATTTTTACGCATAATTTTTCTTAATGAGCAATGAACTTCAAAAGCCAATTATAGGATTTACCTGTGGCGATTTAAATGGGATTGGTATTGAACTGATCATCAAAACACTATCTGATCATCGTATTCTCGAAATATGCACCCCCGTTGTTTTTGCAAACAATAAGTGCATCAATTTCTATCGAAAAACCCTGCCTGAGATCAATTTCAGCTATAGCAGTGTTAAGGAACTACTAAGACTGAACCCTAAACAGGTAAACATATTCAACTGTTGGGAAGAAGATGTAGCAATCAATCCTGGTCAGTTGAACGAAATAGGTGGTAAATACGCTCTAGAATCTTTAACCCAGGCCACTCAGGCTTTGAAAGATGGATTAATTCAGGGTTTGGTTACGGCCCCTATTCACAAAAAAAATATTCAAAGCGAATCTTTCCAATACACCGGGCATACTCCTTATTTCAAAGACTTTTTTGCCGTAAATGATGTAGTGATGTTAATGGTGGCAGAAAATATGCGTATCGGCTTGGTTACAGAACACGTAAGTGTGGCTGAAGTAGCAAAACACATCACCAAAGAAAGCATTATTCAAAAATTAAAAATCATGCATGGGAGTCTTCAAAAAGACTTTGGCCTAGATAAACCAAGAATTGCTGTTCTTGGCCTAAACCCCCATGCAGGAGATGAAAGCCTGATTGGCTCAGAAGAAGAAACGATTATTAAACCCGCCATAAAAGAAGCAAGAAACTCAATGCTTGTTTTTGGCCCTTATAGTTCTGATGCATTTTTTGCTCGCGGACAATATGAAAAATTTGATGCGGTTTTAGCGATGTACCACGACCAGGGTTTGATCCCATTCAAGTCTTTGGCTATTGGTGAAGGAGTAAACTATACTGCCGGACTTCCAGTTATAAGAACCAGCCCAGATCATGGAACTGCCTTTGATATTGCTGGGAAAGACAAAGCAGATGCCAATAGTTTTATTGTAGCCACATTTGTAGCCTGTGATATATACCGCATGCGTAATGGATACAAAGAAATGCGCAGCAATCCACTTAGAAAAATGAGTGCCCGTATACTAGCCAATGCAGTAGACGAGCGAATCGAAGAAAACGAAGGATAAAATAAATTACATGTTTAAGATCTCCAACCAATTTCTTACAGTACAGATAAGCGCAGCTGGTGCTGAACTGCAAAGTATTGTTAGCAAAGAAAATGCATTAGAATATATGTGGAGTGGAGATCCGGCATTCTGGGGCAAAAAAAGTCCGGTTTTATTTCCCATTGTAGGCGGACTAAAAAACGGAACCTATCAACATCTGGGAATTAGTTATCAATTAGGCCGACACGGATTTGCTCGTGAAAGAGAATTTACGGTTAGCCATCATTCCGATGAAAGTATTTGTTTTAGTTTGGTTTCGGATGAAACAACTAAGGATGTTTACCCATTTGATTTTGTATTTTCTATTGAATACCGCTTAACAAATAATCAGCTGAGTGTAACATATATTGTTGAAAATATTGGAAGCGACATTCTTTTGTTTTCAGTTGGTGCGCACCCCGCTTTTAAAATTCCTTTAGTAGATGGAACAGATTATGAAGATTATCAACTCATTTTTAGTACAAATGAAAATGCAGGTATCTATCCTTTATCTGCTGAAGGTCTGTTAGAAAAATACAATACCCCATTACTTAATAATTGCATTAGTCTTCCCTTATCAAAAGATCTGTTTGCAAAAGATGCATTAGTGTTTAAGGATTTAAAGTCGAATTACATTGGCATTGTAAATAATAAAAATAAACACGGCTTAAAATTATACTATACCGATTTTCCATACATGGGAATTTGGGCAGCTAATAATGCCAATTTTGTTTGCATCGAGCCATGGTGCGGCATTGCAGACAGCGTAGATGCTTCAGGAGAACTGGCTGAGAAAGAGGGCATCAACAAACTCGCATCAGGTGGCCATTTCGAAAGAACCTGGACTGTAGAAGTATTCTAATTTTATTTAATGAAAATCGCATCTGCAATTCCTTTATTAACAACATAGTTAGTATACGTAATTTCCACCCTTCCTTTTTTATTTTTCAACTTTTGTGCTTCGCTTATAGTTTTTTCATTGTCGTCAAACTCAAGCGTAATGCCCTTGGGTAGTTTATAGTCTTTTGTATTAAAACTAAAGATTACTTTTTCTGGCAATCCAAATTTAGCAAATGCACCATAGTTCATTTCCATTTCGTATGTGCCATTTTCTTTAGTAGTGGTAATTGCTTTTCGTACTAATAGATTAGGTTCATCAATATAAAGGGTAGTTAATACAATTTCGCTGGATTCATTGATGGGCAATAGTTTTACAACTTTGCAAGAATTGCCATTTACCACAGACACTCCGGCAGATAATGCAACAAAATCGTTAGTGGCAATGATACTACTCATGTTTACAGAAACCCCTCCTTTAGGCAATAAAGAAATACCGCCCTCTTTTTTAAGACGAAACTTGTTAGGCTTTTTAAAATATATCTTTACTTTCCCAATGGGTGCTTTTATAAAACTTACATCGGTCTTCATATTACCATCAGCTTCATAATCATTTACCTGATCTAATTTAGCTTTTACCTTAACTACCAAACTAGTCATGTCTTGAGCCTGAGCAAAAACTGCGAATTGAAATGCAACTACAAAAAACAATATCTTATACATGTGAATGCTTTAAAATTTATTAGCTCAGTACGTCTTTTCTATTGAAGATTAAAATACCAGCCCCTACAAATCCAACAATATGTAACAATAAAACTAATGCGGATGTAATGATCCTTTGTGGATTTTGAATACTTCCAATAATGGCTTCATTTGCATCATTTACTTTCAAGTCAAAAAACTCCTTCCAACTTATTAAATGTGTAGTAAACAAATAGGGCTTCAAGGCATTAAAAATGGGAATATTTAAGGTGCTCAAAATAGTAAAGAAAACAATGATACTCATTGTTGCAACGATAGGCCCGATACTATTTTCTGCGAAGATCGATAATAAAAATCCTAGGGCTGCCACCGTAACCATGGCTAATGCAGCAAAAACAAAAGCTCCCGCATAACGCCAGAAAACGTCGTTCTGACTAATCAATACCACATAACTACTTTTCATTAAGAACATATCCCCAATACCAAAGATCCACATACTCACAAACAAAGCCAAAATCGCCAACCAGATCAAAAGCATAATAGTATACACTGTGGCTGCTAAGAATTTTGCCAATAGTAATTCAGTTCTGCTATATGGTTTAGATAACAGTAAACGCAAAGTGCCCATATTGGCTTCTCCTGAAATCATATCGGCAGCAATTAATGCAACAAGCAATGGAACATGTACTAAAAGCAATTGCAACATGATGTAGCAGATCAAATATCCATTTATGATGTTGCCATCAATTTCCATACTCCCACCCACATCTTTCATCAAAAAATCGGCGTAGCTTTTCCCATCTACTTTTAAGCCGAATTGAATAATAAGTATTAAAGCCGCTATGGCCCCGAATGCTATATAAGTTCTAGGCCTGCGAAAAATTTTGTATAGCTCAATTTGAATAAGTGTCAACATGTTGATTGCCGGATGTTATTTGTAAAAAATAATCTTCCAAAGAATGCCTTGGTTGAAGTGATAATAGTTGAATCTGCATACCAGCAAGATCTGTATGCAATGCAGGAATTTCTCTGCGATCTAATTTAATAACAATGCTGTTATTCCTCTGACCTTGTATTTTATCGGCCCATTTGCTCAATTTCAATTGTTGCAAAGTAAATACATTATCTAAAGTTTGTAATTCTACAATAGTCTGGGAGGGGTCTAACAATTCTGATGCATTGCCTTCCACCAATTTTTTTCCTTTGTCTATTATTAACACGCGTGTAGCAATTTGTTCTATTTCGCTCAAAAGGTGCGATGATACAATCACTGTTTTATTCATCTCCCTGCTCAAATGCAAAATTAAATTTCTAATATCTGCAATACCCTGCGGATCCAGTCCATTGGTAGGTTCGTCGAGAATAATTAATTGAGGATTATGTACTAAAGCAATTCCAATGCCTAGTCTTTGTTTCATCCCTTGTGAAAATGTTTTCACTTTATCATCTGCTCTTTGCGCAAGACCAACCATTTCCAGCTGATCCATTAAAAGTTTACGTGTAGGCTTAATACCACTTAAACGGGCAAATAATTGAAGGTTATCGTAAGCAGAGAGGTATTTGTATACATCTGGCTTTTCAATAACAGCGCCAATATTTCGAAGAATGTCTCTGCGATTTTTTGCAAGATCCATTCCAAATATTTCAATATTACCATTGGAAGGTTCAATCAGCGTTAACATCATACGAATGCTCGTACTCTTGCCAGCGCCATTCTGACCAAGAAAACCATATACATCCCCTTCATTTACTGAAAAAGACAGATGGTCTACGGCTGTGAGGTTTTTAAACTGTTTGCTGAGGTCAGTTACCCGAACGATTACTTGCATCTTAGTATATAAACACAAAAATAGCTAAGAGGTTCTAGTTATGTAGAAAAAACTCGTATTTATACTTTCAAATATTCCTGAAGCGCCTTCACATAATTCTCGAAGGCTTCTACTCCTACTGTTGTGATTTTACATGTTGTTTGAGGGTAATTGTCTTTGAATTGTTTAATAACATCGATATATCCCACTTCTTTGAGCTTTTGAACCTGCACACTTAGGTTACCAGCAGTAGCATTTGTTTTTTCTTTAATAAATGTAAACTCAGCTTCTTTTACACTTATTAATAAGCTCATCACTGCTAAACGCAATTGAGAATGTAATATGGGATCTAGCTCCTTAAACATTCGTACCCTTTTGTTTCTGATACTTCAACTGCAAAATGATACCTGGAATAAACCAACAAACAAGTGCAGCAATCCCTCCCATTAAAAAATCGTATTTAGTCTCGGTGAAACAAGAAGCCATAAAAAGTAAATAAGCGATTATGGCGCCAATGGTCATTGGCCAAAACTTTTTAACGATTCCTGTTACTAGAGTAGGGAATCCATAGATTAAAATATACAATGAGTAAAAGCTCGGAGTAAAGGGTTTGATTATTTCGTCGGGTTTGCCATTACTGATTTCATGCCTGATTAATTGC
>JANYEA010000147.1 GCA_025363385.1 Bacteroidota bacterium | reverse complement strand
CATAAGTATTTATCTGGTTCCTCTCAATCCTCCAGAGCAATTAATTGCTTTAAGAGACCCCATCACAAATATTTTCTACGGAAAGAAACATGGATTCATCACTAAAGATCTATTTTATTCGGGGCACACTTCCACACAGTTTTTGATGTGCCTTTGTTTTACAAAAAGATCGGATAAAATTTTGGCGTTAATTTCTACTATTTTAGTTGGGACCCTCGTTCTGATTCAACACGTACATTATTCTATTGATGTGATAGCAGCGCCATTTCTTACTTATGTAATATTTCTTTTGAGTAAACAAGTAGTAAAGCCTTAGAAAGCCTCACCTAACTCAAAGTAAAGGCCATGATTTTTTCCAGGCCCAATTCCATAATCAAGACGAATATTCAACTTCTCTGATTTATTAATCGCATATCGAAGCCCTGCGCCATAAGTATATTTCAGATCTCTCAATGCAAAATCTGAAATATTATGTCCCACATCACCAAAGTTTCCAAAACCAACTACTCCGAAACGTTTATTGAAACTATGTCTAAATTCAGATTGAAAAACCAATTGTTGTTTATCCCTATATCTTCCATCATAATACCCACGCATACTACTCATTCCACCCAAAGTAGCCAGGCTTCTTAGAGGAACTTCATTTCCCATATTACTAAAGCTAAAAGCTTGTAATGCCAACACATTTTTTTTACCAAAAGGAAAATATTTACGAATATCAATCACTAAATTGGTATAAGAAAAATCCGACCCAAAGGCTTTATCAAAATGGTTAAAGTAGATCTGAGCAAAATTTCCCTTATTGGGTGAAAATGCGTTGTTCCGATTATCAAAAGTAAGGCTAAGACCCATACCAGAAATCTTATAGGGATTTCTTCCTACAATTTGTTGTTGGTCAAATACGCCACCAATTTTATAATCAACTTCCATTAAGTTTTGAAATTCATAAAGCATCCCTACATAAATATTGTTACCAATGTGGCGCATTAAATGTAAATAGATATAGTACTGTTTAAAATTATAATCTTCCTCAGCACTATCGGGAGAATGCTTACCTAATCCCCAGAATTTATCAGGAAATGAACTATAAGAAATTTGTTCATTTAAAATGTATTGTTCATTTTTAAAATATTGAGCACCATTGATTGCAGCAACAAATTGTTTTTTTAACGAATACAACATAATCGCCTGCAGGTTAGATGTACGCGAAGCCGTGTCGTTTTTTGAAAATCGAAATGTGGAAGAACCTGCAACGCCAAATGACCAGCTCGTTTCAATAGAACGTGTCAATACAGGAAACAACAGTATTTGACGTGATCTTACACTATCCTTCTGAGCAGAAATAGAAACAGAAAATAGCGTTTGCGCAATCAATACTAATAATATGGCAAATAAACTGGGGTTCCGTCGAATCATATACGAGTGCAAAATACTGCCCTTATCTCATTATTGAACAAAACTCTTGACAAAATTGCTTATTTTTACACCCCTGTAATACTTATTGAGGATAAGCATTTGAAACCCGTATTATAACTTATAGCTGACTTTTAACTAATATCACACATGAATAAATGGGAAAGTAATTTTCATTTGGGAGAAAAACTTACCCAGGATCAAATAGATTTCTTCAAGAAGTATGGGGTTATTGTATTTAGAAATTTCCTCACATCAGATAAAATTGCTATTTATTTAGAAGAGATAAAATGTTTAGAAAAAACCTGGCTCGAAGAAAAGCGTGAAAAAATAAATGGTATTCCTCTTAAATTTGGGAAGGATGAATTAGGAAATAAAATCATACAAAGATTAAGTTTTACTTCACTCTATAGTGATGCATTGCATACGGTATTAAATGATCCAAGATTAATAAAATTAACTGCTTTCCTAAATCCATATGAGGGGCGAATTGCTGAAAATGAGAAAGATGGTTTAGTGGTAAATAACTATCTAAATACCCCTAATAGTAGTTTTACACAAATGGGATGGCATACAGATAGTCCCAGAGATCTGTTTCTTGGCCAGAAAATAATGCCTATGCTGAATGTAGGAATACATCTAGATGAATGTTTATTTGAAAATGGGGGTTTACGTGTTTTACCAGGAACACATACCCAAAATTTTATAAAATTATTGTTTGGAAAAAAATATTTTATAGATAATAACGACGACAAAGATGAAGTTGGTTTTGATATACATGCCGGAGATCTTACAGTTCATGATGGTCGTCTTTGGCACCGTGTAAAGCAGTCACCTAAATATGGGGAAGAAAGTCGTAGAAGAGTGATGTATATTCCAATTGTCACTGGAAAATACAAGCCAAAGAACGACAATAGCAAAACCCCATTTTATCATTTATTTACATCAAAGGTTCATAAATAATTGAACTGAAAAATCACCCAATGAAATACACTTTAATAACTGGTGCCAGTAAAGGGATTGGGAAATCGATGGCTCAGATTTTGGCATCCAAAAAAAGAAACCTTCTTTTAGTTGCCCGGTCGAGTGATTTACTTCAAAACCTTGCAGAAAATTTAAACCAACAATATAAAATTGAAACAGATTGGTTAGCGGTAGATTTTTCAACAGAAGGTGCCTCTCAAAAAATTCATCAATGGTGTATTGAAAAAAATTATTCTATAGATATACTAATCAATAATGCAGGTTATGGTTTAAGTGGACCGTTCGAGAACTATTCTGCAAAAGATCATACAGACATGATGCGGGTAAATATGAATGTATTAATAGAACTATGTTCATTATTTCTTCCTGAATTAAAAAACGCGCCTGAAGCACATATTCTGAACATTGCAAGTTCTGCTGCTTACCAGGCTGTACCAGGTCTAAGTATATATGCAGCCAGCAAGGCATTTGTGTTAAGGTTTGGAAGAGGCCTACAATACGAATTAAGGAATACACATGTGAGAGTTACCACTATTTGTCCGGGTGGTACAGATACCGATTTTGCGAATCGAGCAAATTTGAATGATAAAGCACGCAAAGCTGGAGAAAAATTAAATATGACATCAGATGAAGTAGCCAAGCAGGCAATTAATGCCATGTTTGCTGGGAAAACGGAAAAAATATTAGGTTTCATCAACCAATTGGGTGCTGCATTTGTTTGGTTATTACCCAAAAAGCTAGTTGAAAAGATGACTGCTGGAGTATATAGTCAGGAATAAATCAGCAAAATTTATTTTGGTTTTGGAATTTCTGAAATTGCTCTTATATTTGCAACCCTTTAAGGGGAATGGCTGCGTAGCTCAACTGAATAGAGTACCTCACTACGGATGAGGGGGTTTTAGGTTTGAATCCTAACGCGGTCACAAAATAAAAGCCACTTATTACTTTTTGTAGTAAGTGGCTTTTTAGTTCAATTAATGCAAATGTCTCTTTCTGATAATTCCACCAGAAGTTTCTTTAATGGTGCTGGCAAAAACAAATGCATTAGGGTCTATTTCAGTTACCATATTTTTCAACTTCCTTAATTCAAGCCTGGATATTACGGTGAATATAATATCACAATCATCGTGCACATCGAACTTTCCTGGCAGATACCCTCTTTCGCCCTTGTAAATGGTTATTCCCCTTTTTAAATCATTCACCAAACTATATTTAATCAGTTCGCTTTTACCAGAGATAATGGTAACTCCTGTAAATGCATTCATTCCTTCTATAACATAATCAATTGTTTGAGATGCAGTAAAATAAGTAAGCATGGAATATAATGCAGTTTGAATTCCAAATTGAGTAGCAGCTAAGGAGAATATAATAATATTGATCCCTAATATTATTTCACTGATTGTAAAACTGGAACGTCTAAGCGTATACAACGCCAACACTTCAATACCATCTACAGCACAACCAGCCCGCATGGTTAATCCAATACCCACTCCTAGAAAAAATCCACCGAAAATTGAAATCAATAACTTGTCGTTCGTAATAACTGGGAATTCAGGATACAGCAAACAAATACCAAGTAACACAACTGTAAAAAAGGTTTTAAATGCAAATCCTTTGTTGATGGAGAAAAATGAAATAGCTATAAAGGGAAGGTTTGCCAGCACAATGACATATCCGAGTGGAAAACCATATACCTCATGTATTAAAAGTGAAATTCCTGTAATACCACCATCAAAGAAATGATTGGGCATCAGAAATCCTTTTAAGGCAAATGAAGTAATGATTACGCCGAATAGAATTAGCAGAATGTCAGATAAATTGGATTCATGATTTTTGATCGTATGCGGACTTTCAATACTAGCTTGTAAAACAATCAGATTTTTATCCTGTTTGGCCGACAAATGATTGATCGCAGTTTGGGTAAAATATCGATGAGACATTAAAAATTGTACCTGTTGCTCCTGCCATTCAAATTTATTATTTACTATTTTTTGATCTAAAAACTCGTAATAAAGTGCCTCAGCAGTAAGTGTATAATCGTCTGTACCCAGATAATATAAATCTGCATCGCATAATATTTGTGCCAGCTTTGATTGGGGCGATTGAGGCAACTTTGTGGCCATGATGATGGAACAAATAGATTCAATTTCATCCTCCGAATAATTAAACTGAGGTAGCTTTTCACGAGCAATCCGACAGGATACTTCTTCATGCCCAATATATGCTTCTAAAAAACCAGCATCATGATATGCAGCTGCAGTTAACAATATATCCAGTTCTTTTCCAAATACCCTCTCCGATTCTGCAAGCAAAGCTGAATGCATGATTACTTTTTCAGTATGGCTGATATCGTGATAAGTAATATTGGAAGGCAACTCTCTACTTAAAATATCTAGAATATATGATTGAGCAGCAGCTGATTGCATAAGTTAATGAATTACTTATTGATAAAAACAGGGTTTCCAAATGCTTAAGGAACTTGTCAATTCATTTCCATAAAGCCAATTTCATAAAAATTGTTTTAAATGTATTGAAAAATATTTCGCTAGAAATTTTTATTAAAATTATTCTTTAAAATTATTATACATTATGTTATTATTTAATATATATTAATACCAATTAAATGGTATTTTACTCTGATTTTGTACATTTTTTGAAGATTTAAATACAAAATGTGCATTTAAAATGTTAATATGCAAGAAACAAACATATCTAATATATTTGTTTTTAGTAACTAGTACCCCCCAATAACTGGTATTTGAATCTTTAAACCAAGGATTCAATTTAATAGTATATATACAAGCCCACTGCTTATGAGACAATTTAATACTGTACTTCAATTTTGGTATGTATCAATACCACTTTTGCTTCTTAGTTTTAGTGCACCCAATACACTTCGCGCACAACAATTAGTGATCGATAGTTTTGCTGTTTTTGGAGGTAATGGACTTTGTCCTTTTGATAAAGGTCAAACCAATTGCTTAAGTCCAGGATGCTCTGTAATTATTGGTTCATCTACCAATATCAATGGTGGATCAATTGGTAGTTATAAACTAATACAAGCTAATGGTACCAATATTTTTACAAGCAATTTGGTGAGTGGCGGATCTATCGTTTTAAAAAATAATAGTAGTGTCAAAGGAAAAATTTCGATAATAAATATTCTTTCAAATACTAGTATTGTTTTTCAGGCAGGTACTTCAGCTCAAATTATTGGCGATATTAATGTGGCAGGAAATAGTTCCATTTCAAATAGTGGTAGTAGTAGTGTTACAGGAAAAGTAACGCACCCTAATGGAACTACTTATATAGGCCCAATTCCAACCCTAGGTAATATAATTGCAGCACCAAGCCTTCCCAGTTTACCCTTAATGCCGCCAATTAGTATTTTTCCAGCTGCAGGAATAACAAATATTACAGCAACTAAAACCATTAGTCCGGGTTCATATGGAAATATCACACTTTCAGGTAGTCAAACCATCACACTTTCTGGAACTGGTACATATATATTTAATAGCATTCAGTGCTCAGGATCTACTAATAATTTTGTTTTTGATTTTAAAAATGATCCCACCGGAACCATTAAAATATTTGTGTATGGCGATGTGAATCTGAACAAATGTTCCGCCTCATTACTTAATGGCGGAAGTGCTAATAGAATCTATTCAGAAACACATGGTAATGGTAAGTCTTTTAACGATGCAACTTGTGCCTGGAATATTGCAAATGGTTCTTCCACTGCAATCTCCAAATGGTTAGGAACAATTTGGTCACCTTATGCAGCAGTATACATAGGTACAGGTTCTGGTCAAACAAATTATACTGGTGCTATTTGGAGTGGCACACAGGTTAATATTGGAAATTCTGTGACCTTAAATTTTGCTCCATTCCAAAATTGTAGTACTCCAAATGTGAACGCTGGTTTAGATCAAAATTTAACATGCGATAATCCTGTAATTCAATTAAATGGATCATCTACTACCAATAATGTATCCTATAGTTGGACTGAATTAAACGGAGTAGCAATTACTTCCGGTGCAAACACTGCAACACCAACAATTTCCAATGAAGGTACTTATATTTTAAAAGTAACCAATCTTAGTGGAGGCTGTAGCGCAACAGATACAGTGGTAGTAAAATTCATTCCTTGTATTCTGCCCTATTATCCTCCGCCAGCAAATGGAAAAGTGGGAGACGCTAATTTAATTGGGGCAGAATTAAGTTCATTGGCAGCCAATTTTGGCCGTGTTAAGGATTCAGCTCAGGCAATATTTATCATTAAAAGCGATAGTGTATTTGTTGAAGTGATATCACTTGTTGGTCAAACCCAAACTTTATTGAGTTTGTTACAATCCAGCTATGGCTTAACAAACATCGTTGATAATGGCCCTGGCTCATTAATAATTACTGGTAAGATTCCAATTGCAAATCTTACTTCCTTAAATATTCTGACCACTTTAATTGATTTCGTTCGTCCCTTGTCGCCACCACTTAGAAATATAGGTATTATTACTTCTCAGGGCGATAGTGTGATCCATAGTAATTTTGTACGTGGAGGTTATGATATCAGCGGGAAAGGTGTTAAAATAGGTGTTATTTCAGATAGCTATAATACATTATTGGGCAATCCAGAACAAACTGATATTTTAAATGGTGATTTACCAGGTGTCGGAAATTCAAAACATAGTATTCCAGTAAAAGTACTTAAGGAATATCCTTACGGAAGTTCAACAGATGAAGGAAGAGCCATGTTGCAGATTATTCATGACATAGCTCCAGATGCTACACTTGATTTTAGAACAGGATTTGTTTCAGCAGGTGATTTTGCGCAAGGTATTTTAGAATTGCAAAAAGATGGATGTGATATTATAGTAGATGATGTTACATATATTAATGATCCATTTTTCCAAGATGGTCCTATTTCAAAAGCTATTGATAGTGTAGCAGCAAAGGGTGTAAGCTATTTTGCTGCTGCGGGAAATTATGGATCTCAATCTTATGCGGCCACATTTAATCCAGTACCCGCTCCAAATGGTATTACTGGATATGCACATAATTTTGGAAGCGGTTCAATTTTTCAGAATGACTCTTTGTTTGCCGGTACTTATACATTAGTTCTTCAATGGCAGGATTCGGTCTATTCATTGGGGCAAACTAGTCCAGGAACATCTACCGATTTAGACATATATCTGACCGATGGTAATGGTAAAACATTATTTGGCTTTAACAGAAACAATGTAAGCGGGGATCCGATTGAAATATTACCTTTTACTGTTACTACTTCTACTGCAGCCAATTTAATGATCATACAAGCCAATGGCAACAAACCAGTTAAATTCAAGTATGTTGTGTTCAGAGGTAATTTAAAAATGAACAATTTCAGTACAGGTAATTCAACAATTGTTGGACATGCAAATGCACTGGGAGGTATGGCTGTTGGAGCAGTTCGTTATACAAAAACACCTGCATATGGAGTTAGCACTTCTGAATTAGAAACTTTTTCTTCACTTGGGGGAACTTTCGTAAATGGCACAGTTAGAAACAAACCTGACGTTGTTGCGCCAGATGGAGTTAGTACTACTGTTGAATTTGGCTCCAAAAATATCAGTGGTACATCATTTCCAAGCTTTTTCGGAACATCCGCTGCTGCACCGCATGCTGCTGCGGTAGCTGCTTTATTAATAGAAGGTAAGAAAAAATATGCTAATGAAACGATCACTCCAGAAAAAATCAAATCACTTTTAATAAATTCCGCACTTCCAATTAATGTTCCAGGTTTTAATTTTAATAGTGGCAATGGTTTAATTCAGGCAGATTCAGCTATGAAAACTTTTGCAGCCCCAAAACCTGTAGCTACAAAAATAGTTGTACAAGATCCTAGCATTGTACCTGGCTCCCAACCTCTTGATGTGACCATTAAAGGAAACTACTTTGATAATAATACACAAGTTTTATTCAGAGGTGCACCATTACCTACGGCACTAGTAAATTCTACAACTGTAAATACTACAATTCCTACTTTCTTAGGCAACCCTCCGATTCAAACTTTTAATGCTCCAAAATCGAGTGTAGGAATTGATGGAGGTGCTTCAGATACATTGCGTTTTTTCACTCCTGTTAAAAAAGTTGTTACTGTAACTGCTGAGAAAAAAACAAAAAAATTTGGGGAAAAATTGCCAGTCTTTACTTCCACCATTTTAGTGGATAGTATCCCATTGACACAGACAAATTTTACATTGCATCAACTGGGTTTAGATAGTATTTTATATTCTACCCCCGCAACCAGTTTCAGTAATACTGGAATCTATTTCATTGCCCCTTCAATGCGAATTTTGAACCTCAAGGATTCATTTGATATTTCATTGACTGAGAAATTTAATTATGTATTCAATAATGGGGAATTAAATATTCAAAAATTACCTTTATTAATTACTCCAAAAGACACTACACTTACTTACGGAAGTAAAATTGCAAACATAGGTTTCAATTATAATTTCCTAGACACAGGTGTTACTACAATTGATAAATTAAAATTATTAGATTCAATTTCATCCATACATCAATCATTTATAAATGATACTGTTATCGCTTTAGTAAGCGGTAAAGCAATTGTTAGCGGACAAACACTTTCAGATGCGGCACTCAATAGTTTAAGTTTTATGGCTAGTGGTAAAGCTATTGTAAGTGGTAAAGCAATCGTCAGTGGCAAAGCCATTGTAAGCGGAAAAGCAATTGTAAGTGGTCTTCAGGTCAATGATACCACCTGGGCCATTGATGTTCCAGCAACAACTATCCTAAATTATCAAAATAATGATTCTGTAGTTAATCTGGTTAATGGGAAGGCAATCGTTAGTGGTAAAGCCATTGTAAGCGGCAAAGCAATAGTAAGTGGCAAAGCAATTGTAAGTGGTAAAGCAATTGTAAGTGGTTTAACAATATTAAATAGTGCCAATACAAATGATACAACTAATAATCATCTGGTAGTAATTGTTGACTCAACTGATATAGCGGGATCTTCCAATGAAATATCAGATATTAAATCAATTAATTTAATTACTGGATTTAATGTTGGTGTCAACACCATTGTTCCTGGAGCCATGCTTTCAAATAATTTTGAAATTAGCTATGGACTTGGTCACCTAAACATTGTACCAGCTGAATTAACTATTAAAACAAACGACACCGCTTTCTTTTATGGTAATACCCCTGTTTATACTGATAGTATCACTGGCTTCCTCTATGAAGATACTGTTGTCAATACCGTCAATGGACAAGCATCTCATCAGATATTAGATACAATTAATCACGTTACTATTAACAGCACTCCTGTTCCTGCAGGTGTATATAAAGTCATCCCATCAAATTTGCCTTTAATCGATCCTTCAAATTATATTGTAAATTATAAATCAGGCATACTTACCATTAAACAGGATACTATTTTCGCAAAAGTGGTGGATACTTCCCGTTTTTATGGTTATCCCAATCCTGCATTTACCATTCAATACAATGGATTTATCAATGGTGAAAATGAAAATAATGCTATTAATACATTACCAGTTGCTTCTACAAATGCATTGATAAGTTCTAATGTAGGCCAATACCCTATCAATTTAACTGGAGGACTTGCCAAAAATTATTGGATCATCAATTCTTCTGGAACACTAAGTATTAAACAAGATACCATCATTGCAAAGGCGGTAGATACTTCTCGCGCATTTGGAGCCGCTAACCCATTATTCAGAATTCAATATTCTGGATTTGTAAACGGAGAAAATCCAAATACCAGTTTGAGTATTATTCCAATAGCTTCATCTGTTGCTAGTTCTAATTCACCTGTTGGTACCTATGATATTAATTTATCTGCAGGTTCAGCAAACAACTATACTATCCTTAATAAAAAGGGCATTTTAACTATAACACCATCTATACTTACTGTTAAAGTAAATGACAAATTTATTAATGATGATGTAGCCTCACCAAGTTTCACCGCCACATATTCGGGATTTGTGAATAATGATAATGCAACTGCAATAGTATCAGGACCCATTTTCTCTATTTCCCCAATCTATAAAGTTGAGCAACCCGGTATTTACAATGTGTCGGCTTCTGGTATCAAATTATCCAATAGCACTAATTATTCCATCAATTATGTACCAGGAAAACTCTATGTGAATTCAGATGATGGATCATCTGGAGTAACTGTTAGTTTAAAATGCGTTCAGGTGCTTACTAATAGTCCAACTGGATTTGGGTATGTTGCTCAATTTGCATTCAATAACCCCAATAAATATTCAATGTATGTTCCTTATGGCTCTAACAATCAAATAACTACTGGTACCGGAGGCAAATTCAGCGGGCAACCTCCTTTTATTTTCACACCTGGAATGGGCACATTCAATGTATATTTTAATGGTACAACCATTACTTGGAAATTGATAACACCTACAAAAAATGGTAATAGCCAGTCTAATGCAAGTGCGAATGCCTCTTCTCCAAAATGTACCATTCCCATTACATTTGAATCAGTAGATCTTGCCACTATAAACATGGTTAATTCAAATGTTAATCAAACTGATGGAGATAAAAACCTGGTTCCATATCCTAATCCTACAAAAGGACTGGTTCAATTTAATATTCCGAATTCGATAATCAGTGAAAAAGATGTGGAAGTATTTGGGGAAACTGGTATTAGATACTTTGTAACCCTTAATGGGAATTCTGCAAATGGCAAATTCTCAATTGACTTTTCAAGACTAGTAAATGGAATCTATTTAGTAAGAGTAAAAACAAATAATGGATATAAGGAATATAGAATTATTAAACTTTAAGTAAAATTCAGTTAATTTGGAAGTATATAAAATTGAGGTATTGTAGAATACCTCAATTTTATTGTTTGCTTGTCATTTTCAATTATTTTGAATTTTTAGGATTAGGTATTTAATTCTCGAAGATAAAA
>JANYEA010000099.1 GCA_025363385.1 Bacteroidota bacterium | reverse complement strand
TTCATATTAATTGATTATCAAGGTGTTATATTAAGATAAAATTTCAAACTTTTCAAATCGTGTTAGGCTACAAAACCGCTGAAACACAATACAGACAAGACTTTCAAAGAACTTATATTTATAACATCAAAACACTAGTGATTCTGTATATAAATCAAATGGGACGCATGTATTTGAACTCACAGATGAACAAACTAATATAGTTGCAGGTATCTATGAACGTATGTATCAGGAAATCAATTCTGAATATGTTCATAAATACGATGCATTAAGAAATCTGGTTTTTGAATTACTACATTTTGCTATGAAAATGGAGCCCAGTTCCAGATTAGATAAACAACAGATTAATGCATCACAAAGAATTTCCACATTATTTTTAGAATTGCTCGAAAGGCAATTTCCTATTGATGAAGTGCACCCTAAAATACAATTCAGAACTGCATCAGATTTTGCTAGTCAGCTTAACGTTCATGTAAATCATCTCAACCGTTCCGTAAAAGACACTACAGAAAAAACAACTTCACATATAATCGCTGAACGAATCCTACAAGAGTCAAAGATTCTTTTAAAACATAGCGCATGGACGGTTTCAGAGATTGCTTATGCATTAGGATTTACAGAAGTAACGCATTTCAATAATTTCTTCAAAAAACATACACAAACAAGTCCTTTGAAATTTAGGAATGTTTGATTAAAATAAGTACTTCTTTGGTTTTAGTTAATAAGGTAAGATATCCAGCAATAAATTTGTTCTATTAAAATGAAACAATTATGCAATTAAGAAAATTAGGAAATAGCGGGTTAGAAGTTTCATCAATCGGATTGGGATGTATGGGAATGAGTTTCGGTCTTGGGCCTGCAGCCGATAAAACAGAAATGATTAGCCTTATGCGAAAAGCATATGAACTTGGTGTAACATTTTTTGATACGGCTGAAGTTTATGGTCCATATATAAATGAAGAATTGGTGGGTGAAGCATTAGAACCCTTCAAAGGAAAAGTTTCTATCGCCACAAAATTTGGCTTCGAAATGGACCCAAATGGTGGACCAAAATATATCGGACTTAATAGCAGACCTGAACAAATCAAAAAAGTTGCAGAAGCATCTCTCAAAAGATTAAGGGTAGAAGTGATTGATTTGTTTTATCAGCATCGTGTGGATCCTTCGGTTCCAATTGAAGACGTGGCTGGTGCTGTGAAAGATCTCATACTAGAAGGTAAGGTGAAATATTTTGGTTTGTCTGAAGCAGGTGCTGGAACCATTCGTAAAGCCCATGCTGTTCATCCAGTATCTGCTTTACAAAGTGAATATTCTTTATGGACCAGAACCCCTGAACTCGAGATCATTCCAACATTAGAAGAATTGGGAATTGGTTTTGTGCCTTTTAGTCCGCTCGGTAAAGGATTTTTAACCGGAGCCATCAACGATCAAACACAATTTGCCGCAAACGATATTCGCAGTGGATTGCCCAGGTTTACAAAAGAAGCGATTGAAGCAAACCAATCTTTAATAGACTTATTATCACATTTTGCAAAACAAAAAAATGGCAGCACAGCACAAATTGCATTGGCATGGTTACTGGCGCAAAAATCTTGGATCGTTCCAATACCGGGTACTACTAAAACACATAGACTATTCGAAAATTTAGGAGGGGCAACCATTGAATTAAGTAGCAATGAATTAAAGGAAATTCAAAATGCTGCATCCAAAATACAAGTTCATGGTAGCAGATATACAGAAGCTATGGAAAAAATGACAGGCCTTTAAAATAGTGGGTTTGAAAATATTACCAGTATCCTATTAAAATAAAAAAGGGTCTCCAAAATTGGAGGGCACTGAAAAAGCCTCTGATTTTTGAATAGAAAAATTAAAAGCGATTAAGTTAAAAGAGATTTTAGCTTGATCGCTTTTTTTATTGGTAATTATTTAGTGTAGGATTTTGCTCAGTAATTCGGTGCTAAGTGGCTTAAAAGTAAAGTTTTAAGGTTATTTAGCTTTACGTGTTGCTCTTAAAGGGCTTCTGTACTTAGTTTTATGATTCTTTTTAGGTTAACCGTAAAAATGGCAATGGCACCTTGCATTTGCATATTGTTAATACCATATGATTGTGCTCTTTTATAACCATGGACATTTTTCAACTCGCTATTCTTCGCTTCAATTTTGTATCGATGTTTTGCTTTTTCTTTGAAGTAGTCCGTTTCTTGAAAAACTATTTGTGCTTGATGAAGATTTGATTTGATAGAAACAGAGTAGGATTTTGTTTTTGCCCCCTCTTGATAACATCCAATTTTTAAAGGGCATGTTTTACATTTTTCTACATCAAAATAGTAGGTTTCTGCTTGATTGGTTCCAATATTTTTCTTGCCTTGTTTTGCCTTGCGTATTGCCATGTGCCCAGCTGGACAAATAAATCGATCTGCATCTTTATTATAGTCAAATGCATCTTCCTGTTTTCTAAATCCTTGTGTTATGGAAGGATTTAGCTTTGCAACAACTTTAATATTATCTTCTTTTGTAAACGCTAGGTTTTCCTTACCCGAGTAGGCGGCATCTCCAATTACTGTGTCTACGTCGATGCCATTATCTTTACTGATCTCTACTAATTTGGATAACTCTGGGCCATCTCCTTTTTCGCCAGATGTTACCACCGCAGCAGTAATGATCCGTTCTTCAGACATAGCTATATGAGTTTTGTAGCCAAAAAATGAACTATCTGCAGACTTATGACCCGTTTTAGCTTCTACATCTTTTGACAGAATATAGTTCTCAGAAGCATCTTCAATCGTCTCTTTTAGCAAATTCAATTTTTCTTTTACCGCAGGTATTGAACTGATAGATTCATCTGTTTCTATTCGTTGTTCTAAATCTTTAGAATAGTTTAGCTCCTTTTCTAAATCATTGTCATTGTTCTTCTTCGGCATCCGATCTTTCCAAAACTCATCAAAGCTATAAACGGCTTTACGAAGTTGTTTTGAACGCTCACGCAATACTTCGATTGCTGAAAAAGGATTGGATTTTGAATGCGTATGCGTAGCATCAACAATAATCGATTTGGTACGGATAATACCTTTTTCTATGGCAATAGAAACTGTCTTACTAATCAATAAATTAAGTAAATCGGTATCCTTTAATCGGAGCTTTCTAAATTTTGTAAGTGAACTTGAATTAATCACGCCTTCCTCTGGCGTCATATCTAAAAAATATTTGAAGGACATATCAAAACGCGAACGATCAACTACATCAACATCTGATAATGTGTAAATCGTTTTAAGCAATAAATATTTGAACATACGGATAGGACTCTCTGCATTGCGGCCGTTAGTCTGACAATATTTATTTACCAGCTCTTCATGGATAAAGGAAAAATCTATTAACTCATTAATCTTCCTGAGCAGATTATTCTCTGGCACAATCATCGCATACAAAGAACTGTATTCACTTAGCTGAATTTTATTCTGTAAAA
>JANYEA010000098.1 GCA_025363385.1 Bacteroidota bacterium | reverse complement strand
AAGCCACTTAGCACCGAATTACTGAGCAAAATCCTACACTAAATAATTACCAATAAAAAAAGCGATCAAGCTAAAATCTCTTTTAACTTATTCGCTTTTAATTTTTCTATTCAAAAATCAGAGGCTTTTTCAGTGCCCTCTGAATTTCGGGAGGACCTTTTTTTGTGCCAGTTTGTACTAAATAATCTGTTTCTGTGTCAATGGCACCAATATTGCAATATTCAGCTTTCCTTTGCATATTCATTGTTAGGGAAAGACTGTGACAAATTGACCAAAGAATAGAACTATGTTGAAAGAAAATATGTTTTTCAGATCGGAGGATGATACCGATTTTATGCCGATTATTCCGATTAATGAAAATGATGCCGATCAGGATAAAAACTTGGTCATACCAGATATATTGCCCATTTTACCTTTAAGAAATACTGTTTTATTTCCTGGGGTGGTATTGCCGATTACAGTGGGAAGAGATAAAAGTATTAAGGCTGTTAATGATGTATATAAGCTCGATAAGCTAATTGGGGTTCTAGCTCAAAAGGATGCAAATATTGAAGAACCAGCCCCAAGCGATTTATGTAGTATTGGCACGGTTGCAAAAATTGTAAAACTCATCAAAATGCCTGATGGTGGCACCACCATTATTATATAAGGTAAAAAACGTTTTGAACTGTTGGAAATGCAAACGGAAGATCCTTATTTTAAGGCTTCCATCCGTTTATTTGAAGAAGATGTATTACCTGTTTCGGATGATTTTAATGCTTATATCAGTAGTATTAAAGACCTGGCAGCACAGATCATTCATTTATCTCCAAACCTGCCTACAGAAGCTTCAATTATTTTAAAAAATATTGAGAACCCGTCTTTTCTAATCAATTTTGTGAGTAGCAATTTAAATAGCGATTTAATTGAGAAGCAGAGTTTGCTTGAAATTCATGATATCTATAAACGCGCTGAGCGTTTAATTCAAATATTGAATAGAGAATTGCAATTTGCTGAGCTGAAAGATAAAGTAACTAGTAAAACACGCACCGAGATAGATAAGCAGCAGCGTGAATACTTTTTACAGCAACAGTTGAATAGCATCAAAGATGAATTGGGTGGCGATAGCAACGATCGGGAAATTGCCGACATGAAGAAAAAGGCGGAAGCAAAAAAATGGCCTGAATCTGCTAAAAACCTTTTCAAAAAAGGAATTGAAAAGCTGGAAAGGATGAATGCTTCAACCCCGGATTATTCTATAGTTTATAACCATTTAGATTTAATGTTAGACCTTCCCTGGGAAGATTATTCTGCAGACAATTACGATTTAAAGAATGCACAAAAGGTTTTAGACAGAGACCATTATGGCATGATGAAAATTAAAAGCAGGATTATTGAGTACCTGGCGGTGTTGAAATTGAAGGGCGATATGAAGAGCCCCATTCTTTGTTTTCTGGGACCTCCCGGAATTGGTAAAACTTCTTTAGGACGTTCCATAGCGCACGCAATTGGTAGAAAATATGTACGCGTAAGTTTGGGTGGGTTACACGATGAAAGTGAATTGCGTGGACATCGGAAAACCTATATTGGCGCTATGCCCGGAAGGGTAATTCAACAGATCCGCAAATGCAAGTCGTCAAATCCGGTAATGATCCTGGATGAGATAGATAAAATTGGAACGGATGGAAGAAGCGATCCTTCTTCTGCTTTATTGGAAATTTTAGATCCTGAACAGAATAATACATTCTATGATAACTATCTGGAACTTGAATACGATTTAAGTAAGGTATTGTTTATTACCACAGCTAATAATATTCAAAATATTCAGCCTGCATTGCGTGATCGTTTAGAAATTATTGACCTAAGCGGTTATGCTGTAGAAGAAAAAGTAGAGATCGCTAAAAGACATTTATTGCCTAAACAGAGAGAAGCGCATGGTTTAGATAAAATTAATTTTAAGCTGAATGATAAAGTAATTGAGAAAATCATAGAAAGCTATACCCGCGAAAGTGGGGTGCGTGAATTAGATCGACAGCTTGCTTCCATTATGCGCTATCAGGCAAAGGAATATGCGATTAAAAACAAAGTAAAATCTATTCTCACAATTGCAGACGTAGAGAAAATATTAGGCCCTTCCCGTTATAGCAATGAAATTTACAAGACCGCAAATATGGCAGGAGTAGCCGTGGGTCTAGCTTGGACATATGTTGGGGGTGATATCTTATTTATTGAAGCGATATTGGGCGACGGTAAAGCAGAAATGAAATTAACCGGTAATCTGGGTAATGTAATGAAAGAGAGTGCTAGTACTGCTCTGAGTTACTTACAGGCGAATGCCAGAAAGTTTGGCATCGACCCTGAAATGTTTGCGAAAAAAACCATTCACATACACGTTCCGGAAGGTGCTACGCCAAAAGATGGTCCAAGTGCTGGTGTTACTATGCTAACCGCATTAGCCTCGGCTTTTACGGGTAGAAAAGTAAAACCTTATTTAGCTATGACCGGTGAAATTACTTTAAGAGGACAGGTTTTGCCAGTTGGTGGAATTAAAGAAAAAGTGTTAGCAGCAAAAAGAGCTGGTTTAAAAGAGATCATCATGTGTGCCATGAATGAAAAAGATGTATTAGAAATAGATAGTAGTTTTATTAAAGGCGTACAATTTCATTTTGTAAAAACAATGCAACAAGTTTTAGAACTGGCGCTGGTATAATCAACATGGTGAAACACATTATTTTTTTGCTTTTGTTCTTTGCGGCAAACCAAGCCGAATCGCAGACGCTGGGAGGTAATGCTGTTTTTAATTTTCTAACACAACCCAATGCAGCACAATTAGCAGCCCTCGGTAATGTTAATGTAAGTAGTATTAGTAATGATGTAGGTATGGCATTCTCAAACCCTGCTCTCTTACGCGATTCTATGCATCAACAAATAGCCAGTTCCTTCTATAGCTATGCGGAAGGAGTGAAACAGTATGGAATCCAAACTGCTTTTCATCTACCCAGTATTCGATCAAACATAGGAGTGGGCGTGCAATATCTCGATTATGGAACACTCACACAGACGGATGCAGCAGGTAATATTTTAGGAAACTTCAGACCTTCCGATTATGTAGTACAGTTCATGTTTTCAAAATCGTATAAAGAAAAGTGGTGGGTTGGATTTAATACTAAATTCATTAATTCTAATTATGGTTTGTATCGTTCCAATGGAATGGCAGTAGATGCAGCAATTGCCTATTATGATAAAGAAAACCAATGGCAGGTTTCACTAGTAGCCAAAAATATGGGTACGCAACTCAAAACTTATAATGGATCAGGCACAAAAGAAGAACTACCATTTGATCTGCAAGCTGGAATCACAAAAAAATTATTACAGGCACCTTTGCAATTTTCATTAACGGCCCATCATCTGCACCGATTTGATGTTTTTTATAACGATACATTATTTAATGCACAGGAAGGGGATGCCCGTTTTGGGGCGAATAATAGTTTTCAAAAACTGATGGCTCATCTGGTATTTTCAACAGATATCTTTTTAAGTAGCCAGTTTCAAATTACTGCTGCATTGAACTTAATGCGAAGACAAAGTCTAAATGCATATAACATTACCAATGGTTTAAATGGGTTTAGCCTGGGATTTGGCGTATTACTCAATAAATTGCAGATCAGATATGCCACTGGCTTTTACCAACAAAACCTTTTCCATCAGATTTCATTGAACTTTAATTTAAAAGGCGATCCGCTTTAATGAAGTAAAAGGCCATCCTGTATTGCCTTGTCCATGATGTAATGGTGGTGATCTACATGATTGATTGTGAAATACAACATTTCTCTAAATGTGATTTTTCCTAACAATGGATGGGGAAGAACACAAAGGTCTAATTCTTCCTCTGAAATTTTTTCTACACCCTTATTGATTTTTTGGATGATAGATAATAATTCATTTATCAGTGATTCTTTTTTATCAAAACCAATAATAGGTGGAATAAAATTACCTGTGGCTTTAGCACCGGCTTCTATTTTGGCATCATATTTTTTTACTAGTTCTTCAAAGCTCATGGAAAGTCTATTTGCCTTGCCAAATATTAGATGTAGTGCAAATATTGGTAAACGCACTGCCAGTATTAGTGGCTTAGTGGAACGTACAATATGATCAAGTTGCTGTCCGGCCGTCCATTTTTCTGGCTGGGCATATAAATATTCCTTCTCAGTTAGAATATTCATATAATTTGAAAAGCGCTGATGGTTATCTGTCATCGCCTGCATCAAATCATATTTGTTCATAGCAATATATTTAATCAGAAAGTTAAGAATTCTTGGGTACATTTTTAGAAACTGCTAAAAAGAAAAACTCCGACCCATTATCAAAATATTTTACAAATTCAGAAAACGATAAATGGGTTTCCATTTTCAACCAACCTTTAAGCGTGTGAATCTGATAATCAAAATTTTGTGTAAAATACTGGTAAATTTCATAAGCAGTAAAGCCATACAGTTCGCCTCCAATTTTGCCGCATTCAAATAAGATAAGGGGTTTACATCTATGAATTGTTTTAATGGCTCCATTTAAAACATTCCATTCCCCACCTTCTACATCAATTTTTATCAAACGAATGATATCATCCTTTCTCACAATATTATCCAATGTATCAGTGGATACTTCTATAGTTTGTTCCTTATGAAATTTTGCATAGGTCCTTTTTTTTAGACCACTCAATGCAGTATTTGTGGTTACAAGGTTAAAAGAGCAAATAGATTTTCCATTGCTTAATGCAATTGGAAATATCATTGCCTTATCTGCGTATCTTATTGTCAATGTTTGATACAGAAATGGGATGGGCTCAAACGCATAATGTGTTGCATTTGGGGCAGATTGTATCATCCAATCTAGAATTTTTCCATGGTTGGCACCAATGTCGATGCAAATAGAATCTTGCTGGCAATATTTAGTAATGATTTCATGGGTATATCTATCATACACTTCATTTTTACCAATAGCAATAGGTAGGTTAGCCTGAACCTTTTTTGCGAGTTGTTTTATAAAAGTGGGCAATGGCAATTACACGTCATTTTTATTTTCAAGATAGTTTCTCCATTTTTCTATTACCCCCTTCATATCAGGAGGTAATTCAGACTCAAAAAATACTTCTTTACCTGTTGTTGGATGAATGAATCCTAATGTTTTAGCATGGAGTGCACACCTGGAACAGATTTCAAAACAATTTTCTACAAACTGTTTGTATCGGGTATAAATAGTGCCCTTTAAAATTTTGTCGCCCCCATATTCAAAGTCGTTAAAAAGTGTATGTCCAATATGCTTCATGTGCACCCTTATTTGGTGGGTTCTTCCTGTTTCTAGTATACACTCTACCAGCGTTACATAATTAAATCTTTCTAAAACCCTGTAATGTGTAATGGCATGTTTACCGATTTCTCCTTCGGGGTATACGTCAAACATTTTTCTGTATTGTTTATGACGTGCAATATGTCCTTCAATAGTGCCTTCGTCTTTTTCTACATTACCCCAAACTAGCGCCATGTATTTTCTGGAAACTGTATGGTTGAAGAATTGTTTAGCTAATGCTGCTGCGGCTTCACCTGTTTTTGCTAATACAATCAGACCGGTAGTATTCTTATCTATTCGATGTACTAATCCAAAACGAGGAAGTGTATCTTCATCTAATAGTGGGTTTTGTTGTAATAAATAGTACGCAACACCATTTAATAATGTGCCGGTATAGTTACCTACTCCTGGATGCACCACCATATTAGCAGATTTATTAATCACCATTAGTGCGTCATCCTCATACACAATATTTAATGGAATATTCTCGGGTTTTAACTCTGTGTGTTCTGGATTGATATAACTCAGAAATACGATCTCATCTCCGGGCCTTACTTTATAGTTCGATTTTACTTTTTTTCCGTTAACGGTTAAAAATCCGGCTTCAATACCAATTTGAACTTTGTTACGAGTGGCGCCTTCTAAATGCATTTTGGCAAACTTATCAATCCGTAAGGGTACCTGACCTTTATCTACTTTAAAGGACTTCCGTTCATATAGGTCTTCTGAACCTTCGTCAGATACAATATCAATCTCATGCTCCATTTGGCAAAAATACTATTGTTATTGCACAACTACGATTCTTGCTATTAGGCGAATGTTTTGTTACTAATTATGTATTTTCACATCATGCAACAACAAGTGTCCTTCAAAGATTTGGGTAATATGCGGTACAAGGATTCTTGGGATTATCAAGAGTCTTTGCTTAAGGATAATTCTGATCTAAAAGCTTTATTTAGAAAAACCGGAGATTTACCCCCTGATGCAATTCCAACCAATAATTACTTGCTTTTTGTGGAGCACCCGCCTGTTTATACATTAGGTAAAAGTGGAAAGGCAGATCATCTTTTAATAAATGAAGAAACCCTAACTAGGAGAGGGATTGATTTTTTTCATATTAACAGAGGTGGCGATATTACTTTTCATGGCCCTGAACAGTTAGTGGGTTACCCAATTTTAGATTTGGAAAAATTTAAACCAGACCTGGGTTGGTATCTGCGAAGTTTAGAAGAAGTAATCATTTTAACGCTGGCCGAATATGGCATAAGTGGTGATAGGAGCCCTGGAGAAACCGGCGTTTGGCTAGACCCGCATATTCCCGGTAAAGAGCGTAAAATTTGTGCTATGGGTATTAAATGTAGCAGATGGATCTCCATGCATGGGTTTGCTTTGAATGTAAATACAGACCTAAACTATTTTCATGACATTGTTCCCTGTGGTATTGCTGGAAAACAAGTTACTTCCATGCAAAAAGAATTGGGTAAATCTGTTTCAATGGATGAAGTAAAATATTTAGTGAAGAAGAATTTTGAGCGTGTATTTCATTGCACATTTTTTTCAGAATAAAGGCTCTCGTTCTTATTTTAATGGTTTTAGATAGATGGTATTCTTTTCTAAAAGCACATCGTCTTTATACAATTCAAATTGAAACCAGCCACTGTGTATGAAATTTGTTTTATCTAGGATTAAATTATCTGTATCAATTTTTTTTATTTGAAAAAGTTCAGCTCCATTTTCTTCCTGGAACAGCAGTTTGTAAACGAATTGAGAAGGGTTGTTAACTAGTATTTGAATTTCTCCATTGCGGTTGGTAAATACAAATGGCGAGGGTTTCCAAACTGGGTTAGAGGTATTTGAAACCATATTTTTTTCTGCTTCTCTTTCTAGGGTACTATGCATTAACGAAAAATAAGTTTTGCCATTCTTTAATATGTATTGAATTCTATAAAAACAGTTTTTGTTTTTTGGCAGTTTGGTATCTGTAAAACTATTTTCGTATAGCTTAGGATTTTTTGCTGTGACAATTGTTTTGAAATTTTTATCATCACCTGATCTTTGTACAGATAATTTCACGCAGTTTCTAAAAGGATTATGCCAGCTAATCAACCATTTGTTGCTATTGATCATTTTTAATTTGAATTCTGGTAAAGGATCCTGTGCATAGGAAATATTGCCTGCATATTCACTAAGGAGAATAAAAATAATTAAGGTGCACTGTTTCATGGGGGTACAAATATATTTAATGGCAGTATTAAAAAGGCAAACTCTTTTCTGGTAAAGACAAATTTCCCTGTAAACCTCCACTATGTATCACCAATAGTCTATGCCCCGGTTTAAAATATTGTTTTTGTAAAAGATCGGATATGGCAAAAAATACTTTACCGGTATAAACAATATCAGTGGGTATCGATTCTTTCTTCCAAAAATCCACCATAAAATGAATTAGTTCAGATGGGTGTTTAGCAAATCCCCCAAAATGATAATGGTGCATGAGTATTAACCGATGTTGATTTTCTGACAGCGTTAAATGGAGCACTTCAGATTCAAGACTCTTATTATTTTTTTGTGAACTGATACCAATAATAGTTTGATCGGCCCTGCTTCCATTTAAGAGCCCAGCCAGCATGGTACCCGAACCCACTGCTGCAATAATATGGGTATATTTTTCTAAAGAAACAGTGTTCAAAATACTGGCAGCCCCTTTGGCACCTAAAATTCCATATCCACCTTCTGGTATCCAATAGCGATTGGGTTGTTGGTTGTTTTTTATGAGGGCAGTTTTATTTTTATAATCGGCTCTGCTAATAAAAATTAGTTGCATCCCAAAGTCAGCCGCAGCTTGCAATGTGTGCGAAAGTGGTTCTGTTTTATCTCCCCTGATATACCCAACAGATTTTAATTGATGAAAATTACATGCACAAGCAGTAGCAACGATATGGTTGCTATATGCACCCCCAAAACTAGCGATCTCTGTATAGCCTTTATGAATAGCTTCCTCCATATAGAACCGAAGCTTGTACCATTTATTACCACTAATTACCGGATGAATCAGATCGAGTCTAAGCACATCAATGGCCAGTTTTTGATCTTTTCCAAGGCTCAAAGGCTTGATCTCTGCTAGGGTAGTATTTATTTGCACTTTTACTGAATTGATTTTCAAGATTATCAAGTAACTTTGTATTGCAAATTTTATATATTTTATATGAAACCTACACTAGTAATATTAGCCGCTGGTATGGCCAGCCGCTATGGTAGTCAAAAGCAAACTCAGTCCTTTGGCCCCAGTGGCGAAACTATCATGGATTATTCAATTTACGATGCAATTAAAGCGGGATTTGAAAAAGTGGTCTTCATCATCAGAGAAGATTTCGCTGATAACTTCAAAGCCATATTCGAACCAAAGCTTGCCGGAAAGATCAAAACGGATTACGTATTTCAACACTTAAAGGCATTTATTGGAGATAAAGAAATTCCTGCAGATCGAACAAAACCCTGGGGTACAGCACATGCTGTTCTTTGTTGCAAGGGGAAAGTTAATGAGCCATTTGCAGTTATCAATGCTGATGATTATTATGGAACAGATTCTTTTGTAAAAGCATACGATTTCTTAGTGAATCAGTGTAATGAGCAAACCTATAGCATCATTGGTTATGAATTAAAGAAAACACTAAGCGATTTTGGAAGTGTGAGCCGTGGTGTTTGTGCAGTTGATGCAAACCACAATTTAACTGATATCAATGAACGTACCAGTATCTTCAGAAATGAAAAAGGTATTATCACTTACGAAGATGAAGCTGGTTTACATGAAGTAAGCGAAGACAGTTTAGTAAGCATGAACTTCTTGTGTTTTGCGCCTGGTTATATTGATTTTTGTGAAACATTATTTGGTGAGTTCTTAGATAATGAAAACAATTTGAAAAATATTAAGTCTGAGTTTTTTATTCCTATTGTTACCGGACAGTTTATGAAATCTGGAAAAGGTATTGTTAAAGTGGTACCTACTTCAGCACAATGGTTTGGTGTAACTTATAAAGAAGATGCTCCCCATGTGCAAGCAAGTATTAATAAATTGGTAGCTGATGATATTTACCCTAATAATTTGTGGGCTTAAAATATAAAGGAATGATTTTTAAAAAAGGAGAACGTTTGTTCTCCTTTTTTTGTGGTAAGAGCAAAAAAATATCCCTACTATGGGGGTAGGGATATTGATATTTAAATCGAACTGTAATTATTTTTTACTGAACGCTTTTACGTTGAATACACAATCAGCAACTTTGCTAATCTGTTGTTTGCGTTGCGTACCCTTCATACTTGAGTGTACAGGTATTTTAATATTCTCTAAAATAGTATCGCTTTCTTTTGCTTCGTTAACAAATTCGAAAATATTTTTCGATTTAACTGCGAAAGCAACTCCATCGGCTTGAGCCTGACGGGTACTAAGAACTCCGATTACTTCGCCATTATTATTCAGTACCGGGCCGCCAGAGTTTCCTGGGTTTGCGCTGATTTGAATTTGGTAGCTTAAAGAATCGCCATTAAAACCTGTTTTTGATGCCAGGTATCCAACACCATATACAATATCGTTACGTGGATAGCCCAATGTGAAAATCTCATCACCTAAATCGGCATTTGATTTACCAATACTATAAGGTAATGATTTTAAAGGAGTAAAGTCTTCATCGTTGATCTTTAATATAGCCAAGTCTTTCTTGGTATCAATATGAACTATTGATGCATTATACTCTTTTCCTTTACTGTCAACTACCACTGCTGCGGTACCTTTTATTACGTGAGCGTTGGTAATAATAAAGCCTTTTGGATCAATTAAGAAACCAGAACCACCACTAATAACGGTAACGCCATTAGGAATTTTACTTTTTACTTCATTGATCAAAGAACCCTGGTATTGCTGGTTACGTTTAATGATTTCTATATCCTTACTCAGTTGTTGAATCTGATTACCATTTACAACAGGAGAGAAATAAGCAACAAGCCCACTAATTACCAATGCAATAACTCCACCAACTGATGCAGCAATTGCGGTAACTCGCTTGTACCTGTTCCAAAGTTGGAAAACCTGGGCTTTTGTAGAAAGTTCACCACCTTCATTTACATCGCCGTTTTCTAATAATCTGTTATGAACTTCGTGAAGGGTATGTTTGATATTGAAGGTAGCCGCATAATCTTCCATCTGATGTTGAAACAATTTGTGCTCCACCACCATCTGATCGATTTCTGGCGTTTTTTTGCGTAGGGCTTCGAAAACAGACACTTCTGTCGGAGACATTTCTCCGGCGAGGTAACTTTCGATGCTTGCAAGTAATTGAATGTCGTCCATGGTACTTAGTCTCCGATATTATATTGCGAAAAAAATAATTTTTTCAATCTCATCAGGCATTTGTACTTCTGGTTTTTAGCATTATCAGCATTTGTATAACCAAATTCTGCCGCCAGTTCTTGCATGCCCATTTTTTTCAAATAGTAGCCTTCTAACAAACTTTTACAAGGCTCACCTAAACTTTTCATTGCCCGATCCATTATCGCAAACTCAGCGTTGCGTTTTTCGTGGATCTCAAGATCCTCTTCAACAGGAACAGTTTCATCCAGATTATCGACCTGGTTGGAGAACCTTCCAAGTTGTTGTAATTTTTTAAGCCATAGACGCCTGCATATGGAATATACATAAGTTTTGATTTGACAGGTTAATACAAATGATTCACTTTGTGCCTTTTCATATAGAGCAATCATTGCTTCCTGAAAAACGTCTCTTGCGTCGTCGTAAGAGCCATTATTATTCAAAACAAAAGCCTGTACCATACTAAAATTGTCTTTATAGATGGTTTCGATGGCCCTTGAGTCGTTGTTTGCCAGTCCTTTTAATAATGCTTGTTCGTTCTGTTCCGATTTCACTTTACTGTAATTAATACTATGAAGTGGTTAAAAGTAACCCAAAATGACTCAAAAATTTTTTTTCAAAAATAAATTAATTATGGAGGTTACCTTTTAGCTCCTTTCGGTATTAACTGTAAATTACCTCAAACAAAAAAACTCAAAAAATGAAAAAAGTATTATTCGTTGTAGCACTAGGTGCTTTCGCAGCTTGCGGTTCAGGTGCAAACACAGAAGCTAAAGTTGATTCTGCTGTAGCTAAAGTTGATTCTGCTGTTGTTAAAGTTGATTCTGCTGCTAAAGCTGTAGTTGATACACTTAAGAAGAAATAATTTATTAAGAGCTAAGTGCTGAGAGGATTGTGAGACTCAGCTTGCCGGTTCCGAATTAGCTTATTACCGATTTTCATATGGCAAGCAATCGTTAGAGGTCGCTCCGTTTCCACGGAGGGACCCTTTTTTTTGTATAAACTCCTCAATATCAATACAAACTAAGGTTTGTTAGCTAAATAATTTCGCAATTTCACTTGGTTCGTATAAACGGAAAGTTTATATTTGGTCTATCATGCAAACATTGTTGAACAATACACGATTTTATTTTTTCTTTTATTTCTACTTTAAAACAAGTAGCCGGGTACTGTTTGCTAAAGCTTAATTATAAACTTGAAACATCATATCCCGGCCAATAGGTCGGGTTTTTTTTTTGCCCGATAGGAGGGATTGAAAAGAATGGATTATGGAAAATGAAAAGAATGTATCGATTGGAACTGTAAAAACAGTTTTCGACTCTAAAAAAGGAATTGCTATACAAGGATATGAAGGAAGCTTCCACCAGGTTGCCGCCAGAAATATATATGGTAAGAATGTAAATGTAATTCCCTGTGCCACGTTTAGAGATCTGATACGTGTGGCTTCTGAAAAGAATGCGTCCAGTGGTGCAATCATGGCCATTGAAAACTCTATTGCCGGAAGCATACTCCCTAATTATAACCTTTTACAAAAGAGTAATTTAAAAGTGGTGGGTGAGGTTTATTTGAGTATTAGCCAAAATTTAATGGTCAATCCTGGTGTAAAATTCGAAGATATCAAAGAAGTACATAGTCATCCAATGGCAATTTTGCAATGTTTGGAGTATTTGGAAAAGTATAATTGGAAATTAATTGAATCGGAGGATACTGCATTAAGTGCAAAACAGGTACATCAGCATAAAAGCAAACATGTGGCCGCAATAGCCAGCAAATTAGCTTCTGAACTATTTGAGTTGGATCTAATTGCTCCGAATATTCAAACCATGAAAAATAATTTCACGCGCTTCCTGGTTTTACAAAGGGAAAAGGAAGCCATTCAAATTGCAGATGCAGATAAAGCCTCTATTTATTTTCAAACGAATCATTCAAAGGGGATTTTATCTAAAGTATTAACCTTGATTGCAGCTGCAGATATCAATTTAAGTAAACTACAAAGTATGCCCATACCTGGTAGTACTTTTAAGTATGGGTTTTATGCAGACTTAGAATTTGACCAATTGAATCAATTTCATCAAGTAATGGAGTCAATCGATTCTTTAACCAATAGCGTGAAGGTTTTTGGAATTTATAAAAAAGGAAAACTTGTAAAAGGATAGTTATGGCATTTAGTACTTCAAAAAGACTGGAAGGTATTGGCGAATATTATTTTTCGCAAAAGCTTCGCGAAATCGATGAACTGAATAAAGCGGGTAAAGCAATTATTAATTTGGGTATTGGTAGTCCGGATTTACCACCACACCCCACTGTGATCAAGGTTTTACAGGAAGAATCTGCTAAGCCAAATGTACATGCGTATCAGAGTTATAAAGGATCCCCTGTATTAAGAAATGCCATTAAAGATTGGTATACAAAATGGTATCAGGTAAGTCTTGACCCAGATACAGAAATTCTTCCCTTAATTGGAAGCAAGGAAGGCATCATGCATATCTGTATGACGTATTTAAATGAAGGAGATCAGGCTTTGATTCCTAATCCGGGTTATCCAACTTATAGCAGTGCCGTTAAGTTAGCAGGAGGTGTGGCAGTGCCCTATGAAATGAGTGCGGATAAAAATTGGGAACCCGATTTTGAGGCGTTGGAAAAAACGGATTTGAGTAAAGTGAAATTATTATGGGTGAATTATCCGCATATGCCAACCGGGCAATTACCAAATGAAGCATTGTATGAAAAGATTGTTGCATTTGGAAAAAAGCATCAGATCCTGGTTTGCCATGATAATCCTTATAGTTTTATTTTAAATGAAAAACCTGTAAGCTTATTATCGGTACCTGGCGCTAAAGAAATTGTAATCGAATTAAATTCTTTAAGCAAAAGTTCTAATATGGCTGGCTGGAGAGTGGGTATGTTATGTGCAGCTAAAGAAAGGATTGATGAAATTTTACGATTCAAAAGCAATATGGATAGTGGCATGTTTCTTCCTTTACAACTTGCTGCTGCAAAGGCTTTGAGCCTTGATAAAGATTGGTATGATAGCATCAATAAAATTTATGCCGAACGTAGAAAAAAAGTTTTCGAATTATTGGATCTTTTAAACTGCGAGTATTCGAAGGATCAGGTAGGGATGTTTGTTTGGGCAAAAATCCCAAGCACATATAAAGATGGTTATGCTTTAAGTGATAAAGTATTATACGATGCAAATGTGTTTATTACTCCTGGTGGAATTTTTGGAAATGCAGGTAATGGTTATATTAGAGTTAGCCTCTGTGGTTCGGTTGAAAGATTTGAACAAGCAATAGAAAGAATCAAAGCATTGGGCTAGTATTATTTTAAAAAAATTGATATGCGCGTAGCTATAATTGGTATTGGGTTAATTGGAGGTTCAATGGCTTTGGCTTTGAAACAGGAAGGATTTGCTGACAGGGTAGTTGGTGTTGATGCTAATCTGGAGCATCAAAAAAAAGCACTTGAACTGAAATTAGTAGACGAAATTCTTCCCTTAGAAGAAGCCCTGGTAAAATCTGATTTAATTATTTTAGCGATACCAGTAAATGCTGCTGAAAAATTATTGCACTCTTTATTAGATCAGGTGCATTTACAAGTATTGATGGATGTGGGGTCTACTAAAGAGGGTTTATTAAAATCTATTGAAGGGCATCCGAAAAGAGGAAGGTTTGTGGCTACTCACCCGATGTGGGGAACTGAAAATAGCGGTCCAACAGCTGCAGTTACTGGGGCCTTTTTAGACAAAGCCACGGTGATCTGTAATAAGGAAGAAACTGATGCTGATGCATTAGCGTTAGTTGAGAAAGTATATGAAACTTTGGGAATGCACCTGGTTTACATGCAAGCAAAGGCACATGATGTGCATGTGGCATATGTGAGTCATATTTCACATATCACTTCTTTTGCCTTAGCCAATACGGTCTTGGAAAAAGAACGTGGGGAAGACAATATTTTTGAGCTGGCGAGTGGTGGTTTTGAAAGTACCGTTCGTTTGGCGAAGAGTAATTCTGATATGTGGGTACCCATCTTTATGCAGAATAAAGAGAATGTATTAGATGTACTGAATGAGCATATTAGTCAGTTACGCAAGTTCAAAGCCTGCTTAGAGAAAGAGAATTTCGAATATTTGAAAGAACTGATTGAGCAGGCAAATGGGATTAAAAGGATTCTAAAATAGCCTGTAATAGGCGTAAACAAACAAAAAACAGGCAAAGCCCTATTTAAAAAGTACCTTTGCCGCAAATTTTTTAATACATGATGACATTTGAAGGGTTGGGAATTGATGCGAGATTGATTCAGGCAACCAATGAGTTGGGGTATGTGAACCCAACCGCAATACAAGAACAAGCAATACCAATTTTGCTAAGCGGCACACAAGATTTTATCGGCTTAGCACAAACAGGTACAGGAAAAACAGCAGCTTTTGGTTTACCATTACTGCACATTATTGACGCAGCTGCAAAGTATCCTCAGGCATTAGTTGTATGTCCTACCAGAGAACTTTGTATGCAAATTGTGAAAGAAATAGAGCTCTTTAAAAAATATATGACCGGCATTTCTGTGGTTGCCGTTTATGGAGGAGCATCTATAGGGTTACAAATTCGTGACCTAAAAAGAGGCGTTCAGATAGTAGTAGCAACCCCGGGAAGATTAATTGATTTGATTGAAAGAAAAGCAATCAATCTGGAACAAATTAAGTACGTGGTTTTGGATGAAGCAGATGAAATGCTGAACATGGGATTCCAAGATGATATCGAGTTCATTTTAAAGAACACTCCTAAGCGTGAAAGCACCTGGTTATTCAGTGCTACCATGCCTACGGAAATTCGTAAAGTGAGCAAGAAGTACATGAAGGATCCGAAAGAAGTAATTGTTGGTAAAGTAAATACTGCCAACAAAAATATTGACCATCAATATTATGTTACTACTGCGCAACACCGTTACGATACTTTGAAAAGAATTATTGATTTCAATCCTGGAATCTATGGTATCATTTTTACCAGAACTAAATTAGACGCTCAGGAAATTTCAGAGCGTTTAACTCGTGAAGGTTATGATATTGATGCTTTACATGGTGATCTTACACAAGGTCAACGCGATAAAGTGATGGGTCAATTCCGTGATAAAACTTTACAGTTGTTAATAGCAACCGACGTTGCAGCTCGAGGTATTGATGTGCAAGGTATCACCCACGTTATTAATTTTGAATTACCAGACGATATCGAAATTTACACCCACAGAAGTGGACGTACAGGACGTGCAGGTCTGCAAGGAATTTGTATTTCAATTGTTCATGCCAAAGAGATGTACAAGTTCAAACAAATTGAACGCATCAATAATTCTCAGTTCCATAAAATGGATATTCCAAGTGGAAAAGACGTTTGTAGAAAACAGTTCTTTTCGTTCATGGATAAATTATTGTCTGCCGATATCAGTCACGGTGATTACGAAACCTATGTTCCCATGTTAGCAGAGAAATTTGCTGATGTAAGCAAGGAAGATGTATTGAAACGTGTGGCTGCTATGGAGTTTGATCGCTTCTTGAAATATTATGAACACGCAGAAGATTTGAACGTTCGTGAACGAGATCGTACAGAGCGTGGTAAAAGAGAAGAACGCGGACCAGAAATGGGCCGTAGAAGAGAAGAGCGTAGTCGCGAAGGCGCTCGTGGGGAAGGTTCTCGCGGTGAAGCAAGAACTGAATACACAAGAGGTGCTAGCGGTTATAGTAGATTATTTGTAAACCTGGGTACCAAAGATGGATTCTTTAAAGCAAGTTTCTTGCAGTTTGTACTTGATATGAGCGACTTAAAAAAAGAAGTTCTTGGCAAGATCGACATGCGCGATATGAATAGCTGGATCGAAATCGAAAAAGGTGCTGCACAACAAATGATCCGTTCATTGGATGGTAAGAAATATAAAGGCCGCAGTATTCGTATGAATGATGCAGATAGTGGAGGCCCCGCTGGTTTTTCAAGCGATAGATCACGTCGTCCACGCAGAGGAGAATAAAGTGAAGAGTGAGAAGTGAGGAGTGAGGAGTGAGAAGTTGAAGAAGAATTTTAATATAAATACGGTAACCCCAGCTTTCAAGTTAGGGGCTTACATCTAAGAAAAGAAAAACTATAAGCGTCTCATTTTATGGAGCAAACAATTGAAAACGTAAAGTCTGTGGAAGCATTATTACAAAAGCGTCCATTGATCATTTCCGGTCCTTGCAGTGCTGAGACCGAAGAGCAAGTAGTAAATACAGCTATCCGTTTAGCCGCAACTGGCAAAGTAGATATCCTGCGTGCAGGTATCTGGAAACCTCGTACGCGTCCCGGAAGTTTTGAAGGGATTGGCACGAAGGGTTTGCCTTGGTTACAACAAGCCCGCAAAGCCTCAGGTTTACCAGTGGCTGTGGAAGTAGCTACTGCAAAACAGGTGGAAGATGCATTACACTTTGGTGTAGATGTTTTGTGGATCGGCGCACGTACAACAGTTAATCCATTTAGTGTACAAGATGTAGCTGATGCACTGCGCGGTGTAGATGTTCCGGTATTGATCAAAAATCCAATCAATCCAGATTTGGAATTATGGATCGGTGCTATGGAACGAGTACAAAAAGCAGGTATCAAAAATGTAGGTTTAATACATCGTGGTTTTAGTTCTTATGGTAATACTGAATATCGTAATGCACCCATGTGGCACCTGGCTATCGAAATGAAACGCCGTTACCCGGGTGTGATGTTGATCAATGATCCATCTCATATTTGTGGCAACAGAACCAATTTACATGATGTGGCACAAACTGCAATCGATTTAGATTTTGATGGCTTGATCATTGAAAGTCATATCGATCCAGACAATGCATGGAGCGATGCCAAACAACAAATTACTCCTGAAGTTTTAGGCGAATTAATTGGTAGTATTCGTTGGAGAAAAGAAGATGTGGCATCAGAAGAATACCATGCGAATCTAGAAAAATTACGTCAGCAGATTAATAATCTTGATGATGAATTAATGCAGATCCTTAGTCAGCGTATGAAAGTAGCTGAAAAAATTGGGCAGTATAAAAAAGATAACGACATCACCATTCTTCAAACTAATCGCTGGAATTCAATTCTGGAAAGAGCTTTTATAAAAGGTGAAAAATTAGGATTGAGTAAAGAATTCGTTACTAAATATTTTGATGCCGTACATATGGAGAGTATTACTCACCAGAACAGGATCATGAATTCATAGTTAAATATATAAAGCATTAGTGAACCTGATTTGCCCGCAATGACAGTTCGCTAATGCTTATTTTTTGCGATTATACCAATAGCATTTATGCGTAAAAGAAGTTTTACTTTTTCTAAATCAACCGTTGATTATTATTTCAATGCCGATTTTTCTAATCTGGAAAAATTAGTTCCGAAAGATCAGGCTGTTATCATAACAGATGACCATCTTTTCGAAAAGCATAAAAGGAAATTCAAAGGTTGGAATACCATTGTACTTAAACCTGGTGAAGCATTCAAAGTGCAACAAACGGTTGATGTAATCATCGACCAGTTAATAGCTTTTGGTGCTGATAGAAAAACTACTTTAATTGGTGTTGGTGGCGGTGTAATTACTGATATTACTGGTTACGTGGCCGGCATTTATATGCGAGGTATTCAATGTGGGTTTGTACCTACTTCCATACTTGCCATGGTAGATGCTTCTATTGGAGGAAAAAATGGGATTGATGTAGGTGTTTATAAAAATATGGTAGGCTTAATTCGCCAGCCTCAGTTTCTGTTATACGACCTGAGCTTTTTAAAAAGCCTGCCTAAAGAAGAGTGGCAAAATGGATTTGCAGAAATCATCAAACACGCATGTATCAAAGATGCTGGCATGTTTGAACTATTACAGAATAATACCCTGGCTGGTTTTAAAAAGGATCCCAAACTTTTAGCTGATTTGATTCAAAGAAATGCTTTGATCAAAACGAAAGTGGTGGTGAAAGATGAGTTTGAAAAGGGAGATAGAAAGTTATTGAACTACGGACATACGCTGGGCCATGCCATTGAAAATATGTATAAACTAAGTCATGGTCAGGCTATCAGTATTGGGATGACATATGCAGCTTTAATGTCTGCACAAATAAAAGGGTTTCCAGATGCAGAAAAAGTAATTGCATTACTAGCCAAATATGGCCTCCCCACATTTGCTGACTTCGATAAGAAGAAAGCATTCAAGACTCTTCAAATGGATAAGAAAAAAGATGCTCAAAGCATTCATTATATACTATTACAAAAAATTGGTAAGGGCTTTATTCAGTCGCTTAGTTTCGCAGAGCTGGAAGCCATTTTAAAACAATATTAAAATCAACCGGATTTCGACTGCTATGAATGCAAGGATACAACCCTCTATTATTTCTGGAAATTTATATGCCCCTGCAAGTAAAAGCAGTATGCAAAGGGCATGTGCTGCTGCATTATTAACTATTGGCAAAACCAAGATCATTAACCCGGGAAGGAGTAACGACGATTTTGCTGCTTTGGATGTGATACAAAAATTGGGAGCAGTTATTGAAAAGATTGATGACCATAGTATTCAGATCATTTCAAAAGGCATCATGCCTAATAACAAAGAGATCAATTGTGGCGAAAGTGGTTTGGGCATCAGAATGTTTACACCCATTGCAGCTTTAAGCGACGAAGCCATTACAATTAATGGAACGGGCTCTTTGCTCACCAGACCGATGGATTTTTTTGATCAGATTCTTCCTCAGCTGGGTGTTAACATACAATCAAATGCTGGAAAACTCCCATTGTTTATTCATGGGCCGTTAAAGCCCGCCAATTTAGAAGTGGATGGGTCATTGAGTTCTCAATTTTTAACTGGATTATTGATGGCCTATGGCGCTGCAGGTGCAAATGATGTTACGATTACAGTGAAAGATTTGAAGAGTAAACCCTATATTGATTTAACCCTTCAGGTGATGAAACATTTTGGATGGGAAATTACCCATGAAAATCATGAACACTTTCATTTCAATATATCCTTTAAACAAAAATCAGAAAAAAATTTATCCTATACGGTGGAAGGAGATTGGAGTGGCGCTGCTTTTTTATTAGTAGCAGGCGCAATTGCTGGTGATATTAGCATTCAAGGGTTAGATGTGTATTCTACCCAAGCTGATAAAGCAGTATTGCAGGCATTAATCGATAGTGGATGCCGGATCTCTATACAACCTGAACAGATCGAGATTGGCCCAATGCCTTTAAAAGCATTTCACTTTAATGCCACAGATTGCCCGGATCTTTTTCCCCCATTGGTGGCTCTGGCAGCTTATTGTGAAGGAACTACGGTTATTGAAGGTGTTTCTCGATTAGCTCATAAAGAAAGTAATCGTGGATTGACTTTGCAAGATGAATTTGGTAAATTGGGGATAGAAATTACATTGCAAGACGATCTGATGTTGATTAAGGGGGGTACTGGAGTAAAAGCTGCAATAGTACATTCTCGACACGATCATCGGATTGCAATGGCATGTGCAGTGGCTAGTTTAAAAGCAGAAGGTCCGGTTTCTATTTCAGAAGCAGAAGCCATTAATAAATCTTATCCTAACTTCTACGAGCATTTAATGCAATTAGGAGCCAGGGTTGATATCCAATAACAATTAAAATTCTTTGTTTTGAATAGTTTTGGACGCATATTTCGAATCAATATTTTCGGGGAATCGCACGGAGAAAGTGTGGGTGTAAATGTAGACGGTTGCCCTGCAGGATTACCGCTTTCGATCGATGATTTCATGGAAGACATCAAACGTAGACAAGGTGGTTCTGGAAGAGGTACCACACCCCGCAAAGAAGACGACCTGCCCATTTTTAAGAGTGGATTGTTTAACGGCCTAACTACAGGTGCACCCATTACTATACTATTTGAAAATAACAATACCAGAAGTGGCGACTATGAAAAGTTGAGAGCAGTTCCCCGTCCGGGACATGCCGATTTTACAGCCCATTCTAAATTTGGCGGATTCGAAGATTATAGAGGTGGTGGGCATTTTAGTGGCAGATTAACGGTAGCATTGGTTGCCGCAGGTGTGATTGCAAAAAAATTATTGAAGCATTATGCTGGCGAAAACAATGGCATAAATATTGTTTCCAATATTTTAGAAATTGGTGGCGAAACAGATATAGAGAAGGGATTAAATAAAGCAATTGAAGCAAAAGACAGTATTGGCGGAATCGTAGATTGCAGGGTTACAGGTTTGCCTATTGGATTAGGGGAACATTTCTTTGATTCTGTAGAATCATTAATCAGTCATGCCGTATTTGCCATTCCGGCTGTTCGTGGTATCGAATTTGGTACAGGCTTTGCAGCTGCAAAAATGTTTGGAATAGCACATAACGATGCCATCGAAAATGCAACTGGTAAAACAACCACTAATCATGCAGGCGGCATTGTGGGAGGATATACCAATGGCAATGCAATGGTTTATCGAATTGCTATTAAACCAACTTCTTCAACCCCTAAAGAACAACAAACCTGGAACTGGAAAACAGATGCAATTGAATCATTTTCTGTAAAGGGTCGGCACGATTTATGCATTGCATTGAGGGTCCCCGTAATATTAGAAGCAGTTACTGCATTGGTGCTGGTTGATCTGATGTTACTGGATCAAAGAATGAAACGAGTGCTTTAAAAGAGTAGAGATAAAAGATAAGAGTGAAGAGAGTAGGAAAAAAGTATGAGTGGAAGTAGTATTTTAAGAATTTAAACAAAACAAACAATCATGGAATCGGATTTTGTATATCATGTTACAACGCCTGAAAAATGGGCGGAAGCGCAGATAAAGGGTCAATTTGAAACAGACTCATTAGCCACAGAAGGATTTATTCATTGCAGTACAAGTGCACAAGTGGCAGGTGTGTTGGAGCGTTATTATAATGGTCAAGAAAACTTAATAAAACTTAAAATTCAAAAAGATAAAGTGAACAGGGCATTAATTTTTGAATTGGCAGGTTCAATCGATGAAGTATTCCCGCATATTCACGGTGCTATTAATCTGGATGCGATAGTGGAAGTAACAAATATCTAAGCATGCACCAATACTTAATAAACGCAAGTATTCAACTATTACCCCTCGCACAGGATAAACACCCTTATGAGTGGGTAGATGATGCCATAGCAATTATTCAACAATCTGGAATTAAGCACGAAGTAGGACCCTTTACAACAGTATTAGAAGGTACTTATGAAGAAGTAATGCTGGTAGTGAATCAGGTAAACGAATTTTTATATAGCAAAGGCTGCGCAGAATGGATTACGAATGTGCAAATACAAATTCGTGCGCATGGAGACATGACGGGGGATGAGAAAACAGAAAAATACCATTAATCATGATCACTTTATAATAGAAAAAGCTCGAACTAAAATATTCGAGCTTTTTCTATTGATACATATTTTGCTAATAAGCTGGGTTAACGCCTACATAAGTTGCAGGTGTAATCGCTTTTAATTCTTTCTTCACGGCACCTGAAACTTTCAAGCCTGCAATAAAACTTTGTATGGCTTGCTTATCAATTTTATGATTTCCCCTGGTAAGGTCTTTCAGGGCTTCATATGGATTGGGATAGTTTTCTCTTCTTAAAATTGTTTGTATGGCTTCTGCAACTACAGCCCAGTTATTTTCCAGATCTTCTTTTAGTTTAGCTTCATTTAATACTAATTTATTCAATCCTTTTTCCAAGGAATTTAATGCGATGCTAATATGTGCAACCGGTACACCAATATTTCTTAGTACTGTAGAATCTGTAAGATCTCTTTGTAAGCGACTGATGGGAAGTTTCGCTGAAAGATGCTCTAGTAAAGCATTTGCCATACCTAAGTTTCCTTCTGCATTTTCAAAGTCTATAGGATTTACTTTATGTGGCATGGCCGAAGAACCCACTTCACCCACTTTTGTTTTTTGCTTAAAATAGTCCATACTCACGTAGGTCCAAATATCACGACATAGGTCAATCAATATATTATTAATCCTCTTTAAACTATCAAAATGTGCTGCTAAACTATCGTAGTGTTCAATCTGTGTTGTGAATTGCATTCTTTGTAATCCCAATCTGGTTTCCACAAATTCATTTCCTAATAATACCCAGTTCTTTTTTGGAAAGGCAACATGGTGTGCATTGAAATTTCCAGTAGCTCCCCCAAATTTTGCAGCATAAGGAATATGAGAAAAAAGAGAAACCTGATTATTAATACGCTCTACAAATACCATGATCTCCTTACCCAACCTGGTTGGAGAAGCAGTTTGACCATGAGTTCTTGCTAACAAAGAAACATTCTGCCATTCTTTAGCCAACTTTTGTAAATGACTTTGCAGGTTAACGATATTAGGCAAATAATCAAATTCCATGCAATGCTTCCAGCTTAATGGAATGGATGTATTATTGATATCCTGTGAGGTTAACCCAAAATGGATCCATTCTTTTAATTGGGCAATCCCTACTTTTTCTAATTGTTCTTTTAAAAAATATTCAACTGCCTTCACATCGTGATTGGTAATCGATTCGATCTGTTTAATTTGCTGTGCATCTGTTACACTAAATTCATCAGCCACTTTCTTAAGTGCGGTACGTGCTTTTAAAGGAAGTTTAAAAAATCGCTTGTCTGCCAGAAAAAAGAAATATTCAATTTCTACTAATACACGGTACTTAATAAGCGCATATTCTGAAAAATATTCATCTAATTGATTTACTTGTCTGCGATACCTACCATCGATAGGAGAAATGGCTGTGAGATTATTGAGTTCCATGAATGTTTGTTATAAAGGGTTTATTCTGTTTCTTTGCATGCAAATTTAACTGAATTGAACAAGAAGATACGTGTTGGAGCAGTAAGTTATTTAAATACCAAGCCTTTTTTGCATGGAATAAAGCACTCTGACTTAATAAATAGGATTGAATTGATCGAAGATTATCCATCCAAAATAGCTGGAATGCTCTTAAACGATGAGATTGATGTTGGATTGGTACCAGTTGCTATATTACCCAATATGAAGCAGTCGTATATTATTACCGACTACTGCATTGGTGCAGAGCAAGAAGTGGTATCTGTGGCATTATTCAGTGATGTGCCCATGGATCGAATAGAAACGGTTTTGCTCGATTATCAAAGTCGCACTTCTGTAAACCTTGTAAAAATACTTTTCAAAGAGTATTGGAAAAAAGAAGTGGTTTTACAAGATGCCAAGGAAGATTTCAGAACACAGATTAAAGGAAATGTAGCTGGAATTGTAATTGGAGATAGAGCTTTAGAGCAAAGAAATATTTCTCCATATATGTACGATCTGGCAGCTAACTGGATTGCATTTACAGGTCTGCCCTTTGTGTTTGCTGCATGGATTGCTAATAAACCATTGGGAGTAGATTTTGAAGCCGCCTTTAATCTTGCAATTGCAGATGGGCTTCAACATATTAATGAAGTGGTTGCAGAAGAGCATTATGCATCATACGATTTGAAAAAATATTATACTGAAAATATTAGTTACGAGTTAACTGCCAATAAAAGAAAAGGGTTGGAATTATTCCTTGAAAAACTGGCTGCATTATAGCTTTAGTTTCTTTTCAAAAAAACGAGTTTATCGGATACCATTTTTACAAGATCTGGTGCAACTTTGCTATAATATACCATTGGTGCAAAAAGCAAAACAAATATACTGGATCGTACAAAAATATCCAGGTATAAGTTGCTTGACTGCGGTATAAAATGAATACCCCAATAAATACAAATGCAAATGAGTAAAAGTTCCAAATGCTTTAATTGATATGGCTGCATATTAAATTTCTTGTACAAGAAAATATAACGCGATGCATTGTATAAACTAAGGGCTATTAAATTTGAATAGGCAAGCCCCATGAGTCCAAAATGCTTAATCAGCACAAAATTTAATGGGATAGAAAGCACGGTATAAAAAACGTTTGTATAAAAATCAAAACGCCAATAATTCGACGTGCCGATGATCTGCCCATTCACACCTGTAGAAAGGTCCAGCACCTTTGATAACCCCATCACAAACACCAATGAACTGATTACTTCATAATTGCCATTTCCTTTAGAAGCCAGATGATTTAAAAAGTTAACTAGGTTATGAATGTTTAACCAGATTAACCCAAACATCCCCAATGCTATCACCAATAAATTAGAAATGCTCTTTGCATAAATACTGGAAATGCGCTGCATGTCTTTATTCTTCCAGGATTCTGCAAGTATCGGAATGCTAATAGAGGTAAGGCTTCTTTGGGGAATTTCCATTGCAGCAGATACATATAAGGCAATGGAAAAAATACCCGTTTCTGCTAAGCCCCTTAATCCGATCACCAAAAATGTATCATTTGTTCGGGCGAGTACATTTAAGAATTGCACACCAAATAAAAACATACTAAATGTAAACATGCGTTTCTTTAATCTTTTGGTAACTGCACTGAATGGAATAACATTTAATTTCCATTTCCCAGATTTGATGAGTGTGATTAATAAAACAACTGCGGGCAATAAATAAAGTAAACAGAATAAATGAATAAAAAGAGTAAGATCAATTACTTTAAACGCAAATAATAAAATGAGAAGGGTAGTAAGTATTCTGATGGCTGTTTCCCTTAAAAAATTGGTTAGGGCCGTTTTCTTTAAACACCAACCAAATGCCTCCAGCCACATGAAAAGTAACAAAAAAAATGTGTAAGGGTATACTGTATAAAAAAAAGAAGCAAATTCGGGCGACTTCCCCAATTTTCTAATGATAAAATCTTTTGCAAAATAGCCAACAATGCAAGTAATGGTAAAACCAATGGCACAGGCTATTCCTGTAATCATGGGCAGATCGTTCTTCTCAGTACCCGTGTAATCGTTATAGAATGGAAAGAATTTATAGATTACGGGTAAGGAACCCAGTGTACACAAAACAGAAAGTGTGAGAGATATATCGATCATCGCCCTTGTTAATCCTATTTCAGACTGCGTAAAAAAACGAGGAAATAAAACCAGGATATTTACAGCTCCAATCACAAATCCTAGGAGAATAAACAGGGATGACTTAACGCTTTGCTTTTGTATAATTCCCATGAGCAATTAGAGATACTTTTTTTTGAGACGATTCATCAGCATTTTAAAAATGGTAGGCAATGCTATCCTCGATTCAGTATACAATACTTGTTTGCTGGCAACCAATTTTTTCAAATTCTCTACATACCAGTCATGGTGCTTATCGATAATATAATTGATCAATTCCTGGCGATGGGGTATGGTATCGTTTTTGTGAGTTGACCCCGCAGTTTGCCGATAGAATAATAATTTTTCTTGTATAACTTCTACCAACCAACCTTTTTTAGTGATGCGTATATAGAACTCCCAATCTTCATAACCCATTTTCATGTTTTCATCATAACCACCTATTTCATCCCAACAAGATTTTCGAACCATGGCACAGGCAGGGCATTCACTTGAAAATAAAAAATTAAAAGCATTGCCACCCCTGGGTCGGGCAACCTGAGAAAAGTCTCCAAACAATTGTATATGGCTGGTTACCACTGCCACTGCCGGTTTTTCATCTAATATTTTAATGGCTTTAGAAAAAAAACTGGATTCAAAATAATCGTCTGCATCCAAAGCTGCAATAATGCTTCCCTTCGCATGCTTTACCCCATAATTTCTTGCCGAAGACATTCTGCCATTTTGCTTATGCAACACAATAACCCCATCGTTAGAAAGTTCATGTAACACTTCAAGTGTTTTTTGATCAGTAGATCCATCATTCACTACAATGATTTCGAAATGGGTATAAGTCTGCTCTTTTAGCTTGCTAATGGTTTCAGGCAAATAAGCCCCATCATTGTAGCAAGGAATCACAACAGATATGAGTGGATTTTGCAGCATGGTTATTTTTTGTAGCAAAAAATATTTAATTGAACATCGAACTGGGTATCTGTTTGTTTTTGTATAAAAGGGTGCGTTAAAGCATCGGCAGCATTTCTGATATAGGCATGAAAACCTT
>JANYEA010000096.1 GCA_025363385.1 Bacteroidota bacterium | reverse complement strand
AAGCCACTTAGCACCGAATTACTGAGCAAAATCCTACACTAAATAATTACCAATAAAAAAAGCGATCAAGCTAAAATCTCTTTTAACTTATTCGCTTTTAATTTTTCTATTCAAAAATCAGAGGCTTTTTCAGTGCCCTCTTACAAATGATAGGGCTTTTTTTTATGTCTTTTATAATCTTAGGTTCCTTGTTTTCTAACATATTTGGTTAGTATCACAATGGTTTGGCCTTCAATTTTACCTTCTATCTGTTCTGTATTTTCCTCTACCAGGCGGATGTTTTTTACTACAGTTCCCATTTTAGCATTTAAAGAAGTACCCTTTACATCAAGAGATTTGGTAAGTACAATGGTATCGCCTTGAAGCAAAATGGTACCATTAGCATCACGATGCAGATCTACACTAGCATCGTTTTCATGATCTCCAGTGGCTTTTGCCCATGCCAAATTATCGTCATCCAGGTATAACATATCGATCTGTTCTGCTGCCCAGCTTTCTGCCTTTAAGCGATTCAGTATTCGCCAGGCAACCACCTGAACCCCGGGAACCTCACTCCACATAGAACTGGTTAAACACTTCCAATGCTCATGATCAAGTTCCGCCTTTTTATCAATTTGATTCTGGCAAACGGCACAAACTGCAATACAATTGGCTTCGCTTGTTTTATCCTGAGGAGGTACTTCATACACTTTCACTAACTGATCTGACCCGCAGAGTTCGCATTTATGCTCACTTCTTTTGAGTATAATTTCTTCAAATTTCATGTTTCTGATTGAAGGCGCAAGGTAAATAAAGTATTCCTGAAAATAAAACTGATTGGAATACGTTAACTTTAAGAGGAAAATTTTTTAAATATATATTTTAAGATATGTTTTTGTTTGTCAGCTTAAAATTCTCTTACTTTTTTAGCGGTGATCCCTACTTAATTAACATTATGCAGGATTTCGTGAGAAAGTTGATCAATGTAGATACTTTGTCAATTGCCATCAAGATCATGCTAGTGATCATCATCCTTTTGATTATTGCTATTTATGCTTTTTTGAATGATAAAAAGAAAAAGTATTTTAAGTTGCTTTCAATTAGAACGGTTCTTGAACCACTAATCTCACAAATCATCATTGATGAGTCGCCTGCAACCGAAGAGCAATTAGATGAACTTAGAAAAATCATAGATAATAAATTGGCCAGGCAATATATGATTGAAGAACTAATCAGAAGCAAACAAAACCACTCTGGAGAAGTTGCAGAAAGAATAGTAACCATCTATACCGGACTAGATTTAAAAAAATATTCCCTGGAGAAGATTCAACATAAAAATAATTGGTACACAATTGCCAGGGGCATTCAGGAATTGTATATGATGGAGCAACAAGACTCCTACGATGAAATTTATACATTCGCAAATGCATCCAACGAATACATCCGGAATGAAGCACAAATCGGATTGATTCATTTAACAGGATTTAAGGGATTAGATTTTTTGGATGTGGTTTTATACCCAATTACAGATTGGCAACAATTAAAACTATTAGAACAGCTAAAGCGATTCCCAAAGAAAGAAGATTTTAGTGCTCATATCCCCAAATGGATTGCCTCTGAAAACAATTCAGTAGTGGTTTTTGCTTTAAAGTTGTGCTATGAATACCAACAAATACAGTTAGTAGATCAGATCACTAACTGCTTACAGCATGAATCTGAAACTGTAAAAACACAGGCCATCGAAACATTGGTTAGATTAGAAAATGATCGAACTTCAAAAATTCTCCTGAATTTTTTTAACCAGGCTTCACGCTCAAATCAAATACAGATCTTAGATGCATTAAGTAATTTGGCCACAGAAGAAGATGCTTCTGAATTGACCAAATTATTAGATTATCCCGATAATATGATCAAGCTAAAGGCTTCTATAGCATTATCAAAATGTTCAAGTTCAGGAATGCAATTAATCACAGAAAAAAGTCATACAAATCCTGAACCTTTTCAACGTATTGTAAACCATATTCTTTCTACTACATGATCTGGAAATTATTATTCGACATTTTATATTACACGCTCACTTACGGAATTTTTCTGTACAGTCTGCTTTTGTCTATTTCTTTTATTTTTCTAGGGCTTTACAGCATTGGAGAAACAAAGGATTATTTACATAAAAACCAGTTCACCGACTATCGCCTATTGGCCAGTTCAGAACATGTACCATCTGTAAGTATTCTTGCGCCTGCTTATAATGAAGGAAAATCTATAGTTGAAAACGTCAGATCCCTACTCGCCATTTTTTATACCAACTTAGAAATCATCGTCATTAATGATGGCAGTAAAGACGACAGCCTTGCAAAGCTGATCAAAGAATTTGATTTGGTAAAAACAGATCTTTTTCTAGACTCTACCATTGCCACAAAAGAAATCAAGGGCATCTACAAGAGTCGGAAAAAAATATATAAAAAGCTGATTGTAATAGATAAGGAAAATGGCGGAAAAGCAGATGCACTCAATGCAGGAATCAATATCTCTTCCAAGAGTTATTTTATCTGTATAGATGTGGATTGTATTCTAGAACAAGATGCACTTCTTAAGATGGTTAAACCATTTATGGAGCAAACTAATAAAAGAGTTATCGCAACAGGTGGGGTAATTAGAGTAGCCAATTCATGCGAAGTAGAACAGGGTAAAATTATTAAAGTTCGATTAGCAAAAGATTATCTGCCAAGGATGCAGATTTTGGAATATATCCGCGCCTTTATTTTAGGAAGAATGGCATGGAGCAGGTTGAATGGATTATTAATCATATCTGGCGCATTTGGTGCATTTGATAAAGAAATCGCAATAGCTGCGGGAGGTTATAATTCTTTAACCGTAGGGGAAGACATGGAATTGGTTGTTCGTATGCGTAGATATATGGAAGAACAAAAATTAGATTATGTTATCAGATATATTCCAGATCCTTTGTGTTGGACAGAAGTACCGAATAATTATGCCATTCTTGAACGTCAGCGAAACAGATGGTTTAGAGGTACTTTCCAGACACTTAAAATACATAGGGTAATGTTCTTTAATCCTAAGTATCGTGTATTAGGAATGGTGAGTTATCCTTACTGGTTTATTTTTGAATTATGTGCTCCTATTATTGAGTTCTTCGGATTTTTTGCGTTTATCTGTTTTGCCATTACTGGTTATATAGATTGGAGTTTCTTTTTTGTGTTTTTCTTTTTCATTATTTGTTTTGCCTATCTCTATTCCTTATTTGCGATATTAATGGAAGTATATTCCTTTAACCAATATAAAAGAAGGGTAGATATATTTCGACTTTTATTAACCGCACTTAGTGAGCCCTTTTATTTTCATCCATTTATTGTATGGAGTGGTATCAGGGGATTGGTAAATTTAATTGTAAAGGAAAACGCCTGGGGTGAAATGACAAGGCAGGGCTTTAGTAAAAGTGCCAAAAAAACGCAGAATAAATCCTCCTTATCTTTTGCAAAAAAATCACAATCGTCCGTAGCGAAAGCTCCAAATAGAAAAAATGAGGTCGATAAATCAGAGTGGATATTTGCAGATAAAATATTACCCGTTATCAATAAAATATTTTCCTTTATCTCTGATTCTATAAAATCATACCTGCCATTGGCATTGGTATTTGGATTATTGATATTAGGTGCACGTTTTTTTGAATTTATTACAGATTATTTTAAGCACGGTGCCATTGCCTCATTCCCTTCAGTGTTTATAATAGCAATTTCAAAAGACTTCCTATATTGGATACTAGCTATTATAGTTCTATTACCTGTATTTCTTTTTGTGAATTTGATACACAAAAAAACAGCTCAAATAGTCTTTATTATTCTTTCTATAGCATTATTATTAGTACAGGTTTCTTTATCGCAATACTTTCTTACCACACTTGTTCCTCTGGGATCTGATTTGTGGGGGTATAGCACGGCAGATATCAAACAAACATTAGGTGCTGCTGGCGGTATTCCAACAGCATTAATATTTGCAGTAGTTGTGCTACTAATTATTGCTATTGGTTTATTTGTATGGTTACCTAAAAAATTAAAAATGAACGAAACCACCGTTTTCGTTTTTGTTTTTATTTTGGGGGCCATATTTATTACACCAATTGCTAGGTCAATTACAAAGTGGATGCCAGGGCAGGAATATACCAATAATCTTACCCTCAATAAATCCTACTATTTTTTTAACGCCAGTTATGACCATTTTCTTCCAGCTACTAATGAAATAGATATTTATGCCGATAGCTATTTAGGTGGATTTCAAAAAGCAAATTCAACTGAAGAAAAGCTAGAGAATTTCACTTACGTTGACGAGAAGAATTTTCCGTTCTTACACAGCATAGATAGCACCAAAGACGTATTGTCGCCTTTCTTTAATAAGTCTTCCAAATCTCCCAATATTGTAATCATCTTGGTAGAAGGTTTGGGAAGGGCATTTACCAATAGTGGTGCATACCTTGGTAATTTTACGCCAAGTGTAGACTCCTTAACAAGCAAGAGTTTGTATTGGGAAAATTTTCTTAGTGAAGGCGGTAGAACATTTGCTGCACTTCCATCGATTCTTTCTTCCATGACCTTTGCCAAGAATGGATTCAATGAGTTAGGTGAGAATATGCCCAAACATTTTTCCCTACTTAACCTGCTTCAACAAAACGGTTACAAAACCTCATTTTATTATGGAGGTGATGCACATTTCGATAACATGAATATTTTCCTTACTAAAAATGGTATCAATGCCATTAAGGATGGTGCTACATTTCCGGCCGGTGTTGCTAAAATGCCACAATCATCAAGTGGTTTTAGCTGGGGTTATGGAGATAAGCAATTGTTCGATCACTTTTTAAATACAAATACGGATACTACTAAACCTAGTATGAGTCTTATTCTTACGGTATCTACCCATAGTCCTTTTAAGATCAATGATCAGGAAAAGTATCTCAAAAGATTTGAAGAGCGGATGAATGAATTGCACTTTAATGAATCGTTGAAGAATGAATATCGTAACTATAGTTATCAATATGCAAGTATTCTTTATACCGATGAAAAGATTGGAGAATTCATAAGGTCGTATCAGAAAAGGCCCGATTATAATAATACCGTATTCCTTATTACCGGAGACCACAGGATGCCAGAAATTCCTATGAGCAGTAAAATAGATCGGTACCACGTACCATTATTAATTTACTCTCCATTATTAAAGCGTCCTGCTAAGTTTTCGTCTGTTTCCACACATTTTGATATTACACCAAGTTTATTGGCGTGGTTGAAAAATAGCTATCAAATGCAGGTTCCCGATAAGGCTAGTTGGATGGGTGGAGGTTTAGATACAAGCAGAAGTTTCAGAAACACACACGCTTACCCGTTCATGCAAACCAAAACTGAAATCATTGATTTTGTACAGGGTAACTGGATGGTAAATTCAAACACACTGTTTCGGATCAACGAAAAAATGGAACTCATACAGGAAGATAATCCTGCCAAAGCAAATGAGTTAAGGGCTAATTTCGATCGATACAAATTTAAAAACAACCAGTTCATTAGTAATTTAAAGATACTACCAGATAGCTTGCTATTACGTTATTTACGTTGAGCAATCTCCTGATGGTAATCATTTAAAATGGTGGTTACCATTGGTTGATATATTTCCCAGAAAGTGGCTTTACGATCCATAGGGTCGCGTCTATTGTACATGAACTTCTTGAAATAAGGAACGAATTTCAAATACGCAGTATTCAATTCAATGGGGTTATCCGAAAAGTCAGCAGAGAAATAAAAGAATTTATAATCGTTGTTCTTATGTAAAGAAATTGCTGGGAAACTAGTTGGAATACCATTCTTCGCTAACATTTGCGTTCCATGGTTTGTGGTATTAATCACAAAATTGGCAATGGTATGATTATAATCATTGTTAGATTCTATAATATCAAACCAAAAAGTATAATAAAAACTTTGAGGCAGATGGTATTTTTTCTGCCCTTCTTCATTTGTTTGTATTTCTGGAAATTCTTCTGCCAGATCATTGTCTTTTTCTAAAATAACGATACGGTCATCCGAATGTACAAATACGATACCCCCTTTTGTAAAGGGCCATTTTCCCTGGTTTTGTGCTTTATAATTTCTAACAACCCATTTTGGTAACTCCTTATTTACAGTGGTATCGAAAGAATCGAAATATCTACCAATCCAACCTGTCCAACCAATTCCAAATAGTTCCTGAAATTTAGCACTCACTAGTTTTGAAGTAGGTGAACCCAGGCAATTGAATTCACTAACCACAAGTTTATGCTTGTTTTTCATCATGCCTAAAAACTCAACATCTTGTTCAGACATGCCACCATAGATAATACCGGAACGCTCTTTTTCATCACCTTTTGCATACCACTCATTTCTATAAATACCATAGGCATCTGTAAAATAAGCCATATCAGCATCGTCGCTTAACTTATCTAATTGAGGAGTAGAAAATCTTTCTAGACCCTTAATATCAAAGTTTTTATTTTCTTCAGGGAAAAAGCCAAAATAGTCTTGCGAGTGATTGTATAATTCTTTTTTGGTTTTGCTATATTTTTCCTGAAGTAGCACCCAATTTAAAGAAACGTGTTCCTGACCTGCTTTCGTTAAAACGGTTTTATCAACCACAGCTAGTACCATTTTCTTCTTGGGGAAGAAATTCCAAATAATAAAAAGCCAAAGCGGCATTAAAAACAATAATAAAAGAATCGAACCAAGTATGTTTATATTTTTATGATAAGTGTCTGTTGCAGGCATGTATGAATTATTTGATGATATACTGAACTGGAAGAAATTAACTGTTTCTGTTCAATAAGCGTTTTACCCTGATTACTAGTTCATTCAAACTGAATGGTTTAGTTATATAATCATCGGCACCTAAATCAAAGGCATTTAATATCACTTCCTCTTGCTCCATGGCAGATAAAATAATAATAGGGGTTTTCCATTTTAACTGTTGGCGAACCATACTAATCACTTCTAAGCCAGAAGCATAGGGCATCATCACATCGGCAATAATCATATCAGGACGGAGTCTGATGATTTCTTTCATCGTTTCTCTTCCATCAGGTGTTGTAAATACCTCATATCCCTCCTTAATAAGTTTCAACTCAATCGTTTTCAACAACATCACGTTGTCTTCTGCAACAAGTATTTTCATAGCCAAGGCTTAATTTAAATTGAAAATCTTTACAAACTGTCTTTAATATTTTTTATCTCAAGTAATAACTGTGAATCTAATATTTGTAGTTTTTCTTTAAGTACGGGCATTAATTCTTGTACTTTATCGAAATTCGAATCTACAGCAACAGCTATTTCCATTTGATTTAATAAAGATACTAATAAATCTGCTTTTAGCATACCTAGCGACCCTTTCAGTTTATGAGACTTCTCTACGAAGCCATGCAGGTTGCCTTCTGAAATAAACCTGTCGAATTCTAAGAGGTATTTTTGCGAGTCGGTTAAATAAAATTCAAGCACTCTCATGGTGCTTTTTCTGCTACCTAACTCATCTAAAAGTGCTGTATTGAATAAATTCTCTTCCATTGTAACGGCAATTTGTAGAAATTAGATTTGCCAATACAAGATACTTATTTGTGTCTATATAAAGTTGGATTGCTATTTAGTAAGCAACTGGCTATACCATTTACCAGAGCTTTTGATGGTTCTTTTTTGAGTGGCAAAATCTATATGTATCAGGCCAAACCTGGGATGAAAACCCTCTGCCCACTCAAAATTATCCATAAGGGTCCAAACAAAATAGCCTTTTACATTTACCCCCTCATTTTGTGCTTTCAGAACTTGTGCAATATGTTCCTGCAAATAATTGAGCCGTTCAGTATCATTCACTTCGTTGTCTATTACATGGTCTTCAAAAGCTGCTCCATTTTCTGTAACTAAAATCTCTTTGATGGAAGGATACGACTGTAGCCTTTTTAAGGCATTGTAAATGCTGGTTGGATACACTTCCCAATTCATCAATGTATGTGGTACTTTTCGTTTATTGGCTATTACAATTTTTGCCTGCATAAAAGGCATGAGTGGTGCATAACGCACTTTTTCTCTGGTATAATTTTGAAGTCCAATAAAATCCATCTCAAATGCCAACTTCTGTTCGTCGCCCGCCAGCATAAATCTTTCGATCTTTTGAAGAATTTTTAAGTCTCTCAATGGATAACCCATTCCTAATAAAGGTTCTAAAAATAGTCTGTTCAATAATGCATCCACTTTTACTGCAGCCCTTGCATCTTTTTCATGCAACTCTCTTAGTGGCGCAATATCTGAATAGGAAAAAGTGGTTCCGATTTTAAAACCCTTATTGTAAGAACGTAATATCCTACCTCCCTCGGCCTGGCACATGGTGGCATGATGTGTAGCTGCTAAAAAATTACTAAGACCTACTTTACCCGGCGCATGAACACCTAAAAAATATCCGGCCCCTGTAAACACCATCGGTTCATTCAATACCATCCAGTGCTTTACCCTATCTCCAAAATATTTGATACAGCAATGCACATAATCGCTAAACCAATTGAGCACTTCTCTATTGGTCCACCCACCCTTTTTATGTAATGCTTCCGGTAAATCCCAATGATAGAGCGTAACCCAAGGCTCAATACCCAATGCTAAACAAGTATCGATTACTTTCTGATAGTATTCAATTCCTTTACTATTTACCTCCCCAACGCCATTGGGTATAATTCTACTCCAGGATATGGAGAATCGGTAATTGGGAATATTTAGCTGTTTAATCAGGGCAATATCTGAATCGTATTGATGATAAAAATTACATGCAATATTGCCATTATCCCCGTTACTGATATTTCTTTTTTTCTGAGAGAAACTATCCCAGATAGACTGTCCTTTACCATCAAGATCGTGGGCTCCTTCAATTTGATAGGCTGCTGTGGAAACCCCCCATTTAAAATCAGTGCCAAAATCTTCTTTTGAAAAATGCATAGCTTAATCAGCAAGTTGAGTTAGAATTTTGCCAAAGCTCTTGGCTTTCAATTTTTTCAGTGTGGGTATACCATCACCTAACTGCACATTTTTTGTAGATGAAGTTGATCCATGCACTTTTATAATATTGTTGATTATTTTTTGTGTGTTATCTGGATAGTTAACCGAAATTTCCTGTTCGTTATCTAACCATTTTTGAATCGTAACCAAATGTTTTTGCTTCAGACTTTTAATTACAGGTACTCCTAATTTTTTCAAAGCTGCTGCATTACATTGTTGTTCATACTGCCCTTTCATAGGAATTACCAACAATTTCTTTTTTAAAAAAAGCGCTTCCGCTGGTGTTTCAAAACCAGCTCCAGAAAGTATTCCGGTACAATTGATAAAGCTTTCAATAAAGGCTTCATTATTGATGGGCTTAATGAGTATATTTTTAATCCGATAAGTTTTTTTGCTATGCTTACTAAAAACTTCCCACTCAATATTATTACAAACACTTAATATTTTGATGATCTTTTCATCGCTATATGCAGGAAGATACACCGTATAATGTGGTTGTGATTGAGGCTTGGCATCTCTGATCTGTTGCCGAATTACGGGAGTAAATATTTGTTCATCGTACTTCTCGAAATGAAAACCATAAGAATCAGTTACAGGAGCATAATTGCGTAATACTGCATTGCCAACAAGATCTGTTTTCTTTGGTTTCGGCGATTTTTTATTGATCACTGCCGATTGATGGCTTAATCCAATACAAGGCTTGTGCTTTTTCTTACATGCCCATGAACTTACAGGTTCAAAATCACTGATCACCAGATCATAATCTTCTACTGGCAAGCTATTGATCTCCTTGAATAGTTGTTTTAAGTTGGCTTTTTGGTAAGTCTCTAACAGATCTATACCACCCTTTTTTCCAAAAATAAAGCTCAATCCTTTGAATCTGTATTTAATGGGATAAGGCAATTCAACATCCGCTTGAATACCGCTAATGAGAATATCGAGTTCCCCTTTTTTTTGTAAGATGGGAATAATATCTCTGGCTCTACTTAAGTGACCATTTCCTGTACCCTGTATGGCGTATAAGATTTTCATGACTGCTTCATTAAATTGAATTCTTCCAAGAGATTATCAAAGATCTGATGATCATTCAAATCATCATCTTCTTTCAAATTCGATTCTGCCATTTCTGAAGGGTCAAAGCGATAGATCTTCCATTCGCCATTATTATATTCTAGAGAAGTTAGGTTTTCGATCCAATCGCCACTGTTGAGGTACATGATCTTACCTTCTTCGGTTTTAATTTCACGCATTTCCGGGTGATGAATATGCCCACAAACTACATATTGATATTGATTGCTGATTCCAATATCAGCAGCCGTATTTTCAAAACTATTGATGAACTTAACAGCCGATTTCACACTATTCTTAATCTTTTTAGATAAAGAAATTTTTCCCCTATTAAATATTTTTTCTGAGATAAAATTTACAAAACGATTGATTAAAATTAAAGTATCATATCCTACTGCACCCAATTTAGCCAACCATTTACTATGCTGCATTGTTACGTCAAATACATCACCATGAAAGAACCATGCCTTCTCTTCATTATCAAGTTCCAAAACAACTTTATTTACAATGCGCAGGCTTCCTAGTTTCCAACCGGTAAATTTGCGTAGCATCTCATCATGATTACCAGGAATATAATAGATCTTAATGCCTTTACTCATCCAACCCATTAAATGTTTTACCACTTTCATATGGCTTTTAGGCCAGTATCTTTTGCTAAACTGCCAGATATCGATGATGTCGCCGTTTAATATTACTGTCTTGGGCTTTACAGATTTGAGATAGTGCAAAAGCTCTTTGGCGTGACAGCCATAAGTTCCCAAGTGAATATCAGAAAGAACAAGAATATCTACTTTACGCTTTGGTGCCTTATCCATTAATGGATTTTATGAAATTTTAGTGCAGGATAAAACGCACTCATAAAAGGTAATAAGATTCTGATTGATAGCTCTAGAAAAAAGTACTTAACGTCTTTCATGTTCAGGAGTTTTTATGAGTACAAAAAAACGATAAGGCTTTAACCAAATCGTTAAGTAATTGTTACCAGAATGTTACCGATTTCAGTTTCAGAAGAATTATTATAACCTACAATTCCTATTTTTAAGGATGAAATACAAATTCCTCCTCTTTCTACTTGCTTCCATATTCAGCCTAAATTCCTATTCCCAAAAATTTCTATCCGTAAAAGGAAAAGAAATCATTGGAATAGATGGGAAACCTTTTTTAATAAAAGGAACGAATCTCGGAAATTGGTTGGTACCGGAAGGCTATATGTTTAAATTTCAAGTAGCGTCATCTCCCAGATTGATCAATGAATTATTTTCTGAGCTATTCGGTACCGCGGAGACCAAAAAATTCTGGAGTAAATATCTTTCCTGCTATATCAGCAAAGGAGATATCCATTATTTGCATTCACTAGGAATGAATTCTATTCGAGTTCCATTTAACTACCGAATGTTTACAGACGAATATTATATGGGAGGTCATGGCATTCAAAGAGGTTTTGCATTGATGGATTCTGTGGTTAAATGGTGTGCGGCAGAAAACATGACTGTATTACTCGATATGCATGCGGCACCTGGTGGACAAACCGGAGATAATATTGATGATAGTTATGCCTACCCATTTTTATATGAAAGCAAAGACGACCAGGAATTGCTATGCAGTATCTGGACCAAAATTGCGGATCATTATAAAAACAATACGACCATCATGGGCTATGATTTGTTTAATGAACCCATCCCCCATTTTTTTGATACTGCTCATTTAAATCCTTTTTTAGAGCCTTTATTTAAAAAAGTAACAGCTGCTGTTAGAAAGGTTGATAAAAACCATCTGATCTTTTTGGAAGGGGCGCAATGGGCTTCCAATTTTGCTGCTTTTGGAAAACCATTTGATAACAAACTAGTATATCAGTTTCATAAATACTGGACACCTACTACTATAGAAGTGATTCAATCTTATATTGATTTTAGAAACAAATATAATGTGCCCATTTATTGTGGTGAAACAGGCGAAAATGATGATGACTGGATAGCTAGTTTTAGAAAATTATTAGAGCAAAATAATATTGGCTGGCATTTCTGGCCATACAAGAAAATGAATAATACAAGGGGAATTGTTAGTTTTCCTCAACCTGCTAATTACGATTTGATCAGTAAATATGCCGATACTGCCAGAAACAATTTCGACGATATCAGAAAAAACAAACCTGTACAACTGAATGCTGCAAAAGAAGCCTGGTATCAATTCCTAGAAAATTGCAAGTACGAAAATATCATACCTAATAAGGGATATATAAAAGCATTGGGATTAAAAACTGACTAATTATTTTATTTTAATTCTAAAAACAGATAATGAAAAGGGAGAAAGATTTAAAGCAATCTTTTTCCCTTTAATTTCGATCTCAGATTCCTGCGGCGCTATGTTATTAGGATGCTCAAATGAGTTCATACTGTATAAATGATCACTTTTTAAAACAATCATTTTCCCTTTAATAGCATTCGATTTAATGCCTTCTAATGAAATGATATGGCTCTGCTGTTTTACTGAAGCATTTACCATTTTAATGATTAACTCATTTTCAACTTCATCAATGGCAGCAGTAGCATACAAACTATCTTGGCCGGTAACTGCATCATTGTTTAAAGTGATGGGAACTACTTTTGATCCTTTATTTGTTGAAAATAGTTTTTGTACATAATAATCAGGCGTACCATATGATTGCAGGTTGTTAACCCAGATCAAATCGGGAGTCCACTGCCATCCGTCTACATGCGCAAAAAGTGGCGCATAAGAAGCCATAGATACTACATCCGCATTTCTTTCCAATCCTGTCATGAAAGCTGCTTCAGACAAAGCCGTTAACCAGGTATTTTTATTATTCACACTTACCGTATGATCGCTTTGAGCAGCATATTCGCCTCCAAAAACTTTTGAACCATCTTTTGGATAATTATCATATCTCTTTGCATTTGCCAAGAACCATTCGGGTCTTCTATAATAGTGTTCATCAATAATATCGGCATTCATTTTCCGCAAAGTAGTATTCAAATAATTAAATCTTTCTCCATCAGCATCTGTTCCAGAACTGTATACCAGTTTCATATCCGGGTATTTTGACTTGATTTCTTTGGTGAAGATTTGTAATCTTTCTACATATTGAGGACCCCAGTTTTCATTTCCAATTCCCAGCATTTTTAAATGAAAGGGAGCAGGATGCCCGAGTGAGGCACGAACCTTACCCCAAAAAGTGCTGCTATCTGCATTGGCAAATTCTATGAGATCGAGCGCATCTTTTACGTAGGGATTTAAACCTTCTATCGGCACTAACTCAGATGAATTAAACTGGCAGGCCATTCCACAATTCAATATTGGTAAAGGTTCCGCACCAATATCTTCGGCAAGCTGAAAATATTCAAAAAAGCCTAAGCCAAAAGTTTGAAAATAGTCAAGCGTAGGTCGGTTTGCAATTTCAGTATTCCAGCGATTAATGATCAACTGACGTTCTTCGATTGGACCAATGGTATTCTTCCATTGATAACGTTCTGATAAATCATATCCCTCTACGATACATCCGCCCGGGAAACGAATAAAACCAGGTTTCATATCAGCTAATAACTGAACCATATCTGCACGCATACCGCCGGGCCTTTGTTTCCAAGTGTCTTGGGGAAACAAAGAGACCATGTCCAAATCGATATTGCCATTACCTTCAAACCAAATATTCAAGTGCGATTTTAAATCGGTTTCAGTGGCATTCAATGAAGTGGTTATTTTTTTCCACTCATTACCCGTATTTGTTGTTTCAATAACGGTTTTTCCAATGAGAGTCCCTTTGCTACTTACTATTTCAATGTGCACTTTAATGCCTTCCGTTTTATTCCGATAGATGAATGAAAAATCATAGCCCAGATCTTTTTTAATTCCCATTCCTCTAAATCCCTCATTGGTTAACCCAATATCACGTTTTGCATTACTTAAAGTAACATGCATGTATCTGGGGTTTGCTGTATTTGCGATCTGTCTGTTCAGCACTTGAAAATCCCCTTCCGTTTTGGTAAGCCCTAGTACTCTCCAACCCATCATGGGTTTTTTAAATTCAAACGAACGATTCTTTACTAGTTCTGCATAGATCCCTCCATCTGCACCAAGATTAATGTCTTCGAAAAAAACACCCCACATGGTAGGTTGAATAGTGGCTTTTATTTCATTTGCTTTTACAACAAAGTTCTTTTGTGCAAATAGTAATGAACAGCATACTTGTAATAAGAGGTAGCAAACAAAAAGTTTTTTGCAATTCATGGCAATTATATGACAGTTAAAAATTCCTACAATTTAAATAAAATGATTCAGCTATGATTTAGTATTTTATAAAACAGGATGGAGCATGATGGACAAGTTCTTTTTATTTACGAATTTGTTTAGCATCATATATTATAATTTTAGGTTACTAAATATATCAAGTGAAAAAAATTGCATTGTTTGCCACAGTACTACTTATCTGTACCAGTAATTTATTGGCTAATTTCTCGCTTCAAAATCTTCAGGTAAATTATCAGTTTACCCCATTGGGAACTGATATTAAAACACCACAATTCTCCTGGCAAATGAAGGCTTTGGATAATCAAAGGGGATACCAACAAAAAGCATATCAGGTAATAGTAACAGATGATTCATTTAATATTATATGGAACAGTGGCAAAGTGGAATCAGATATTTCAGTAGGTATTGAATACAAGGGTGAGCCATTGAAGCCAACAACTCGCTACCATTGGAATCTGAGTGTTTGGGATAAAAAAGGAAATCTGGCAGCTACAAGTTCTTGGTTTGAAACAGGTATGCTATCAGGTAATTTAGAGGGATGGTCGGGTGCAAAATGGATCGGTGGTTCTTCCGAAGACATGGTTCTTTATGCACATTATTTATCTGTATTTAAAATACAATATCAAATTCAATTAGAAAAAGCATCGAATAGTATCAGGGCATCTTTTGTATTTGGTGCAAATGATCCTCGATTGCTCAACAGGAACTTAAATCTAATGGGTGTTGAAAATAAAATCAACCAAAGTTATATTGCTATTGAACTAGATATTTCTACTTTAAACGATAACCCAGCTACTTCTGCCAAAATACATATTTATAGGGTTGGCTATGATTTGAATGATAAAAAAGACATCCCGTTCAAATCATTTTCTATTCCACAGAGCATCATCAACAACCAAAATAAATACAACCATCATCAAATTATGATGGAATGCAATTTTGGAGTTTGCGATTTTTATGTCAATGGAAATGATGCAGCACATAAAATGGGCGAACACAATGTAAGTGTGCAAAGCTTTTCGCCAACAGGATTGAATCTTAACCCTGTGGGAAGTGGCAATAACTATATTAGTTTCCCAATGGTAAATAACATTGGATTTAAAACAGATGCTAATCAGGTAGCTACTTTTTCTTCCATTGAAATTAAAAATCTTAGAAAACCTTCCAATAGTCTTTTCTCTGAAACATTTGATTCAACCAAGTATCAAGGCATATTTAAATCTTCCTCCATTCAAATTCAAGATCATGGCTATCGTGTGCAGAGTAATACCCTTTTTACAGCAGACCCAAGTAAAAATGCGAGCCCGATGTTGAGAGCAGCATTTAAAACAGCCGAAAAAACAATAAAAAAAGCAAGGCTTTATGTAACAGCCCGAGGGATTTATGAAGTGTACATGAATGGCAAAAAAATTGGGAAGGATTATTTTAATCCAGGCCTAACCCAGTACAATAAAAACCATATGTACCAAACCTATGATGTAACAGCATCCATTCATCCTAAAGAATCCAATGTGTTAGGCGCATGGATGAGTGAGGGTTGGTGGAGTGGTAATATTACATTTAGTGGTGATAGTTGGAATTATTTTGGCGACAAGCAATCATTACTTGCCAAATTAGTGATAACATATACAGATGGCACAGAACAAATCATTACAACAAACAATAAAGAATGGAAATATTTCAACGATGGTCCTGTACGCTATAGTTCTTTTTTTCAGGGAGAAGTATATGATGCCAGAAAGGAAGCAAGTATAAAGAATTGGTCTACTCCTTCCTACAAGGATCAAGATTGGAAAAGGGCTGTGGAAGTGCCACTGGAAGGAAATGCATTTATTGGTGAGACCATCGATTTCATGGGCAAGAAATCTAGCATTGATTACCAAAATTTTGAACTGATCGGACAAATGGGTGAGAATGCAAGCATTGTAAAAAGTATAACAGCACAGTCTGTGGAAGAAGTTCGGCCAGGTGTTTTTGTATATGATATGGGGCAAAATATGGTAGGGATTCCAAAAATTTTAATGAAAAATGGCAAGAAGGGACAAGTAGTTAATATGCGATTTGCAGAAGTGAAATATCCGAATTTAAAGGAGTATCGGGGAAATGAGGGAATGATTATGATGGAAAATATCAGGGCTGCCCTTGCAACAGATCGATATACTTTAAAAGGGGGAGATGAGTTGATTAATCCACATTTTACTTTTCATGGCTACCGATATATTGAGATTACTGGAATTGATAAAAAGATACAAGTCTCTGATGTAAAAGGGCAAGTGATTAGTTCTGTAAAGGAGCTTGCCTCAAAATATGAAAGTTCTGATACACTGGTTAATAAATTATGGCAAAACATTACCTGGTCTTTAAGAGGAAATTTTTTATCCATCCCAACTGATTGCCCCAATAGAAATGAAAGGATGGGTTGGAGTGGAGATATTTCTGTTTTCTCAAGAACAGCTACCTATTTAATGGATGCTAATTTATTCTTACGAAGACATTTATTAGGAATGAGGGATGTTCAATCGAGTGATGGAAGATTTACTGACGTGGCTCCTCTTGGCGGTGGATTTGGGGGAACACTTTGGGGAAGTGCAGGAATTGTAGTTGCCTGGGAAACTTATCGGCAGTATGGTGATAAGCAATTATTATCAGAGCACTATATCGCAATGAAAAACTATCTGCAATTTTTAGAAACCAAAGTAAATAAAACCACCGGTATTTTAAATGAAGGGCCATTGGGTGATTGGTTGAGTCCGGAAGGAAATAAAAACGACAATACGCTTTTTTGGATGGCCTATTTTGCATACGATCTTGATCTTGTAAGCAAAGCAGCTTCTGTTTTAGGTAAATCAGATGAGGCTGTTAGTTATCGAAATCGGATGGAAGAAATTAAGAAATCATGGAATGATATATATATTGATAAGACTAATTATCGCACTGTAAAGTCTGGAACTAAAACTGGTTTTTTTGGTCCGCCGAACGAAAAAGAAGTGCTTGGTAAAACAGATAAAGGTCAGTTGATTAATACACAAGCATCCTACGCTATTCCCCTGGCTTTGGATATTCCAAATGAAAAAAATAAACCTTATCTCATTAAGTATCTAAATGAAACCATTCAAAATAAATCAACAGACGATAATGGTATTGAGCGCCCTGCCTATTCTTTAATGACTGGCTTTATTGGTACCGCAGCTATAAATGAAGCGCTTTCCAAAAATGGCAATGATGCAATAGCTTATCGTTTATTAGAACAAAAAAAATATCCTTCCTGGTTATATTCGGTAATAAATGGAGCTACTACAATTTGGGAAAGATTAAATTCTTATACCACAGAAAATGGCTTTGGAGGTAATAATAGCATGAACTCTTTTAACCACTATTCTTTTGGTGCAGTAGCTGCATGGATGTACAATTATTCTTTGGGAATTCAGAGAGATGAAGATGTGGCCGCGTTTAAAAAATTTGTATTAAAACCAACTCCCGATCCGAATCATATTATCACATATGCAAAAGGATACTACGATGGTATGTATGGCAGAATAAAAAGCGAATGGAAAATATCTGGCAGGTCTTTATTCTACCAAACAACTGTTCCCGCAAATACATGTGCAAAATTATATCTTCCAGCAAAAGATAGTAACCATATTCTTGAGGGTGGAAAATCTATTGAACATTGGAAAGGAATACAAATAGAAAACAATCAAATTATCATTGATCTATCATCAGGAACATACTCATTTGAGGTAATAGGATTTTAAAATTCTGTTCTTATTTTTTAGTCCAAAAGTTCAACAAAATATTGAATTTAAGTACCCATGAATTAACTTAAATCCAGATTCTCACCCCCCAATCTAGGTTTATGAAACTCACTAATTTTGCACCCGCAAACAGAGCATCAATTGAACAGTTAGAAGCCGATTATACTTTATTAAGTTCTTCTGAATGGATATCGAGTTTCATAAACACGATGCCCGAAGTAGTTGCAATTCTGAACCCAGAAAGACAGATAATATTTGGGAACGATGAACTAATGAAACTGTTGGAAATTACAGACATCAAAAAGCTGATAGGTGCAAGGCCTGGGGAAGCCCTTAAATGTGTGAATTCAACAGTTATGGAAGCTGGATGTGGTACTTGTGAAAAATGCAGGTATTGCGGTGCTGTAAATTCTATACTTGAAAGTCAGGTGAAATCCCAAAAAATATCAAAAGACTGTCGAATAACAACTGAAGAGAATGGTATTCATGAGTATCTTGATTTAAAAGTTACAACTGCACCTTTTAAGTTTCAAGGAAATACTTATTCTATTCTTTCAATAGAAGATATAAGCGATAAGAATAGACGCTCGATATTAGAACGCCTATTTTTTCACGATATTTTAAATATTGTGGGTAGTTTAAAAGGGGTAAGTGATTTATTAATTCGTTCAGACAATGACAATATAACAAGTGGCAAGTATATTGGTATAGTAAATGATTTAAGTAAAGAACTATTAGAAGAAATTCTTTCTCAACGAGTAATGGTGTTTGCCGAGAAAGGAGATTTAGAACCCACTTTATGTGAGACAAATACACTTGATATTTTAAATGAAGCTTTATCTTATTTATCTCATAATAAAGTTGCGGCTAACAAAACTATTTTAATAGATGAACACAGTTTTTCAGGGATAATTCAAACAGATTCCATGTTATTAAAACGGGTGGTGATTAACATGATCAAAAATGCATTGGAAGCTACTAATAAGGGGGGTGATATTTTATTGAACTGTGTTGAGGAAAATAATTTCATATTATGTTCAGTTCAAAATCCTGGCATTATTCCGTTAAATGTTCAAGCGCAAATATTCCAACGTTCATTTAGTACAAAGGGCGTAGGAAGGGGACTTGGTACTTACTCTATTAAATTATTAACTGAACGATATTTAAATGGAACAGTTGGATTTACTTCTTCTGAAGAATTGGGTACTACCTTTTTTGTAAGACTTCCTTTATAAACTCAAAAGAATAAGGCTAAATGAATTTTCTAAACTTGACATCATTGCAGTAAAAAAAATAGAATTTAATATTATATTACACAGTATAATATTTACCATGAAAAAGGAAAGTTCAAATACCAGGAGAAATTTCATCAGTGCCATGGCAATGGGAGTTACAGCAAGCAGCCTTTCGATATTAACGAATCCAATTTATGCGAACGATTCGAGATTTTTCCCTTCACAATTAGATGATGCTGATAACTGGTTTAAAAAAATCAAAGGTAAACACCGTATTGTATATGATGGTGCCATGCCAAATAACGGACTACCCGTCATTTGGAACTGGGCTTATTATGAATCCAATAACCAAACAGGAAGTAAAGACAAAGACATTACAGCCGTAACAGTTTTCAGACATGGTGCCAGTGGATTTGGATATGATGATACAATCTGGGAGAAATATCAATTAGGAGTTGCCTTAAAAATTACGGACCCGCTCACTCAGAAGCCTAGTATAAGAAATTTATATTACGATCCAAAACCCGGTGATTTTCCGTTACCCAACGTACAGGGTGTAAAAAAGCTACAAGAACGAGGAGCACTATTCTGTGTATGTGACCTGGCCACCAAAAAACTCAGTAAAACAATCGCAGAGAAAATGAATCTTAACCCTGCGGAGGTTTATACCGAATGGATCAATCATCTACTTCCAGGTGTACAGTTAATACCATCAGGTGTATGGGCCTTGGGAAGGGCACAGGAAAACGGTTGTGGTTATATTTATGCAGGATAAATAACAAATCGATTGCATCACTAATCACAATTATATTTGGGTATGGAAAAAACAAAGAACCCCGATCCATTGCATGGTAAAACATTAGAAATGGTGGTTACATTCTTAGTGAATCATTATGGATGGGAAGAACTGGGGAATCGAATTAAGATCAATTGTTTCTTAGATAATCCCAGCATACAATCTTGCCTTAAGTTTCTTCGAAAAACACCTTGGGCTAGAACCAAAGTAGAACAATTATATATCGATAGCTATCATAACCTAACAACAATATAGAATACTGATGAATAAATTTTTAATTGCACTGGTTTCAATTGCATTACCTGCATGTTTATTAGCACAAAAAAAGCCTGCAAAAAAAACCAAATCCACACCTGCTGTTATTTCAGTTGCAAGCACAGCCAGCATACAGTTACCCTTAAAATTATGGTACGAAAGTCCGGCTAACTATTTTGAAGAAACACTAGTGCTTGGAAATGGCACACAGGGTGCAACCGTATTTGGAGGAATCTCAACAGATAAGATTTACTTGAATGATCTTACACTTTGGTCTGGAGAACCAGTAAATGCAAATATGAATCCAAATGCCTACAAGCATTTACCGGATGTACGTAAAGCTTTACAGGATAAAAACTATAAAAAGGCCGAGCAGCTAATAAAAAAACTACAAGGGAAATTTTCTGAATCGTATGCGCCATTGGGTACCCTGTTAATTAAGATGAATGATGATCCCTATATCAATGATTATTATCGTGAACTGGATCTGGATCGGGCTATTGCGAAAGTAAAAACCATTTCTAATAGTAATGTAATAGAAAGAGAATATTTAGTATCGAATCCCAACCAGATCTTTGCCATACATTTTACTAGTAAAACACCGGGTGCTCTGGGTTTTACCATTGCATTTGAATCATTGTTGAAATATCAAAGATCAACTGCCAATAATATCATTACTATTCAAGGAACAGCACCTTTGAAAGCAGATCCGAGTTATGTTCAAAAAACAAAAGACGCCGTTTCTTTTGATCCTAAAAAAGGAACCAAGTTTTCTGCCGATGTCAAAATTCAAAGTAGTACTGGTAAAATTACAAAAACAGATTCTACCATTAGTTTATCGGATGCTACAGAAGCAACCGTATATGTTTCAATGGCTACAAGCTTCAATGGATTTGATAAAGACCCGGCCACTAAAGGTGCAGACAATGTGGCTATTGCTGCTTCAGAGATGAATAAAGCTTATAAAACTGGGTGGACTGAAATCAAAAATAATCACATCAAAGATTATCAAACATTTTATAATCGGGTTCAATTAAAACTGGCTAATAAGGATACAGTTAATCTACCCACTGATAAACGTTTAAAGCGATATGCAACTGGTGCTACTGATCCGTATTTAGAGACTTTATATTTTCAGTACGGACGTTATTTACTAATTAGTAGCTCCAGAACAAATGCGGTACCTGCAAATTTGCAGGGTTTATGGAATCCATATATTCAACCACCATGGTCTAGTAACTATACCATGAATATTAATGCAGAAGAAAATTATTGGTTGGCAGAGAACACAAATCTTTCAGAAATGCACCAACCATTTTTACAGTTCATAGGCAATCTTGCAAAAACGGGAAGTATTACAGCAAAAACATTTTATAATATGCCGGGTTGGGCGGTGCATCATAATTCAGATATCTGGGCCATGTCGAACCCAGTAGGAAATTTTGGAAATGGAGATCCAAGTTGGGCCAACTGGGCCATGGGTGGAACCTGGGCCTCCACACATTTATGGGAGCATTATTTATTTACACAAGACAAATCTTTTTTAGAACAGAAAGCATACCCACTGATGCGTGGAGCTGCCGAGTTTTGTTTGGCATGGTTGGTAAAAGATAGTAGTGGGCAATACATCACTTCACCTTCCACTTCTCCTGAAAATACCTATAAAACGCCTAGCGGATTTATAGGAGCAACCATGTATGGTGGAACTGCAGATCTGGCAATGATCAGAGAATTATTTTTAGATATACTTGCAGCGCAGCAAATATTAAAGAACGATAATGATTTTGCAGCAAAAGTAAATGCAGCTTTTATGAATCTGCATCCTTATCAGGTTGGCAAAAAAGGTAATTTGCAAGAGTGGTATTACGATTGGGAAGATTCAGATCCGAAGCATCGCCATCAAAGTCATTTGTATGGCTTATATCCTGGTACACATGTTACCACAGAAAAGACACCACTCATAGCAGCTGCGGCAAAAAGAACGCTCGAGATCAAAGGTGATGAAACAACTGGTTGGTCAAAAGGGTGGCGAATCAATCTTTGGGCTCGCTTAAAAGATGGCGATCATGCATATAAAATGTATCGGGAATTATTAAAATATGTAGCACCCGATGAGATCAGAGAAAATTACTCAAATGGTGGTGGTACCTATCCAAATTTGTTTGATGCACATCCGCCTTTTCAAATTGATGGAAATTTTGGTGGAGCAGCAGCCGTTGCTGAAATGTTAGTACAATCCAATGCAGAATATATAGAATTATTACCTGCACTTCCAAAAGCTTGGCCTTCAGGAGAAGTAAAAGGATTGAAAGCAAGGGGAAATTATGAAGTTGATTTTAGTTGGAGTGAAGGAAAGGTGAAAAATGTAAAAATAAAATCATCCACTCAAGCATCCGCGAAAGTGATGATGAATGGAAAAATGGAAACTATTAAAACCGCAAAATAAAAACGATATGAAGAAGTTGATCAAAATAATTTGCTTATTGCAATTGATAGTATTGATTTCTTCATTGAATAGTGAGGCTCAAAATTCGATAAACGAGTCAAAAAAGTTAGACATTATTTTAGATTCAGATGCCAATAACGAATTAGACGATCAACAAGCATTGGCTTATTTATTTTTCAATAGTGCTTTTTTTAATACAAAGGCGGTAACAGTAAATGCCACATATAATGGTGGCAATATTAATGATCAATATATAGAAGCTGAGCGCATCATGAAGCTTTGTAGTGTTTCAAAAACAATTCCGCTATTCAAGGGAGCCAATACTTCATTTTCGGAGATCGCAAAAGATTTGTCAACTGAAAAATTTGATGGATATAGCGCAGTCAATTTTATTATAGCAGAAGCAAAAAAACATACCAAAAATAAATTAGTAGTGATAGCGGTTGGTAAGCTAACCAATATAGCATTGGCCTTAAAGAAAGAACCTGCCATAAGTAAAAATATTCGTTTAGTATGGCTGGGTGGAAATTATCCAGATCCAGGAGAGTATAATTTAGAGAATGATATTCCTGCCATGAATTTCATTTTAAAAACAGATATAGATTTTGAAATGGTAACCGTGGAAAATGGAAAAAATTCTGGAACCAATATAGTAAGCGTAACTAAAGAAGAAGCATTAAAAAACTTACAGGAAGTTGGACCAATAATTGAAAAACCAATAATTGGAAGGCATGGTGGGGAATTCTATCGATTTGGAGATTATTCAATTAGTCTTTTCGAACATGTTGATTATTATGGAACCCCTCCATCCAGGGCATTATTTGATATGGCAGCAGTTGCCATCGTTAAAAATCCAAAATGGGCTAGATCCACTGAAATAAGTTGTCCCTTGATGATCGATAAAAAATGGGTTGACCAACCGAATAATTCCAGAAAAATAATTATTTGGGAATATTTTGAAAAAGAGAAAATAATTAACGACTTTTTTCAGTCATTACACAACTTTAAATAATCGCTACAATTAATTTCCAATAGCCTCATCAATGATATCTAAAATCTGGCTGTCTTCTTGAATTGAAAATTTTCTGGCAAAGAATTTTCCAGACTTGAGCAAATTATCAGCATCGGCCGTTTTAAGAATTTTTGGATTCAGTTCATTATTTTCAAATTTTATATAACGCTTGTTTTCATTTACAATCGTTTCTTTGAAAGGTGAATTTAAAAGAATTGTCTGGAAAATGATTTCATCAACAGCCCAGGTCCACTTAAAGAAATTTAAAACTTCAGGCTTTTCTTTCAGTATTTCTAATACATATCTTATACAACTGGGTGTGATGGTTATCCATTGAGACCTGCCATAAGGCTCAAAATTTTCCGGGATCTTTCTATCTGGAAAAACCACATTTACAATAATCTGCGCTACTACTTTTAAGGGTATGGTTAAATCGCCAAGGTTATACTTTACCAACCGCTTTTTAGCATCTTGCCATTCCGTATTTATAGAAAGATAGGCGATAAAAGACTTGTCTGAGTTTGCAAAATAAAATGCTTCAATTTCCTCTATCCGCTTTAGTAAATAATCTTGTCCGCTCATTAAATTTATATGGGAGTATATTTTCTGAGAATCCAATATTTCTTGCATGCTTACAAGAGTTGCATCAACCATACTATAATTACCCCAGCCAACTGATTTTCTGTTTTTAATAAAAAATACGTTGGGTAATGACAGTAAATATTCGAATTGTGTTTGATCCGCCTTTTTATCTATATGAATATATACATCGGAATTACTATAGACCATTTTTTTTAAAAGTCTTTCCAGTTGTTCCGGATTATTATGAACCAAAATTAAATGGGCTAATCGCATTAGATATATTCTTCATTTATAACGGGAATACACAAATTATATTTTGCCCATGAGCTTTTTCCATTTGTATCCAACAACTTCACGCCAAAGAGTTGTAAAAATTCGGCGTGTTAGTTTAAAATCATAAAAAGGCAGGTACATCCAAAAGCCCTTTCTATTCAATAACCAACTCATGGCTCCATTAAGATCTTTATTCCAAATAACCCGTTTCATGTCTTTATAGAACAAAGCCACTTCCACTTTTGGTTTTTTAATTCCCATACCCTGATAACCATTGATATAGTCGCCACTAATTATTCGTTTTACTCCATCAGAAAAATTGGTATTTGCGATGAACCTACCATATGCCATCCATGAATTGGGCCTTGGATCTACTTCAATTAGATAATATTTATCAGATTGCTTGTTATAGATATAAAGCATATTGGCAAAACCACTTAACCCAAGTTCCTTTCCAAGGCGTATTAGAATGGGCTTAAGGTCTTCATTATCGTAATAATTTTTCCGGGTTGTATAGGAAAAATTGGTACTGGAATATTTCAACACATTGGAGCTTAAGTATACCAATAATTCGCCCTTATAAAACAGACCTTCTACAGGAATTTCTTCACCAGTAACAAATTCCTGTACCAGCACATTTTTACCCAATGGTAGTTTATGAATATTTGTTTGAAACTCTTCAAAGGAATTACTAATGAACATATCAGTACCCCCAAAGCTAAAATCGAGTTTATTAATTACCGGGAAATGCAAAGTTGCCTTAATTGTTTCAAGATCTGATAGATCATTATACATCACATAACCAGGTGTATCAATTTTGTTGGCAATACAAAAATCAGATAACCCTTGTTTGGAACTAAGAATTTTTCTGTTCGCTATTTTAGTGAGCGGTAATATTTTTAGGAATAATGCTTCATCATGGATCTCTTGATTCATGAAATTGATCAAGATATCATCCCCTAATATGATCCATTGATAATTATTATTCTCGATTACAGAAAAGAATTTTTCTTTATTAAATTCCTTTCCTTCACCAGCGTCAATCCAATTATCATAATATTTATTTGAAATAAGCCAGGATTCGTTTGTACAAAAAACATCCACATGACAGCCTGCTTTTTTTAAAATATATGGTACTTCAGCAGTTGCATCCCATTTGCCATAACAAGCTACTAATACATTAAACATAGATTTTTAATTTAAATATATATAAATATCAGCAATATATAGGAAGCATCAATTACTTTTACGTTAAATACTGTGTGAAAACTATTCCTTTACAATGATTAAGATTTCAAGTTTAAAAAATAAGCACTTTTTAGCGCTAACTGGTAATATTGTTATCTCTGCTTTTAGTATCATCATCATGTCTCTTTTATACAGGTCGATGACGAAACCTGATATTGGATCCTGGTTTTTTTTCTTAAGCGTGCAAAGTGTAGCTGAATCTTTTCGAGCAGGATTTTTAGGTACCGCCACAGTAAAATTTTATGCAGGTACCGTAAAAGAAAGAGCTGAAGGCGTTTTAGGCTCTATATGGTTTATTGCCATTAGCATTACACTTACCTTAATGTTATTGAATGGTATACTATGGTTAATATTTAAGAATATAGATTACCCACAAATGATCATCGTGATTAAGTGGTTAGGTGTAACATTTTTAAGTTCTTTACCCTTTACAGTAACCACCTGGATCTTGATGGCAGATGAAAATTACACCAAAATATTATGGTTAAGATTAGTGAATAGTGGTTCTATGTTTCTGATTATTGGGGGCCTTATTTTATGGCACAAAATGAGTTTAGAAAATTTGATGATCTTGAATTTTGTTACAAATTTATTTTCCTCTTTATTCTGCGTGGTCATGAATCTTTCCCGAATAAGGACTTTAATAAAATTCACAAAGGAAATAATTATTGAAATTTCACATTTTGGCAAATACAGTCTGGGAAGCAATATCAGTACTATTCTATTTAAGAACGCAGATACTTTTTTTATCACCATGTTACTCGGACCAGCATCCTTGGCTATTTATAATATTCCATGCAGACTCATGACCATCATTGAATTACCCTTGAGTAGTTTTATAGGAACAGGTATGTCTGCTATGGCAGCTGCAATGAACAGAAATAAAATTGATGAGGTTTTGAGTGTATTTAAAAAATATGTTGGCCTACTAACTTTTGCATTTATTCCATTAGTATTAGGGGGTATCATATTTGCAGATGTAGCCATTTCTATTTTGGGAGGTTCAAAATATGTAGGTACCGAAGCTGCAAATATTTTTAGGATTATGATTCTTTTTTCTTTGCTATTTCCTTTCGATAGATTTAGTGGTGTAACGCTCGACATGTTGCATTTGCCGCATGTAAACTTTCAGAAAGTACTGATTATGTTATTTTTTAGTGTTGGTGGAACATTTGCTGGTATTGTTATATTTAAGAATTTATATGGAATCGCAATTGTATCTCCCTTAACTATTATTTCTGGCGTATTATTTGGTTATTACACCTTAAGGAAAAAATTAGATTTTACTTTTAAAGAAATTTTTCAAACTGGCTGGGCTGAATCAAAGATAAAATTAGCATTAGTAGCTGCTAAAATAAATCAGTTTAGAAAACACAAAGCTGCTTAGTAAAAATAGTTTGAACACTATTACATGAATATCTATTTACTATGTAATATAAAACCCATCAGCATTCTAGTATCTTGAAAAAGATCTGCAATTTGATACGAAATCAAAAATAAAAGTGGATAAAATAGCCCCGGTTTTTTATCAGCGAACTGAAATAAATATGGATCAAGCTTTTTAGATAACTGAAACCTAAATCCAAATTCAACTACTAATATACCAATGAGCGAACCAAATACAATATCCGTGGGATAATGCAGGCCTAAGTACATTCGAGGAAAAAGAATAAAAAGAATTGTATAAAAGATCACGCCAATTCCTACCTTTTTATTTATTTTCCAGATACCATAACTCAAAGCCATAAATAAAGTGGCATGATCGCTTGGAAAAGAGCTTTCTCTTGAAAACGCTAAGATGTTTAAATTTTCAGGGGTAGCTAAAGCCAAACTTTTATTTAAAAAAGGCCTTGGTCTGAATGTGGCAACATGAACGATAATCCTTGTAATAAACAGAGCCACAAAACTGAATAAAACAGTAGTAAAAACACCTTTACGGTTTCTTACTAGATTTTCAGATTTAGCAAAACCTATATACCAACAAAATGCTACTATAATACCACCTTTCAGTAAATTATTATCTGATAATAAAATTACAAAATCATTGAATCGTTGATGGTTTAATTCAAACGAACTAAAACACTGTAGAACTTCCTTATCGAATAAAATTGGCGGCATGATTCTGAAATAACTCTAAAAGCTTTTTTTTATTGTGCTATCTGCTTGAAAATTAGTTTTTTTCTGCTTTGGAATGGCACATATTAAAAATATTTATACTAGACATACTTGTTTGTATGAACTGTACGTTATACCATATTAAAATAATATAGTAAACGAAATTTAGTCAATGTTAAAAAATTATAAACCTTCATTTCGGTACTTTTTTCTGATCATTCTTCTTGTAACAGGTGCTGATTTTGTGTTTTTAGTACATGATCAAAAAATAAAAATTGCGCTGATAGGTATGGTTTGCATTAGCTGTTTATTATTAATTCCGATCATTCTTTTTAGAAATCATCTTCGATTATACGCCTGGTTATTATCCCCTATTATTTTTTTTGTTCCATTTACCATTGCATGCATGGTATTCTATCATGTTCCGATTAACGATTCCATGGTGGTAATTACTATTAATACTAATTCACAAGAAGCTTTTGAATTAATTGGCGGGTATATTTTACCCTTTTTGATTCTATTATCGATAGTATTTTTAGTTTACTTTTTGTTGCTGTCAAAATTGCCACATACTATTAGTTTACAATCAAGTATCTGGATCAGTCTTACATCGTTCTTACTAATTGTATCAGTTCCATTTTTAATAGGAAGAGAATCCTCTTACCCGAAACAATTAAAAGGGATTTTTTATTCGTATTACCCTACTTCCTTTTTTTATTCTGTTGGCTTAGTGCTCAATCAATATAAAGTTATTCATGCAAGTACCAAGCAAAGGCAGCAATTCAAATTCAATTCGATTCAAAGCCCTGGCATTTCAAAAAAGCAGGTATATATATTAGTATTAGGCGAAAGTTCGCGTTATGACCATTGGTCTATCAACGGTTATTTTCGTAACACGAATCCAAAATTATCGAATCAGCAAAATCTGATTACTTTTTCCAACACCCATACAAATGCATATATCACCGAATATTCTGTACCCCTGATTATAACAGGAGTAAATCCCTCTGTCTTTGAAGAAAACTATAAAAGGAAAAGTATCATTGATGCATTTAAAGAAGCAGGGTTCTATACCTATTGGATCTCCAATCAAATTGATCATGGTAATATAAGTTTGCATAGAGATGATGTTGATATGAAAATTTTAATGCCACAGAGTTCTAAATCTACCATCAACATTCATCAAGATGTAGAATTATTGCCAAAATTGGAATCTGTTTTAAACGAGCCAGGCGATAAGAAATTAATTGTTCTTCATTTCCAGGGAAGCCATTATGATTATTCTGTGAGATACCCAAACGAATTTGACATATATAAACCTTCGAATAAAAAATTCAAAACATTATCGAATGATTATAAGAATAAAGAAATGATTGTGAATAGTTATGATAACAGTATTTTATATACAGATTATATTTTAGACAGTGTTATTTCAATTATAAAATCAAAACCTGTGGTTTCTTCGGTTCTATATATTTCAGATCATGGGGAGAATCTCTTTGACGATGACCGGCATCTGTCGCAACATGCATACCCTATTCCTTCAAAATACATTGCACATATACCTTTTTTTATATGGTACTCAGATGATTTACATAAAATATCTCCCAACAAAATTGCTTTTTTAGAAGGCAATAAAAATAAAAAGTCCTCAGCACAGAATGTTTTTTTTACTTATACTGATTTATGCGGCATCAAAATACCCGGAGAAGATTCTCTCTTAAGTTTATGTAACCCAAAATTCAAAGAAACAACTAGGAATATTTTAGGAGGTGAGTTTAAAATATATAATTCAGATTCCTTAAAATAATATTTTAGTTTTAAAAATAAAGGTAATGTTTTTGAAATGTTAATATTTGTTGGCAAAACATTATATTACATTTGATTGCCAAGTATTAAGCCCCAAATAACATCATGTTACAAGATTTTAATAATACCATTACGCCTTATCCGTTTGATAAAACAATTGTAGACTTATTTGAAGAACAGGTTATCAAAACGCCAGGTAATATTGCCCTTAGATGGGGTAATGCCAGCATGACTTATTCGGAATTAAATGTTCAATCCAATCGGTTAGCTGATTTCCTTTTAACACAAAAGAATGTTTTGAAAGGGAATAATATTGGCATACTCGTAACACGAAGTCCTTTTGTAATGATTGGCATGTTGGCCATTTTAAAAAGTGGAGGTGCATACGTACCTATTGATCCTGAATACCCGATTGAAAGGCAGAAATATATCATCGAGAATTCTAAAATATCAGTTGTACTTCATAATCTTCCTGAGTTTTATGAAGTTTTGAAAATGGGTTTAGATTTTATCGATTTACAGCATATCGACTTATTAGCTTTTTCATCATCAAATCAGCAATTAACAATATCAAGTCAACAATTGGCCTACACTATTTACACATCTGGATCTACTGGAAGACCCAAAGGTGTGATGATTCAGCATCACTCTGCAGTGAATTTAATTAAATGGGTAAACACTAGGTTTCAGGTGGCAAGTAAAGACATTTTACTTTTTATAACCTCAATTTGCTTTGATCTTTCTGTGTATGATATTTTTGGCATGCTTGCTTCTGGAGGTTCCATTGTAATTGCTGAACAGGATCAAATATTTGATCTTGCACAACTTTCAGTTTTATTAAAAACACATCAGGTTACATTCTGGGATTCTGTACCTACTACTTTAGATTTTTTAATCAGAAGTATAGAATCAAAAAATGCTTCTTATCAGCAAACAGAATTACGTTTAGTGTTTTTAAGTGGCGACTGGATCCCTTTAAATTTATACCATCGAATTAAAAAGTTTTTTCCGAATGCAGAGGTGATTAGTTTAGGAGGTGCTACTGAGGCAACTGTTTGGTCTAATTACTATACCATACAAAATATTCATCCAAATTGGAAAAGTATACCTTATGGTAAGCCCATCGATAATAATTTTTTCTACATTTTAGATGAGCATTTAAAACCTGTGCCAAATGGTGAACAGGGCGAATTATATATTGGTGGGGTTGGTGTTGCTGTAGGTTATGCAAACGATTCAGAAAAAACAAATCAGTCCTTTGTAAAAGATTCTTTCAATACCAATTGTGGTGGAATGATGTATAAAACTGGCGATTTAGGCAGGATGATGGAAGATGGGAATATGGAATTTCTTGGCAGAAAGGATCAGCAAGTAAAAATCAGGGGCTTCAGGGTGGAGCTGGGTGAGATAGAAAGTGTTATCAGAAAATATCCATTGGTTGATCATGTGATTATATTGGCGAAAGACCTTGATGGCGTTAAACGCTTATTAGGATATATAGTACCAAAATTGGGATACAAGCATGAGGATATGCTATTGTTTATTAGAAAGATTCTTCCCGACTATATGGTTCCTGCTTTGTGGATGCAGTTAACGGAATTACCTGTTAATGCAAATAACAAAATAGATCGGAATGCCTTACCAGATATCATAAAATCAAATACAGAAAAAGAGTTGATTGCCCCAAGGAATCAACCAGAAACTGACATGGCATATATTTGGAAACAAGTGTTAGAAGTTTCTGAAATTAGTATGGATGATAACTTTTTCGATCTTGGCGGGCAGTCTTTAATAGCAGTGGAATTGATTTCAGAAGTGGAAAAGAAATTTAAAATAAAGATGCCAATCAGCATACTTTTTAAATATCCAACTATTGAAGCATTGGTTAAAAATATTTCGATTAATGAAACAAAATATACATCACTAATTCCAATCAAAGCATCTGGATCTAAAATTCCATTATATATTGTAGCTGGTGATGGTATTAATATTATCAATTTTAAAAACCTCGCAGATAATTTACACAAAGAACAACCCGTATATTCTTTGCAACCAAAGGGTCTTGATAATAAAGAGGAAATCAAAGACGAAACAATTGAAGAAATTGCAGCGCACTATGTAAATGAATTAATTCAGCATCACCCATCGGGTAACTTTGCTATTTCTGGTCATTCTTTTGGTGGATATGTAGCCGTAGAAATCAAGCAGCAACTAGAAAAAATAGGCAGGCAGGTAACCATGTTTGGTATTTTTGATACTGATGCAAATAACATTTTATATAAAAAAGATCTAAAGAAAAAAATTGGCAAAAAAATAAAAAGGCAGATACCTAAATATCTATTCATTCTGAGATCTTTTTATAAACATCCAAAAAGAACCTTAAAATATCAGCAGTATCTTTTTTTACAGGCTGGTAAAAAAACATTGAAAAAAATCGGGGTAATAAAAGAGAAAGTACAAGAAAATATGGAAACTACACTTTCTCAAATAGGTAAAAACAATGAGCACGCTCTGGAAAAATATCAGATGAATAATTTTAGAGGGCATTTACACTTATTTAAAGCAAAAGAAAGATTGTACTTTATTGATGATCAAAAATATTTGGGGTGGTCAAATTTAGCCATTGATGGTGTTTCTGTATACGACATACCCGGAGATCACAAAACAATTTTTCATGAACCCAATGTGAAGATTTTAGCCACGCAAATGCAAGCAATTTTAGATTTATCAAATAACTAATATATGGAAATACGAGAATTAACCAAAAATGATATAGACAGTTGTGTGGATATATTTATGAGTTCTTATAATACCAAACCCTGGAATTATAAATGGAATGCAGAAAAAGCGCAGGCATATTTAACTGAGTATCTGGAAGTAAAAAGGTTTGTAGGATTTGTTGCTATTGATAATGGTAAAATAGTTGCTGCATTACTAGGGCATTTAAAAACTTGGTGGACAAAAGACCAGCTCTACATAGATGAAGTATTTGTAAGTGATGATTCAAAAGGAAAAGGAGTAGGAAAGAAAATCATTCAGCACTGTGAAAATTATTGCAGGCAAAATGATATTGAAATCATCTCCTTAATGACGAATGAAGTGATGCCTGCCTATACATTTCATAGTAAAAATGATTTCGTAAAAGTAAATCAGTATGTGTTTATGTTTAAACAACTGTAATTGAAAAAGTTTCTTATTTAGATTTAGTTAAAAATCCTTGAACTTGTAACCAATCTGCAAATCGTTCAATCCATGTATCACTTGGTGTGTGTTGGGTACGCATCCCAAAACCATGACCGCCTTGATTATACACATGAAGCTCCGCATCCTTTTTTGCAGCATTCCATTTCATATAAAGGTCAATACTGTGTGATTGTAAATTTAATTGATCATCAGAAGCAACAGCAATAAATAACGGTGGAGCATCTTCGGCAACAGGTCCCTGCATTTCTTTTGGGAAATATGCATAAATAGGTGCCGCAAAATTGGGTTTATTTTCCTTGGTATAATTGAAGATAGCAGATGCAGTTACAGAGCCGCCAGCAGAGAAACCAATTATGCCAATTTTATCAGGATTGATATTAAGTTCAATAGCATGTGCCCTTATGTAGGCAATGGCTGCTTTCCCATCTGCTAGAGCGAGTGGAACTGAAGCAATCTGTCTTTGTTGTAAATCTTTATTTTGCCCTGTTAATGATTCATTGAAATCTTTGATTGGATCATTGTCTATCGAATGTGCGAGTCTGTATTTCAATACAAAACAAGTAACTCCTTTTTTAACTAGCCAATTAGCCACATCATAACCCTCGTTATTAATACTAAGTGCAAAAAAGCCGCCGCCAGGGCAAATCACTACGCTAGTTCCATTTGACACGCTGGCATCCGGTGTAAAAACTGTAAGCGATGGTTTAGAAACATTATACACAATATTGGTTTTCCAAGCATTGTGATCGCTAAAACCTTCGTCCCAATTCCAGTTTTCAGAACCTGGTGCGTTTCCCGGGTAAATCGGTATTACTTTTTGTTGTGCTGAAAGAAAATTTATGGTAAACAAAACAACAGTAACAAGGGCAAAGCATTTTTTTTGCATAACGAAGGGTATTTATATTGGTTATAAATATATTGTTTTTAATAAATACTATTACAAGCCATTTCAATTAATAGTTTAGAATAAAAATGGAAGTAACCCGAGCGCTTCCTGTTTTAGAATGTATTTCTTTTAGGTATAATTTTTCCCTTTTGTTTCTAAAATAGAATATGCCTCTTCCCAGGTTGGTATTGCATCAGATTCATAGCCATATGTTCTACCGGTAGCGATTGATTTAAAAGCTTTCATTGCATTAAAATGCACACCGTTTCTCATAAAGACTAACATCATATCACGGTTTTCCCAAGCCGACAATGTACAATTATAGCCGTTGATTTTTTTGACTGCATTATGTATATTCCCATTAGCCGATTTTGCCTGACTAAATGAGGGAATTGCTAAAGTCCAAAATCTGATGAATCCCCACATACCCTTTGGTTTTAATCCTGTAATTGATATATACATTTTGTTATTATTAGATGATTATATACAAAGAAAATGCTTTTCACTTTATCTAATTTAAATGTGGGGACTTCCCATTTACAACAATAATCTGTTGTTCAAAATGTTCAGTTCCTGCAGTTGCGATTAAAATATACTTCCCTGCTTTTATGTACTCATTATAATGTATAAAGTAAGGCTCATCACTTTCTTTTTTATTAAGCACCAAATTCCAACGATAATCATTAAATCCTGTCAATCCATTGATTGTGTCCTTCCAAATTTCCTTACTTGATTGATCCCGTATTGACAGTGTAATTCTTTGTGCTTGATTAATCCAAAATGGGAAAGAAATTTTTTCGAGACTTTGACCTAAAGGTTCTCCACCATTTGAATTAAACAAAGGCCTTTTTAAAGTATCCATTTCAAAAAATCGATTCTTAGAATTAAGGGTTTGCGTTTTCATAACTGTCTGAATCGGCTTTAGATTTATTTTTAATATTCCTCTGCCATGTGTAGCAACTACTAAATCCATAGTTGGTAAATTAATTTCTAAATCTGCAACTGCAGTTTGTGGCAAATTGCCCCCAAACAGAGACCAATTATTACCTCTATTAATGGAAATAAATACTCCCCGTAAACCACCCGCATATAAAATATTTTCGTTTGTCGGATCTTCTTTAATTACATTAAAAGGTTCATCTGGAAGTCCATTGGAAATACATTTCCAATTTGCACCATAGTTTTCTGAAACATATAAGTAGCTATGCAAATCATCATAGTTAATACCTGTCATACATACATAAACCCTTGCAATTTTAAATTGAGAAGCGCAAATACTTCGGATATAATTATTGGCTAAGCCAGATGAAAATTCTTCCCAAAGATTGCCATCATTTTTCGAAACCCAAAAAGCTCCTTTGTCAGTACCTACATAAAGCAACCCTTTTATAATGGGAGATTCAACTAACGCTCCGGCAGCGTTAGATTTTTTGTCTTTCATGGAAGAGATAGAAATATTTGGACTGATCACTTTCCAGGTATCACCCCGATCGATTGTTTTAAAAATATAATTACCTCCATGATAGAGTGTCTTGTTTTGGTAAGACGATATAAAATATGGTGTGATATAATTAAAGTTTAGTGTGTCTTTAATCGATTTGGGCAATTCTGGTTTGATAGAGAATTTTTTATCTTTCGATCTATCTAATCTTACTGCTTCTCCATGCTGTTGACTATAATAAACAATATTTTTATCAGTAGGATCAACCTGTGTTACACAACCATCACCCCCATCCCATGGATCAATCCAAAGATATTTCCAAGGGTCATTGAAATTTGTATTTAACTCTTTTGCCGGACCATATACTGTTGCATCATCTTGAGTACCTCCATAAATAGTATAGCTGGATGAATCAATAGTAATATCATAAAATTCTCCAGTTGGAATATTATTATAGTGCATCCAGGATAAACCTTTATCCAGGCTTACATATAATCCTCCATCATTGCCTAAAGCCAGATGCTTAGGATTATTAGGGTTGATCCATAATTCAGATTGGTCTAAATGCATTCCTTGAGCAACGCTTGGTGTTATATGATTCACCTTGCCTCCAATGTATGAAAATGTTTTTCCTCCATCCATACTATGAGCTAGTCTGATGCCTAAACAATATACTTCTTCATCGTCTTTTGGATTTACATATACATTGGTAAAATACCAACCATACAAAGAAAATATTTTAAAAGGTCCAGAATGTGTTTTAGTCCAAGTAAGACCACCATCAACTGTTTTATAAAGCTCTGCAGCCTGATCTTTTGGATTATTAAGATTATCAATTAATACATAGGCTTTATCTGGATTAGCAAAAGAAACTGAAACACTGATTCTTCCGAGATTTGGTCCACTTGGTAATCCTGTTTTACATTGCATCCAAGTTTTACCTGTATCCGTACTTTTATAAACACCACTATTTTCACCGCTAATACCTGGATAAACTTCCCATAGTGTTGTATACATTATTTGTGGATTGGAAGGAGAAATAATGATATCATTTCCACCGGTCATATCATTTTTATATAAAACCTGTGTCCAAGTTTTTCCAGCATCTGTAGTTCGATACAAGCCTCTATTTTTATTCTTAGTCCATAAGTGCCCGATTACCGAGACTAAAACAATATTTGGATCTTTAGGATGAACTGCTATCTCAGCAATTGACCATGAATCATCTAATCCAATATGCTGCCAAGTTTTACCAGCATCACTAGAACGATACATGCCAGTACCCGGAAGTGTAAAATTTCTAGGTTTTTTCAGATGTTCTCCAGTACCGATATATAGAATATTTGAATTAGAAGGTGCAATTGCAAAATCGCCAATACTATAACTTGCTTGATCCTCAAAAATAGAATTCCAAGTGAGTCCATTATCAATTGTCTTCCAAAGTCCGCCAGACCCGTATCCCACATACATGGTTCCGGGGTTAGCTGTATCAACTTGTACAACATCAGCTCTCGCACTATTTACGGTTGGTCCAAGTGGGATCCAATTCAAATTAAATTTGGTCTCTTCCTTCAACCTTTTATAAGTTTGATATGAATTGATTAAAGGGGAAGCCATTTGCTGTGCCATCGCATTCATTAAGATAGAGAAGCAAATAATTAGCGATAATATAAATTTTGGCATGGATAAATTTGAGTGTGTTTCTTTATTTTAAATGTAAAGAGTTTTCTCCTATCTTATATGATCAAATTAATCTATGAAGCATTTTGTTTTTTTAATTGTTTGTTTTATGCTGTTCGCAAAAAATATTTATGCTCAGAAGTCAGTTGCTGCTGCCAATCATTTCATTACCCTTTTGAGCAACCAACAAAAGATGGAAACAGTATTCCCTTTTGATAGCGATGAAAGATACAATTATCATTTTGTGCCCATCGAGAGAAAGGGAATCACTTTTAATGAAATGAATGAACTTCAAAGAAATGCAGCTTTTGATTTATTAAAAACTTGCCTGGGAGATGAAGCATTTATTAAAACAAAAGAGATCATGCAATTAGATCAAGTTTTAAAAGAACTTGAATTGCGAAAGGCTGAAGATCATTTTAGAGATTCAGCCAATTATCATATCACTATTTTCGGAATTCCTTCTTCAAAAACAATTTGGGGATGGCGCTTTGAAGGGCATCATATTTCTTTTAATTTTTCTTTTTCCAAACAAACACTTATATCTGGAACGCCGGGATTTATGGGCTCTAATCCCGGAATAGTGCTAAGTGGTTCTAAGAAGGGGAAGCAAGTATTGAAAGAGGAAACCGAAAATGGCTTTAGATTATTGCGTTCTTTAACTGAATCTCAATTAACAAAAACCATCATTGATTCTATTGCCTTTAAAGATATACTCAGTTTTGACAAACGGGTTTTGATGTTAAAAAATCCAGAGGGAATTCGTTATACTGAGCTTACAAAAGAACAGCAGCAATTGATGTTACATTTAATTAGTTTGTATGTACATCGCTATACCCAATTATTTGCAGAGGATATGTTAAAAGAAATACAAACAAATGGATTAGAGAATCTCTGGTTTGCATGGGCGGGCGATAGGACTTCAATGATGCGAAAGGGAACTTATTATCGCGTTCAAGGTCCCACAATTTTAATAGAATATGATAACACTCAGAACAATGCTAACCATGTACATTCTGTAATTAGGGACCTAAAACACGATTTTGGAGGCGACGAACTGTTGGAACATTATAGAACTGAGCACGTTCAGTAGGAAAATTGGAAACTTTGTGCAAATAAAAAAAGCAGCTATGAATTTTACATCATAACTGCTTGATTGTCAAGTGGGCCCAACAGGGGAGGTTCTTTCTTTCAATTTTTTGCTGATTTTTTAGATAATTTATTGTTTTGAGGTTGTTTAATTAGAGCGCCATGAATTAAATGACGTTTTACTTGTAAAATTCTTAAATTTTAAGAAAGCTTCGCAGACAACCCTAGAGACAACCCTCTAGCAATCTAAAACTCAGCAACATGATAATGCCACTATTTAATTTCTATCTAAAAGATATACACTCAACTGTTCCTACTAGCGTTTACATGCAATCAAAATACAACTGCTATGAACGCCTAATGCTAACCACAGGTGAAAAGATTTTACCAGCTCACTGGGATTTTACTAAGAAAAGAGCGATTTCTAAGTTTAATAGGCTGGAATATCCAGCTATTAATGATTGGCTCGATAAAATGGAGATGGCAGCTAAAGACTACTTCAGAACTTGTAAGTTTCAAGGATACATACCAAATGCTGCAGAATTAAAGGCACATTTAGAGCAGAAATTCAATTTAAACCCAAAACCTATAGTTATTGTTCCAGAACCTGTCCGCGTTACACTTCTTGGCTTTTTGAATAGATTCATAGAAACAGAAGTAAATAACAAGGCAGCAGCTACAATTTTTACCTATAAGACTTGCAGAAGGCATTTAATTGGCTTTTCAAAGTACCTAGGTAAAAAGGATTTTGACTTTGATGAAATCAATGAGGATTTTTACAATGGTTATATCCAATATCTAAATGCTCAAAATTTTGCAAAAAATACAGTTGGCAAACAAATCAAAGTGCTCAAAACCATTTTAAATGCTAGTGCTGATAGAGGTATCAACACTAACCTATTTTTCAAATCGAAGATTTTCAAAAAGCCTCTGGAAGACGTAGACAAGATTTATCTCACAGAGAAGGAGATCCAAGATATCTATAAAGTTGACTTAACAAATGAAGCAAAGAGTTACCAAGCAATAAGAGATTTGTTTGTAATTGCATGTTATACAGGTTTTCGCTTCAGTGATTTTTCTACCCTTACCAAAGAACATATTTCAGAGAACTTTATCACGAAGAAAACTATGAAGACTAGAGCTAAAGTTGTTATACCAATCCATCCTATCGTAAGAGAGATATTGGCAAAATATGATAACGAAATTCCTAGATCCTATACTAGACAGTAAGCCATTTGAATACGTAACAATTATAGAAGAAAAGGATACTCTTGGTCATTTGCAGTGTTGTTTTGATGGTTCAAGATTAATTGAACTTATTCAAGGTGAGTCGGAAGAATTATTAGAGAACCATGAAATTGATAAGCTTGTTGAAGAAGAAATAATAATTTATCTAAGTGGCTATACATCTGAATTAAAATTTGGAGTTGACAATCCTGATGGTGCCCATATGGATGTAGATTCTTGCTTTGATTTAGCTCTTAGTCATTGTGGAGATGGTGATTCTGCAAGTGAATTATTAGATATTTGCTTATCAAAATCTAAATACCTAGTTAATGAGAATTGGGACAAAATTAAGGCACTCGCTCATAAATTACTTGAGAAAAACACTTTGTTAGAAAGTGAAGTAATAGATCTTTTATAGGTGAAAGTAAACAATAGAGAAGGGAAATTCAATTTACCCTTCTCTATTTGCAAAATTATTAAATCAAACCTTCATCGGCCATGCTGAAATAAGTTCCTTCTTCTGGACTTAGAATTATATGATCCAGTAATTTGATGTCCATCAACTTTCCCGCATCTTTGAGTTTCTTCGTTAAAGCAATATCAGCCTCAGATGGTTTCAAATTGCCGGATGGATGATTGTGTCCGATAACAAAATTTGTGGCTATTGATTTCAATGCAACTGATAATATCAATCGCAGATCAGCTACCGTGCCAGTGATACCGCCATCAGAAACTTTGTAAGCACCAATTACTCTTTGAGCATTGTTGAGATATAAAACCACCATGAATTCCTTGAGTGCGATTTGGTTGGGTGGAATAAAGCTTTTGATCACGTTATACGCATCCAAACAGGATTTGATCACCGGCTTTACAGATATTGCTGGTTGGTAAGTGACTTCTATTTCAGCCACTTCTGCTTTGTCTAGTTTTTGCATTTTTTAATAGTTTAATAATTAATTGAAATCTGGAAATGGTTGTATGGGTGCAGGTCCCCATTGATCCGATAGCCTATCTTGAAAAGATGGCTAGAGTAAACTGCATCCACATACACCCACGTGCTTACTGGTATACCAATGGATTCCTTGATACATTTGGCTCTGAAAGGAGTCCGCAATGCACGAAGTGCACCAGAGGCATTGACCAGAAGCAATATGTCTTCGGGACTGAGCTCGATGTTTTTGTTCATGAGTGGGCGGTTATTTCATTAATTGTTCAGCAGCGATGGGTTCTTAGGTAGGTTAGCATTGTCAGCGTAACTATAGTAACTGCCATACTCGGAAATAATCAAATGGTCCACAACCTCAAGATTGAATACTTTACACTCTTCAATGAAGTGGAGTGTGATTTCATCATCTTGCTGAGAAGGTGAAGTGTTATTGGTTCTGCTATTGTGTGCAATCCATATTTTAACTGCGGATTATGCCACAGCTTGATCGATTAGCTTCTTTATGTCTACTTCTACAAACGGTTGATTTAATGAAGAAAGTTTGCAATGCCCTAGAGGTAAGTTATCCTGATCGAGAAATATTGCAATGAACTTCTCACGTTGATTAGAGAACATAGTAAAGCTGAAGAATGGAAAGATAATTTCAAAAGCGTCCAATGATGTGAGTACACTTTTATTCTTCTTATTCGTAGATACGTATGAGAATAGTTTACGCTCTGCATCATAATGTGGTATTTGCATGTTAGGTAGATTTTGATACCTGTTAATGCTAAGTTCCTTTTCTAGTTTAGATACCATGAGTGCTGTTTTCCTTCTAAGGCCCATCTTAACTGTTCTACAAATGCATAAGCATTGACTGATCGGTCCAAAAAGCTATCTAAATAGCTGCTCTTGTTAGCCCCAGTAAAGAGGTTGTACATAGACCAAAGGTTAATGCTGCCGTCTTCGTTTTTGCAGAAGCTCTCATCGCGGAAATAATCCTTGCAGACAGTACCGACTTGCGTGTCGCTCAACTGCATTTGTGGTATATTACTACGCATGTGGTTGGGTAAATGTTGGTATAATCTGCATCTGCCGATCACCTGTGCAAACTGCTTCTCTGTAAGGCTATACTGCGTGAGTTGCTCCATCTGTTGCAGATGATAACTGGCACTATAGCGTTCAATCAGATTCTGGATGCATGCTTGCAGCTGCCCGATAGAATTCACCTTCAAATCAGCCTGATATCCATCCGTCCAAATGCAAAGATTGGTGCAGACCTGATTCTTGAATCCGATGAAAACTTTGAAGTGCTCATCAGCTCCTTTCCGGCTGTATAGGTTATCCAGGTTGTATGCTTTCACACCGCCAACAGTTAAAGAGAGCATGTTACCTCCCACCACCGCAGTATATGCAGGCAGCTCAATGATGAAAGCCATCCTTTCGTAATAAAGCGTTTTCTCATGCTCTTGCAATTGATTTGCCGGCTTATGTTTTGCATCTGGTATTCTACCCATTACGGGATGAGATAACCGGATACTTGGCTGCAAGATCTGCTGGCCGCTAAAAACATTGGATACCACTTCTTGTGTAGCTTCAATAAAATCATTGTGGCTAATCACCGGCTCGTTATCCTTAATGAACACAGGAATAATATGCTTGTTTTGTAGTTCTTGCAGAGTTGTAGGGATGGTATTCGCTTGAATAAATGGACGATCCGTAGACTCGTTCTGAACAATTTTAGGAACTATTACGGTTTCTTCCCAAGGTATTGACTCAATGTACTCCATTGCTGTTGATTGGTTGGTTAGTTAATTGGGTTTGTATTTCCTGATTGATGATTAGCTGGCGTTTGCGATTCTCAAATTCAGTTAGTAACGATTGTTTGTATTGCGGGTAGTCTTTATAGACTTGTAACAATTCGCCTAAGCTGCTGCATCCATTGATGCGAGCCATCACATCGTTTGCATTGATCGCTTCTCCACTTTCACACCAATCAGTAATTGCCTTACCTGTTTCTGGAGAAAGTATAAACGCTTCGCTGTTCATAAATAGGCCAGTTCTGTCTTTACTACAGAATGCTTTGTGTTGCTGGTCTAATTCAAAGTGAATGGATACTTCAAAATCAAAACCTTCTCTGGTAATTGGAGCCATCCCCATTTTCTGTGGTACTTGTCTTCCGTTACGCTCAGACATCACATATTCTGTTTTGCTACGAGTGCAACAGATAACATGAGATTGTGAACGAACAATAGCTTCCACAAATGCCTGGTGTCTTGGTGTAACCGTAGCCCAAGCCGTGAACGAATTAGGAACACGCATCTTCGATGTTTCCTTTTCGTGAATGTCTAGGCAGCCTCCTTTGCCGGACCACTCATGAGTGATGGAGTCAATAATAATTACTTCGATTCCTTCGCATTCACAAAGCTGAATGGCTTCAATGTATTGCTCCGGCGTAAAAGGTTCATGCAGATTAAGGACATTGAATGCTCCAAGATGAGCGTAGAGTGATGCAGAATAATTTTCGCTATCTAATACAGCGATTTTATTCCAATCATTACAGATGCCATAAGCTAATTGTAAAGCGGAGTAGGTTTTGCCTGATCCACTTGGCCCGGAGATGCTTAGTTTAATTTTTGATTGCTTCCGGGTTGCACGTTGTAGTTGCATGGTAGTTTGGTTTAGGTGAATAAAAAAAGGCACCCTGTTTGGATGCCTTTGAAGAAGGTGGTGATTGCTGTTGATTAACCTACAGCAGTTTGATCAGATGCGTTCTCTCGAACTCTGCGCTGAGCTTTGGTTTCTGGAACGAATTCATAACGATGCGAAAGGCTGATGACTTCGCCAGTTTCTTTGATCGTGTAATCATAAGCTTCTGAGCTAACTCGTTCAACATTGCCTGGGATATCTGTCCCAATAAGTGCTTGACCAGTTTCTAAGCTGAATGTTGTGCTGATGTAACAAGTTCTTGCTGTTAAATACGACTTTCCAGTTTGCTGTGACTGCATTACTTCTGGAGCGCCTTGAAGCTTTAAGCTGATGAATTCTTTTCCGTCATTGTTTTCTGAAACTTTGACACCAATAATTTTGACCATGATAGTAAGTTTTTTGTATACGGGGGATATTCCCCGCAAAAATGAGACGGGGGGTAACAAGCGAGGTGGTCATGGGTGGGGGTGATATACAGAAAATTGCAAATGGGGCTATTCAAAATTTGTAGGACAATATTTATATTGAAGTAATTTATGTGTTACAATGGAGCTGCTTTAATAGTCTTACCAGCAGCAAATAATATTTTATCAATATAATAAGAATAGTCTTGGAAGTTCTTTTGCTCATCATTTTGGCTAACTTTTAAAAGCCAAGTTTTATATTCTGGTATTAGATCCACACTTCCCACTTTCAGGTTTTTTGTTCTTCGTATTATATCAACCTTTTCCTCATCAATATTTTTCACATCGATTTTAGTAAATATCGCAAAAGCTCTTAAAACATGTTGGTCAATTATTGGTTGACCTATAGTTTTGGTTAAATATTTACCAAACTGATAGAACACTAAAGTTGATTTTCTTTTTTCTTCAACTATATTAGAATCAAGTATACCCTGACAAATATGTTTCTCTTTTTTTAGATCCCCGTTTTTCCAAATCATCGCGTATAGTAACTTAGTAACGGGGTCCTTCATTTGTCTTGAAATCGTGTTTGAAAAAGTAAGGTCACTATTTAGAATGCCCTTATCAATTAATGTTTTTATCTCGCTTTCAGTAATTTCAAATTCAATTTTTGGGTAAGTTGAATCGTCCATTTTATTTTTCACTATCTCTTCTTCTTCCAATATGTTCTGAAGTTCTTTAATTGTAGTAGAATTAGTGATCAAATTGAATATTCTATCGATTAAGTCTTTAGCCTCTCTTGCATCCATACTAATAATTTTAATTAAACGTACTTGTAGGTCTCCTTAAACAAAATTTCGAGGATGATAATAAAAAAGCTTGATCTAAGAAATAGAGTTTCCGATTTCGGTGATGCTTAATTATTTAATCAGATTCTTAACAAGTCCAAAACCAGAAACTTGTGGTTTCACTTCATAAATGGGAATTTCATTAGGAAATATTTTTTTTACTTCCTGTATGAAGTCTTTTTTTAATTGGTCTTCGAAATTTGATCCTAATAAAAATTCACTTACTGATGAAATACTATATTTTTTACACCTTTCAATATTCTCATCATTACCAATTGTAAAGAATCTAAATTCATTTTCATATTCCCATTTTTTGGACTTTAAGAAAAAGGAATCAAAATCATCTAACACATTTGCGTCAAGGAAACTATAATTAGGGACCTCATCACTATATGTTACTGGCCCAATACTACACATTAAATCACGGCAAAGATCTACTGTTTTAAAACCTACAACAAACCCTTTATGATTATTTCCGTAATGTGCCCACATCGTTTCATTCAATTCATCATTAGAACAACTGAATAATCCTACTCTATCGAATATTTCACTTTCCCGTATATACTTATAGTTTTTTTCAAAATATTCTTTAGGGTTTTTTCTAATTTCATCAAGCTTGTTTTCGCAAATAATATTAATTTCTTTTTCAGTGAATGTAAAGGAAGGATTACTTTCTTTCAACTGTTTTTTAAGTTTTATTAGGAATAATGGATCCTCAATTTCATTAATTTCAAATTGTAAAGGAACTCGAATATCATAAGGATCATTAAGATCTCTAGGCGCTGAAAACCAAAGTTTTTGCATTGTTACTAATTCTTTATGATAAGTGTTATCCCAGTCACCACGATATTTGTAAATGATTTGTGGTGCGTTTTTTTTAATGTTTTCCTCAATTTCACTAAATTCTTCGAAAATATAGTTTTTCATTAAATACGGAATTAAATCTACAATTAATAAGAGTCAATAAACAGAAGGAAATAATCATTTCCCAACATTCAATTATATGCCACTTAAATTGAAATTTGTTTTTTGATAAGTTTTATTTTAGCAATGCTAAAAAATCCATTTCACTAAATTTCATAACGCTTAGACTTAAAATCTTATAAAAGTCATAACCAATTAAAGATAATTTCATTTTACCTGGGACAACATCTGATGCATCAATAATTGCTGTATGGTCACCCCTAACAATTAGCCCTTGTTTTTCCAGGTATACAAAATCCTGAAGAATGAATTCTAAATCTGTAGAAACGTTATCATAATCGTCACGATAATCTTGATCCCGTAATGTTAAATGGTTATTTATGTTAACCCCAATTAATGCCAAAATGGAAATTTGCCTATAAGTCATTTGTTGAGCTGCATATAAAATTTGATTCGCATTGAATGGGTTGATTGTGTTATCAAAAGCAACATTTTGATAAATATTTGAAATGTATGCAATCTTTTTTTCTTCAAATTCATTTTTGCATTTTAACAGTATACCTTCAAAAAGTTCTTCTGCTTTACTTCTTTTGGTATCAGTAGAATCAAAAAAGCCATCTTGTCTCGGAGTAAGGCCTTCATCCAACTTTTTTTGAACTCCAAAAATTGTATAACTTGCTGCTGCACCAGTTCGAGCTTGCTCTCTATTTGAAAGATATCTGTTTGCTAACTCATTAAGGCCTTTTGCAATAATTATACCTGCAACATTTCCTCCAATAGCACCTGCTGGTCCGCCAATTAATCCAATTGCACTACCAATAGCACCACCAAATACTTCCGCACCTGTTTGAATAAGTTTTATTGACTTTTGTTCGATTTCCATTTTATTTCTTAGAATTATTAAGATTTAAATTTGACTCTAATTACCTCAACATGTCACTTTTATTCAGACATTCGAATCAAAAGTTACTTTCATTGTTTTGTGTTTTTTTAATTGCAGGGATTACTACTTCTTCAGCATACTTTTTAATTCTTTTGTCAAATACGGTTTTATTTTCTGCTTGAGAATTAATGATTCGCTTTTCGAATTCCAATTTAGTTTTTCTTCCAGCGCGTTTTGCTATCAAGCATATTATTTCTTGCAAATCTTAAAATGTTTCGTTTATTAATCCATTCTCTACCTGAGGTATCAATTCATTTGAAAGTTCAATAGCTTTTGGATCAGCATTAACATTTAAATTAGATAGAATAGTTTCTGATGCATAATTATTCCATTGATTTAAGTATGAAATGATTTTATTTTTACCTTTTAGTCTGAATGCACTAATTGGGTCAACGGAGGCAAGTTTCAGTAAACAATTGTCATAACTTTCATTTAACTCCTGGAGTTCTATTTGGATTCGTGGGTTGTGAAAGTCTATAATCATTTTTCTAAAAACATGAAGTACTTGGTCGTATTCTTCTTGGCTTGATGTAAAATTTGGGATAGATAAATTTAGAGTTTGTAAATATGAATTAGCTCCTTCATCTATTGATTTAATAGTTTCAATTTGATGTTGCATTTCTAATAAAAAGTAAAGTGTTTCTCTCAACGTCCGTCTGTCATTGAGATAAATATTGAAATAGTTTGTTAGCTGAGTTAATCCCCAACCAACAAAAACACCAATTAAAGATAGTATAGGCGCAAAAAATGCTGTCATCAAGATGAGTGTTAATATGGGAAAATGTTTGATTTTTTACCTCTATGTATATATATTACATAATAGATATCTATTTTTTTGATAAGTTGCTACTTATCGGTTTTGGCTTTGGTGATGAAGCAACTGAACCAAATTTACCTTCAAATTTGACAGTATTCTTAGCTTTACTTATGTTTTCTATTTGCTTAGGTCTTGGTTCATCCTGTTTTTTATTCTTCATACAAAATTTATTTAAACTTATTTTTTGGTTTAGGTTTTGGCCTTGGTGTAGATGGCTGAGTTCCTTTTTTTCCGGTTGAAAAATTAATCATAAACAGAAATTTCCTTGATGTCTGATTTTTTCGCATGTTATAAGTTTGATGAAACAAATAAAATAATAAGTAAGATCCCTACAATCATTAATCCAATTGTAGCCCAGTTTAAAAATTCAATTTGTTTGTACCTTATTTTGATTTGATTATGATCGTATGTGTCATTACCATTCAATTCATTATTAATCTCATCAATTGTTTTATTATGTTTACTTGCAGATATTATATGCGAAATACAATTAACTAGAAGTGTCAAAGCCAATAATATCCAACCAAATTGAAGTAGCCACTTATATTTTGCTGATCCAATGTTTTTTACAACATCTTTAATAAAACCTACTGACAAAGTCAAACTTCCAGCACTTATATATGATAGTTGTTTTTCAAATTGATCTTGACTTTTATGCAATAGAATTACCAATTCATCACGATATTTATTGAGATATTCTTCAAAACTATTTTCCATAATTAAAGATTTGGATACAATACTTCAAAATTAAATGCCTTTAGCTCCTTTGGGCAGAATCAACGATATCATTTATCTTAAGAACATCAATAAAATTATTCTTTGAAGGAGGCTTTATCACACTCATTACAGATTTTCTAATTTTTGACGCGATACTTGCTCCAGCCCCATTAATTACAACATGTCTTCCTCTTCCATATATTGTTCTGATTCTATCTTCTTTTGTAAGTTTCATTATTTAAATTTTTCTTCAATAAATTTTTTCGCTCCTAAATTCAATACTGGTAATTTAAATCTATCACCAAAGAAAACTTTATATCTATTCTCAAGTTCTTGAAAGTTCTTATCAGTTTTAGGGTCATTGGAATAACCTACGACTGCTATTTCTGCGTCTTTTCTTACCATTCTTGAAAGCAGCTGACGCATTTCAAAGTCTGCTTGAGGTAGAGAATATCCAATGAAAATAATTTTATTGGCTTCAGAAAGTTCAACCCCAGCATTTTGCCAGATTAATTTATACTGTGGATTTGATAAATTTTTCAGAAAGGTTGGCATAATGATATTGGAAGTTAGCTTATGGGATGTCTGCTTTTTGAAATTTTCATCACAATGGCGACAATTTATAGGGTTTGTGAATTGATTTATTGCAATTTTATCATCAATATCGACATATACCCTTTGGCATCTTGGGCATTGAAGCCAATTAAGAGAACCATGTAACTTAATTAATTTGACATTAAAGCCACCTCTACCTAAGACTTCTAACCCTGGCTTAACTCTATTATCATCTTTTTGATAAGAACTAATATAGCAGCAATAATCTACCACAGCATTTAGGTAATGTCTTGCATCGATTTGAGTTTGAATTGATGTGTCTAGGAGAATATCCCAGTTTGTTGTAATAACACTAACATTATCAAGATTAGGATAGTTATTGCCTTTCCGCTTTTGACATTCATCTACTAAAAAAGTTGCAAATCTATCTATATACCCTTTATCGGAATTTAAGAGAATGTGTTGTAATGTCCTTCCAATTAGATAGTAAATTAAATCTCTTGTTTTTTTTACTTGATAAATACTTAAGTTTCTAAATGATAGATTCTCAAGCAAGCATTTATCTAATGGTGTAAATATATCTTCAAACGGAATCTTGCTTTGTAAAGCCTCTGGAATATCGAGAGTATTTGTCAAAAAATCTTTAAATCGATCAACTGTGCCTGATTTAAAAGTGTTTGGATTTGAGGTATGAATTTCAAAAATTTTTTCTACTAACTTTTCCTGAGACGGTGCTCCCGCATCAATTGAAAACCCGGCACCTAAGATGTAAACAGTTTTAGTCATAATATTATTTTTAAGAGGTGGTCAATCCTCTTGTTCATATAAGTCAGAATTTATGATGGTCTGCAACTCATGGTTTGTTCAGCCCGATTTAAATTTCTATTTGAAAATATGTTGTTGAAGTAATGAACCAAAACAAAAAACTGAACATCCTAATCGAACCGATGCAGAAAGTAGCATACACACATTATATTACAATATCTAGCTATGCTTTTATAAATTTTTTTTTGTTAGCATCAGGTTAGTTTCTCAGCTCTTGCCATAGTAGTTTATCATCATTTTGTACCACTATTGAAATTAATAAAATTTATAATTCAAATTAAATATTTTTCATATTAATTGGTAATTGAAACTATCTCTATTTTCATGCTAGATATATTTAGAAATGTTTTATAATCTACTTAGAAAATAATTTTTAATTGACTTGAGAAACGAGTTCTACAAAGTTATTATTTACTCTTGCATATCGAAAAAATATTTTTATTTTATCAGATTTCTTTTCAGCTATTGCATTTATTTTTCTCTCAAAATAAGTGGGTATTGTCTTTGTAACTAATAGATTATATTGAGTTGTGGATAGTGTGCGATAATTAATTATTGTATCTAATGGATTTAGTGCAAACGGCGAAATATCCACAACTAGCAATCCAATTTCATTGCAAATATTTATAAAATCACGTTTATTGGAAATGTGTATTTTCAAGATATCACTCAAATCACTTCTATAGAAAAATTGAGAATTTCTAATATCAGGATTGTAAATATATTTTTTTCCCTTCCCCCATAGAGGCGCTTCTGCAATCATTAAATATTTTACTTCTTTTATTTGGTAGAGGTTTTCATACCATATTTTATTTATTTCGTTAAAAGCGTTTTCTAAATAAATGCAATCTTTTTCAAACTTACTAGAAAGTTGATATTGTTCGTAGAAAGATTTTAGGAATATTATATTTTCAGAGAATTTCATAAATGATTTAAAATTCCAAAATATTTTAATATTTAGTTTGATATTCGTTTTAACTAAATATACAAAATGGACTTTAATTGCACAATAGAAACTTATTTCTTATAACGCAATTTAAAAAGATTAGAATTCTCGCTACTGATAATATAATTGTAAAATCTTCGATCATTTTCTGAGCGATTTCTTTCAATTAAATCAAATTCTTTTTCAAATAGAATTTTGAATTTATAATTGATTCTGTTGATGGTGTCTCCACGAACTTTTTTTTGCGTTTCCAAACTTTTCTTACTTACCCCTAAAATATTATTCAATTGATCACCACTTAAATAGCTCCCCTTTTCATTATGGTAAATTATTTGTTCTATTAGATTTTTTTCAATTATGCTAAATTCGTTTTGATTCTCGTTGACAACAATTGTGCTTTCTGATAAGGAATAAATATCTGTTTTCATTCTCTTTTTGAAACTAAACCAAACGACAAAAGGAACTATAATTAATACTATAGCTGCAAATACCGAGGTGCTGTATTTTGAAACAGGTATTTGATCATATACTGGAAATGGTTCTTTAGTAAAATCGTCTATTGAAATTTTGAATGAATTTAATCTATTACTACTGTCATTTGATAAAGTGTAATAAACAGAATCTCCAACTTCAAAAGTATTCCGAATTTGAGTTTTATTGGAATTGCCTAAAATCAAATCTTTAATGGTATGGTTATTTAGTTTATAAACAGTATTATCAGTAAAGTTTAATAAGAGAATATTTTCGAATGTAAAAAAAACGAGTATCCCATCTAATGAGGGTAAATTGATTTTATTTATTACTCTATAATTTTTGAGTATATCCAATAAGGGAGGTGAAAATTGACCAAGGATAATATTGTTTTTTGATTTTAGATTTAAACGGATAGCCCTCCAATCATATAAATTTTTGCCAGTTACAGCATCGTCAAATGGCTTTTGTATATAAAATAAACTTGATGATGTAGGATTTAAATAATTGATATAATCATATGTTGGTATTTCCTCTGAAATGGGTGATATGTTCCATTCATTAAAAACTTTGCTATAATAGCGAAGCTGCCCATTTATTCTCCAAAAGCCACCACCGCCAAATGAAAATAATGTATCATTATATGAAAAGTCTATTGATGAACCATTATAACCCCAATAATATGTTGAGTCAAACCTTATAAATTCAAGTGCATCCTTAGTTTCATTATTAACTTTATAAACCCTCCCTGTTTGATCAATCAGAGCATAAAGACCAGTATTATTCTTAATTAATTTATGCCTATGATTTTCAAGCTTAGTTTCTTTGATTGGCAAAAGAGGTGTATGTGGATCCATATTAGTGATGTCTGAAACCGAGGAATCAGTATGAACTAAAAAATTGAGAAATTCAGATTTCGGCACCTTATAAGTTTGTGCATCAAGCTTATAAGAAAAGAGTAAAAACAGAACAAACAGTTTTGAAAAAGATTTCATTTAAACAATTTCATGTTTATTTTAAAGAGAATTAAAATAAAGTCAATCTATTAAGAAATATATTAAGTTATAACAAAATATACTAATTTAAAAATCATTGATTTACACAGATAATAAATTGAATCGAACAATTAAATCAAATATCCTATTTCTTCTATTAATAGTTATCCTATAAATACAACTCGACTGCTCCTTTTTATAACATTTGTTTAAAATGATGTATTATGAAAAGGAATTTCAATTTAGTCTGTATCTTTTTTTCTTGCCTAATAATCTTTTCTATCTCTTGTCAAAAACAATCGGATAATAGCTCTGGGGATATCCAAGCCCTTAAAACGTCTGTTTCTGCTCTTCAAAAAACCACTGATTCTTTATCTAAAGCCTTAGCCGCTTCTAATGCGAATATCACAAGCCTTTCATTAAGGGTAGATTCTATAAAGACACAAATTGTTGTGATTCAGAATCAAATATCAATTCTAACAACACAAATCACAGTAAATAATACAAATATTACTGTCATCAATAATCAACTCGTTGTTTTAAACCAACAGTATTTAGATCTTTTAAAATTGTTAAATGAAATCCTGGCACAATTATCTGTCGTACCTACAACAATTTCAACTGGTTTAGTTGCTTATTACCCATTCACAGGTAATGCAAATGATAGTAGTGGAAATAGTAATCATGGAACAACTATTGGAGTTACATTAACTGCTGACCGATTTGGTAACCCAAATAGTGCTTATAGTTTTGCTGGAAACAATAACTCCTATATCGACTGTGGATCTGGGCCTACAATTAAAGTTCAAAAGAATATTTCAGTTTCTGTTTGGTTCTATATGAATGGGGGATACATTAACCCAAGAATGCTTGATTTTCAAGGCACTGGAAATGGTGGATATTATTTATCCTCAACTGGTTCATCAAACAACCCCAGAACAGTTAGCTGTGGTTTTATTAATGATATCGGCACGGGTGGAATTTCTGATGTGCCAACTATACTACCAAGTTTAGTTTGGTCACATTTAGTTTATGAATGTGATTCAACAGGTTTGTCGAAATTATATTTAAACGGAAAGATTATTAATAGTACTCAAGGTGCATCAATAAATACTATTCCTTACAATGGGTTAACATTGAATATTGGAAGAAATAATCATCCTTCTTATGACGCATGGGGTGGGTATTTAGATGACATTAGAATTTATAATAGAATATTAACTGATTCAGAAATCACCTTTTTAGCTACACATTAAAATTTAAATATGAAAAAACATAACTTAATCTTTCTTACTGTTTTTGGTTTGATTGTATCATCTTGTCAAAAGAAAATTGATACTTCAAGTTCTAATAACCTGAAACAAAGTACATCATTACTATATCAAAGTTTCTCAGAAACATCTCTTTCTACTGTTTCATTAAATTCGGGGCTTGTTGCCTATTATCCATTTACTGGAAACGCAAATGATGTAAGTGGAATTGGGTATAATGGATCAATAAATGGTACCTCTTTTACAAAAGATAGGTTTGGAAATAAAACTAGTGCTATCAATCTAACTTCTGTTAATCAATTTGTTAGAACAAATAGTGCAATACAAAATGTTACAAATACATTTTCTATAAGTGTTTGGGTAAATCCGAAATCATTGGATTTAATTAAACCTGAAGGAATTTCAGGATTAGAGGGATATGGTACACAATCAATAATCCATCCTACACATGGTGTAAGTTGGGGAGACCCTACTTTAAATGCGGGAGTTGGTTTAAATGTTGGGACTAACCAAATTCAAGTAATTGAACATACGCAAATGTTTATAGCATCTCCATTAGTATATGCTACTAAAATTACTGGATGGCATAATATTATCATAGTTTATAATGCACATATTCCTTCATTGTATTTAGATGGTAAACTTGTTCATGTAGGTTTAGTAACTAATATTCAAAATGTAAGACCTAGTAATGGATATTGTGCTTTCTATAGCAATTCTGGATTTGGAACTTCTTTTGCTCCAAACGGAACACCTACAGGTCAATTTATAGGTCAATTTGATGATATAAGAATTTACAATCGTGTATTAACTCAGTCTGAAATAACGTATTTAGCGAAGCATTAAACTAAATCTATTCCGGGGGGAATATGAAAATAGAAACCACCTCTTTTGTTGGAGGTGGTTTTTTATTAATTCAAATACCAACTGTTATTTCTGCTCTCCAATCCGTATCTTATTTGTTCAACCAAATAATACGCATTTACACTTCTGTCCAAAAAGGAATCAATGTAGCTGCTCTTATTTGCTCCTGTAAACAGATTGTACAACTTCCATAAATTGATGTTACCATTTGCGTCTCTACAGAAACTTTCATCCCTATAAAAGTCTTTCACTACACTTGCCATCATTTGATCGCCAAATAATAATGGAGGCAAATCTGCCTTAATTGAATTTGGTAAATGTGGATACATTCTGCATCTACCAATGAGTTGTGCAAATTGTTGTTCTGTGATGGAATATTTAGTCAATTGTTCCAAATGGTATAGATGATAGCTACTGTTATAACTTCGAAGCAGTGTGCTTATGATAGCACTCAATTGTTCTAGGTTTTTAACCTTAACATCTCCCATAAAGCCATCTGTCCATACACACATATTGCAGCACACTTTGTTTTTAAATCCTATGTATATTTTAAAATGCTGGTCTGATTGTGTTTTACTATATAGATTATCCAAGCTATAAGACTTCACACCTCCAACAGTTAAAGAAAGAATATTCCCATCTACTTCAGCCTGAATACTAGGTATTTCAATTGCAAAAGCCATACGTTCATAGTAAATGGTTTTCTCCCACTCAAATAGCTCATTTGCAGCCTTATTTTTGGCTTCTGGCACTCTTCCTTTGATTGGATGTGATAGCCTTACAATAGGCTTTAAAATGTGTTCTCCACTGTAAATATCAGCAGTTAATTCTAGAACAGTTTCAATAAAATCTGTATGGCTAATTGTTGGTTCATTGTCTTTACTGAAAACTGGAATTAAGTGATGTTCTTTCATTTCAATCAGATTCCCAGCAATGGTGTTGGCCGTAATGAAATGTTTTTCTGCAATCGACTCCTCAGGAATAATAATTTCTGGAACGTAGGGAATGGTTTCTATTGCATTAATGTATTCCATTTGACGAGAATTTTTGTTTGATTAATGTTGCTGGAATTGGAGGTTGTCCTAATTCTGTTTTCTTTTGAGTGAATGCAGTAAGAGTTGCTTCATCTTCAATCTTATTTTGATAAAAGAGCTTAAGTAACTCGTCAAGGCTTTTGCAATCATTGATACGTTCAAAGATTTGATCCTTTATAACAACTTCCCCTTCATTACACCAGTCCAATATTTGCTTTCCAGTGTTCTCAGTAATTACAAATTCAGGCTTGTTTGCAAATAGACCAGTACGATCCTTACTTGCTTTTGTTAAATGGTTTTCGTTAATGATTTCTAATGCAATAGCCATTTCATATTCGTACCCACTTCTTATTTCATCTTCCAGTCCAGCTTTTTCAACTTTGGTTTTATTACCCTCAGTTATCATATTATAGCCTTGTTTCTTTCGATTGGTAGTAATAACATGGCAGGAAGATTGCAGAATAGCATTTAACCATTTTTGATAAATAGGAGTTGCTTTAGCCCAGTCTTGATACTTACCACCTAAAGAACTCTGATATTCTAAAATTCCACCTTCCCCTTTCCAGAGGTGAGTAATTGAGTCTATTATAATGACTTCAGTTCCTGCTTTCTCGCAGATTTTGATGGCTTCCATGTATCTCTGGGGTGTAAATGGTGGATCTAAACGAAGTGTCTTAAAACTTCCTAGGTGGGCGTATAAGGATGCTGAATCGTTTTCACTATCAATAACAGATATTGTCTCCCATTTTCCTGTCATTCCGTAAGCAATTAGAAGAGCTCCATAAGTTTTTCCGAAGCCTGAAGGAGAAGCAATATTAAGTCTAAGCTTCACCTTTTTTCTTGTAGCGGATTCTAAACGCATAATGTTAAAATTTTAAAAGTTTAAAAAAAATAAAAAAGGGCTGATAACATTTCTGTTACCAACCCTGGCATTTACTAAACCGAAGAAGATTACGCTAATTTTAAATCGCTTACTTGCGTATTCCCAATCAGTTCAACAGATCCTTTAGGACGATATGCAAAACTGTGTTGCAAAATCAAAATCTCCCCAGTACGTTGATTAACATACTCATAGGGATCCGCTTCCACACGTACCACATCTCCTTCAATCTTCTCTCCTACCATCATCTTAGCGAAATTCTCGTCGAAAGTTGATGGAATAGAACAACGTTTAGTAGTTGCATAAAAATTGCCAGTTGTCTGGCTTTGTTGCATTTCTAATCCTCCTGAGAGTTCCAATGCAATGAATGTAGTGCCGTCTTTTCTTTGGCGTACGGCATAACCGATTACTGTGACCATTTTGTTTAATTTTTTTGGTTTAAAAAATGTTTGAAAAGGCACCAATTTGAGCTCCATCAATAAAGTGATGGGGGCGGTGCCCGATGACCAATCTTGAGGAGAAGTTCAAGGGGAGAGACTCAACCATTGACTGTTCCACATACGATGATGGATATTGTAAATTTTATAGCTATTTAATACTAGGTACTATTCGTTAAAAATCAAGAATGCCAAAAATCAAAGGGAGGGGGTAGGTGGAAGTTATCGGTAAAAGGAATTTATATTCATCCCTACGTTAGTAGTAGAAAAAAATCTTGATGTCCCTTTTCATTAAAATGTAAAATTTATCATCATTTAACATTATTTGCTTCGAAATTGCTTCGAAATAAAAAAGCACCTACAAAGTAAATCTTCGTAAGTGCTTGATTGTCAAGTGGGCCCAACAGGGCATGATCCTGTGACCCCCTGATTATGAGTCAGGTGCTCTAACCAACTGAGCTATAGGCCCGAAAACAAACGAGTTGTTTTCAAATTCTTCGTCTATGTCAAAAACTATTCAACTACCTGAACAGAACTATTTCTTGGGTGAAGGGTGGCAAAAATAGCCATTTCATCAGATTTTCCAAACAAGAATTCAGATCACTAGCAACTTTTACCCCAAATTCTGTATTTAGCTAGAACTAATCGCCGATACTTTACTCATGCAAAACCTTTTTGATTAGTCGCATACTTAATTCCATAACTGTTCCATGATGCTCAAAGTAATATCCAGTGATGCCTATATTCTGCTGAAACTGAAAAATACTATGGTCGGGATTGGTCATATAATTTATTGCTGCAGCACTTGTGTCTGTTCCTGCTTTTTTTACCACCCAAGCATACATACTATCTTCCCGTTGTGGCATTTCTGGATCCGCACCCCATGTCTTCCCTTTCGTCAATGGAAAATCGAATAATATTTCCTGGCTATTTCTAAGATCCATTAATGAGTCTTTCGGATTTCGCAACCTTGCTTTTAAACTATCTATTTGATCAAAACTGTTGAAGTATATTTTATTGCTGTCTTGCATTAAAACATAATTCCCCCTTTCTGCTTTTCCTTCATACCAAACTAAATCAGTAGGAAATCCTTTTATAATATCAGCAATTAATGTTCCATGATGAATAGTGTCGACCACTTCCATCGTCCATTCTAATTTCTGTTCAATCAGGGAATCGGTTTCTCGTTGATGGTATTTTATATTGGCTTCATATACCCATTGATTTCCTTTTCTCAATGGAAAGGGTTGATTTAAAATTTCCGGTTTTTGTTTGTGATCACTATTGCAGGCAAACATACTGATGGTGAAAAAAATGAAAAGGTATTTCATGTTATTTTAATTACATTTTTATAAGCAATCATAAACATAACCAAGTATTTTAAACTTTTTATACCCTAGATTGGGTATTGTTTTAAGCCGAAAGTTCTTTTAGGTTTGAATCACTAAATTTTATAAATGAAATCAACAATCATTTCTTTTACACTATGCCTGCTAACAATCTGTACCTAAGCTCAAGAGAATTTTCAAAGCAAAAAAGGGAAATGGGGTTTTATTGATAAGACTGATAAAATAGTGATTTCTTTAAAATACGACAATACCTATGAGTTTACAGAAGGATTAGGACCAGTTAGCTTCAATGATAAATATGGCTATATAGATAAAACAGGGAAAATAGTCATCCCTCTAAAATTTATTGATGGAGAAAATTTTGATCATGGCAAAGCCTATGTTCAAATAAAAGGCGAAAAAGGAAGTATTGGAGATAGAAATGCCAGTGAATGGATTTATATCGATAAAACAGGAAAGAAAATAAATTAACAAGCATCTTAAAAATGCTTGTTATAAATTCGCCAATTTTCCCTTCGTTTATTAATGACGGTTTCCACCTCTTGGTGGACCTTTAAACCTTCTCTGCCCTCCACCGCCACCACTACCTCCAGTTCTTGCTGGCCTTGGGTTATACGCAGGTGTTTCTCCAAATTGTACGGGCACTTGTGCCTTGGTGACTGATTTTTCTAAAAGTGTTTCAATGGCTGCAAATTTCTGCTGCTCTTTCTCGCTCACAAATGTATAAGCAGTGCCTTCATTAGATGCACGAGCTGTTCTACCTATTCTATGCACATAATCTTCGCCATCATTGGGTACGTCGAAATTGATTACCAAATCTATATCTTCAATGTCGATACCCCTGCTCAAGATATCAGTAGCCACCAATACTTTTAATTTCTTATTTCTAAAATCGAGTAATACCTGTTCGCGTTTGGTTTGATCTAAATCGGAATGAATTTCTTCAACCGATAATTTTGCACGCTTCAGCTCCTGTGTTAATTGCTTTACATTTTGCTTCTTCGAACAAAACACGATCACACTTTGAAAATCTTTTAAACGCAAAATATATTTAACCAAAGGAATCTTCTGTGGTTCATACACGATAAATGCTTCCTGCACAATCTTCTCTGGTGGTTTTGAAATAGCAATATTGATCTCCACTGGGTTTACCAGTATCTTTCTTGCCATTTCTCTCATCTTCATGGGCATGGTAGCAGAAAACAATAAATTCTGTCGGTGCTTTGGAAGAAAAGAAATGATCTTCATCAGATCATCATGAAAACCCATATCTAACATTCTATCTGCTTCATCCAATATCAAATATTTTAAACCTTGCAGTTTTACATATCCCATATTTAAATGTGCAATCATTCTTCCTGGTGTACAAATCACCACATCGCATCCTACACTCAATGCCTTTTTTTCAATGGCAAAAGAATTGCCATCGCCACCACCATACACTGCAATAGAACTGATTGATGTAAAGTATGAAATACCTTCCATGGCTTGTGCAATTTGCACGGCCAGTTCACGTGTGGGAACAATCACCATTGCATTAATATGGTGTGCATCATGTGGAATGGTAATTAGCTTATTCATTAACGGCAAAAGAAAAGCAGCCGTTTTACCAGTACCTGTTTGCGCACTTACAATCAGGTCCTTCCCATCTAAAATGGGTTGCATCACCATTTCCTGAACCGGTGTAGCGGTAGTATAACCCATGGCATCAATGCCTTCCATCAATCTTTCGTCGAGCCCAAATTCATTAAAATTCAAAATGCTTATTATTTAATTACTAATCTATTGCTGTAAAGATAGGCCGAACTAAGCATCCGCATATATATGCTTTGTTAATGATACATGATATAGTTATGAATAGTATCTTTATCTCAGTAAAACTGATCAAATGTTTAAGAATGGCCGTTTTCTTTTTTTAGCAATTTATTTCGCCTTACTTACTTCTGTAAGTTCCGCTCAGGATTTAAAAGCAGTGCCCGACACAAGTACATCAGACGGATTATTTCAAGCAGCAAGGGCTGCCGCTTTTGATAATAAGAATTATTCGCAAGCAAAGCTCTATTGCAAAAAAGCACTTGAAATGAGTCCTAACTATGCTGATATCAAGATCTTTTTAGGAAGATTGTATACCTGGACGAACCAATACGATAGTGCAAAAACACTTTTCGAATCTGCGATTACTACTAACCCTTCTTATACTGATGCATCTGTTGCCTATGCGGATCTACTTTATTGGAACGATCATTATAAGGAAACAATTGCCGTTTGTGATGCCGGTTTAAAATATGATACTGGGTCAAATGATCTTTTACTTAGAAAAGCTAAAGCACTGGCCTCTTTAAAAGATTATGCTGGAGCTGCGGCCATTACTGCTGCTATTCTTAAAAAAGATAATAACAATGCTGCCGCTCGATCGCTTGAAAGCAGAATTAAGGATGAATCTATAAAAAATAAAATAGGTGTCTCTTACGATTATAATGTATTTGATAAACAATTTGCAGACCCCTGGCATTTACTGGCTATCGATTATAGCAGGGCTACAGGAATTGGAACCGTTATAGGAAGATTTAATTATGCCAATCGTTTTCAGACCTCTGCTACACAATTCGAAATAGATGCCTACCCGCATTTCAGTAAAACATTTTACGGTTATATGAATTTTGGAATCTCAGATAATTCCGGCATTTTCCCACATTATCGCGCTGGTTTTTCTCTGTACGCTAATCTTCCAAAAAGCTTTGAAGCCGAATTAGGATTTAGGTATTTAAAATTTAGTGGAACACCTACCTGGATTTATACCGGTTATATTGGAAAATATGTAAGCAGCTGGTTATTAGGTGCCAGAACTTATATAACTCCAAGCGATTTTGTGAAACAGGTTTCAGTCTCCTATAATATTTCTGGCAGACATTTCTTTGGAGGTGCCGATGATTATATAGGTGGAAATATAGGTTATGGTATTTCTCCCGATGACAAATACAATGTGGGATTAATCAATACTGCTTTACTAAATAGCTTTAAAGTGGGTGTTGATTACAAGAAGAAAATTAATTACCACAATATTTTCAATGCAAGTACCGCTTGGTTTAATCAGGAATATCTACCAGGGGTAAAAGGAAATCAATATCTGTTTAGCATTGGATGGCAGTATAGATTTTAAACTTACCTAAGTTCTTCATTTAATATTTGAACTACTAAATCGTATTTCACTTTAACGGTTCTCACCAGTCTTTTTAGCTCGTGTAAGTTTTCCATCTTTTTGCAATTCAATTCTAACCTGGCCACTAAAACCCGAAGGTCTTCCACATTGATTACAGAAAGTGAAGACTTTGCATAGTGTGCCGCTTTTGCCAGCGCTTCGTAATTTTTAGCATCATATGCTTCTTCAATTTGCCTGATAGTTTCAGGCATAGAATCTAGAAACATATGAATGATCGTCTTCTTGTATTCAGAATCGCTTTCTGATAATTCATTCAACAATGAAAGATCAATGGTGGGTACTGTATTATCAATGATTTCTTCTTCCGCTTCTTCCATTTTTTCTAATTCTGTTTCTTCCACTTTGATTTCTCCATGATTTATTAAAATCAGGTTATCGTGTAAGGTTTTGTAAAGTATATCGAGTCCAAAAGGTTTTGACAAAGTTCCATTCATTCCAGCTCTCTCAAATTTTAGGATATCTTCTTTATTGCTCCACCCTGTCATGGATATGATGGGTGTTTTGATTTTCATAGTATTTCTGATGTATTTGGCAGCTTCCACACCATCCATCTCAGGCATATTAATATCCATCAAAATAAGGTCGTAATTGCCCAGATTTAAGTGTTCAATCACTTCTTTGCCGTTTCCTACAATATCAAAACTGGCACCTGTACTTTGAATAGAATGAGCAATTAACCTCTGATTCACAAAATCGTCTTCTGCAATAAGTATCCGTTTCCCAATTAAAAAATCATTCTTCATCTATCCCTTTTTACTATGTGTTTGCTTGCAAATTATAAAAATACCCTACATTTCCCCGTACATAACGTATTAAATTACAAAATGAATATCTTTTGACTAATTTTTAACCTACCCATGCCCTCATTTCTACTATTTTTGCGGCTTGTAGTGCGGAAACGCGTCATTAACTGAAACAAATGAAAAAATCTCTATTACTGCTTTTAGGAATAACTGGTGCTCTTTTTATACAAGCACAAAGCTTAAATCCTACTAAACCAAAGAAAGACTGGACTAAGATTGACCTGTCTAGCCGCCCAGCTGATCATTTTATGATTCAATATGGGTCAGATTCATGGACTGGCAAACCAGATAGCGTGCGTACAAGTGGGTTTAGTAGGCACTTTAATTTCTATTTCATGCTCGACAAACCTTTTAAAACCAATCCACATTATAGTTTGGGTCTTGGAATTGGTTTTGGATCTAGCAATATGTTCTTCAATAATACTTACGTGAACCTGAAGTCGAACACAACTAAATTGCCATTTACCAATACAGATAGTACCGACCATTTTAAGAAATTTAAATTGGTATCTACCACAGCCGAAATTCCAGTTGAATTGAGGTATTTTTCTGATCCAGAGAACCCAATGAAGTCTTGGAAGTTTGCAGCAGGTGTAAAAGTGGGTACACTTTTAAAATCGTATACCAAAGCTAAAAACCTTGAAACCAAGAGCAATACCTCTGTTTATGGTGCTACTTATATTCAAAAAGAAGTGGATAAGCGTTTTGTGAATTCTACTTCACTTGCCTTAACTGGTAGGATTGGATATGGTATCATTTCACTTGATGCGGGTTATTATATTCTTGGCGTTTTAAAAGATGGAACTGGCCCAGTAATGAATAGGGTTTCATTTGGATTAACTATCAGCGGTTTATAAACGCTCATACCTATATTTAGAAAAGAGGCTTTTGGGCCTCTTTTGTTTTTTATAGCAGCCCATTTAAAAGTTACCTTTGCCAAAATAGTTTACAAGTTGATTGAGAAAAAACAAGCGTATACCGGAGTAGAGACAGCCGTTTTAGTAGGACTGGTTCAGCAAGAACAAACACAGGAACAGGTAACAGAGTACCTTGATGAATTGGCATTTTTGGCAGAAACTGCAGGTGCTACTACCATCAAAAGATTTACACAACGTTTACCACGCCCAGATAGCAAAACCTTTGTGGGAAAGGGTAAACTAGAAGAAATAAAAGATTATTGCAGAGGTAAAAATGTTACGCTGGTTATTTTTGATGATGAATTAACCGGATCACAATTATTAAATATCGAAAAGGAAGTAGGTGTAAAAATTATCGATCGAAGCGATCTAATCCTGGATATTTTTGCTTCCAGAGCCCGTACATCCCAGGCAAAAGTTCAAGTAGAACTGGCTCAATATCAATACTTACTGCCCCGTTTAAAAGGGATGTGGACGCACTTAGAACGCCAGGGTGGCGGAATTGGTTCCAGGGGCCCCGGGGAAACAGAAATTGAGACAGACCGACGTATCATTAAAGATAAGATCTCATTATTGCGTAAGCGTTTAGGCGAGATCGATAAACAGGCATTTACACAGCGCAAAGAAAGGGGTGAATTTATACGAGTGGCATTGGTAGGATATACCAACGTGGGCAAGAGTACCATAATGACTCTTTTGAGCAAAAGTGATGTGTTTGCAGAAAACAAATTGTTTGCAACCCTGGATACTACTACCCGAAAAGTAGTTTTTGAGAATACGCCTTTTTTATTGAGCGATACTGTTGGTTTTATCAGAAAGTTGCCCCATCACCTGGTAGAGAGTTTTAAAAGCACATTGGATGAAGTGCGTGAAGCGGATATTCTTTTGCACGTAGTGGATATCTCTCATCCTCAATACGAAGAACAAATTGGTGTGGTAAACAAAACCCTGCAAGAGCTGAAAGCCTTTGAAAAGCCAATCCTTACGGTGTTTAATAAAATGGACATGTACGAAGAAAGAACCTTTGATGATTGGTTGGAAGACCATGTGAAGCAGGAATTACTACAGGATTTAAAAGATAAATGGAATCACGCAACTGAAAATAATTGTGTGTTTGTTTCAGCCATAGAGAAGCAAAATATAGACGAGTTAAGGGAAATGATGTTAGATAGGATTCGGGCCCAGTATAAGGTACGCTACCCCTATAAAACCATGCTTTATTAAGTACTGTTATGTCGGAAAAGAAGTATCACTGGCATAAAATAGCCGAAAACGCAGAAACCATTCCCTGGCAAACAAATCGTTTGGCCATCATGGAAGTTGCCGGCAAAACCATCACATTATCAGAATTTGAGGGAACTGTTTATGCATGTGCCCATAAATGTCCGCATGCAGGTGGGGTTATGGCCAATGGATTTGTAGATGCTACAGGAAATATTGTTTGTCCGCTGCATCGTTACCGATTTAAGCTCGAAAACGGCCGAAACTCAAGTGGAGAAGGCTATTACCTAAAAACTTACCCCATAGAAACCCGCCCAGATGGCATTTATTTGGGTATTCAGGCGGGTGGATTTTTAAATTGGTAGGATATTTTTTACTCTAAATTTTGTTTAAATACATTTTTCCCTATTTTTGCTGCCCGTTAACGAGAAATCTGAAACGGGAAATTCCTCAATAGCTCAGTTGGTTAGAGCATCTGACTGTTAATCAGAGGGTCTCAGGTTCAAGTCCTGATTGGGGAGCCACACTAGACTGCTTCACATTTTTTGTGAGGCAGTTTTTATTTAAACCCTTACCCATAGCCTCTATCAGCTCGATAGCCTCATTCAATTTCGTGGTTCGATAATTATTATTTTCAAAGTATATTTTATCAGTGAATATCGAACCAGCTATCTTTTTTTGAATATCGGATGTTGAATTTTGATAAAATCCACTCAAATTAGATATCAGCATTGTTGAATTTATAATATAAGTACTGAACTCTGGTGCTAATGTGTTAAGACCGATAAGCTTAACAGCCATCTCATTTTTTTTATCTTCTAGCTCAGATTTTACTTTCTGGTATCTATTATCATCAATAACCCCATCAATATTTTTAACAGCAGCTTTGTTTAAGCTTTCCTCTAATCTATTAATTTCTAATTTCAGTTTTCCTTTTTCAATTTCTCTATCTGAACCGCTTGTCTTAAACTCATCTTCAAGAATAATTTTATAACACTCAACTTCTTCTGGCTCAGGTTGAAAACCACTTATGTATTCTGTGAATTTTAAATTTGCATCCTTGGCTGAAATTGCATTTTTACAACCATACTTTCTTTGGCAGTGATAATAGTGATAGATTCCACCATTACCTTTAGAACCACTGCCAGTCATGGGCCTGTCACAAATAGGACAGTATAACAGGCCCACTAATGGAGTTTCGGTACACTTTGTTATTCCTTTATAGGATTTTTTTTTTCCATTCAAGACAAACTGCACTTTTTCAAAAGTTATCTCGTCAATGATTCCTTCATGAAGGCCATTTACAACCACTTCAACTTCATCTTTAAATGCAGGAATGTGAATCTTACCAATATATAACACATTTTGAAGCATAGTCAAAAAAGCCTGTTTTGTAAGAGTTAGTCCTTTAAACTTCATTTTTCTTCTAACATCTTCAGCATTAAATAGACCTGTTTCTAATAATTGAAATGATTCTCGAACAATTTCAGCAGCATTTTCATCAACTTCAATCAACTTTGTTTCTTTATTGTTTTTATATCCATATGGTGCCTTCCATAACCACCTGCCTTGTTTTAAAGCATGATTCATTCCAACCCTAGTTCTATCAGATAGTCTATCATTCTCAACTTGTGGTGCCGCTAAATAAAAAGCTAACAAATATTGATTTTCAGGTATTGTGAAATCTATCCATTGTTCAATTGCGTTTGGTACAATATCCAAATCTTTGAGTCTTTTGATTTCATTATATGACTCTCTACTGTCTCTTGAAAATCTTGACCACTGAGTAAATAAAATGCCATCTACTTTTCCTTTGTTTGCCTTTATAAATGCCTTTAGTTTATTATAAGATGGACGGTCAAATCCATTCCATGCTGAAAAGTCATCTGTAAACTTCTCAAGAATATTGATTCCTCTTAAAGAACAATATTTAACTAATTTATCTTCTTGAGCACCTAGACTGTACCCATTTTCTGCTTGTTCTTCTGTACTTACTCTTTTATATATTATTACGTTTTTCATGTTGTTTGTTTTTTTTATAATTATTATATTCCTGTTTCGCCCAGAGCTCAAAGAGCTCTTTTATTTTCTTCACTTGTTCTTCGGTGTAAGATTTACCGTTTTTATTTAATATTTTTTTAGCTGTTTCGGTTGAAACCATAACCTCGTACCCCTTTTCTCATTTTTTTTTCGGGGCTGAGAATTATTCTTTTTAGGTCATAACGAGACCCGTCTAATACAATTTATACAAAGTCATTTAAAGAAAATGTACATGCCGATGACCTAGACGAAGGTTATAATAGTAAACTGTTGATTATGGGGCATAATATTACAGCCCTAGTGATGTTCTTTATTTAACCATATTGAAGTTGAAAATAAACCGAACGGTAAATAATTTTATTTTAGAACCGTCAGGCTCCGAAGAATATTCGTTATTTCTAAAATAAATCTGGGTTTGAACCAGCAGCCTTATTTTGTGGCTGAAGCTAAGACAAAATTACAAACGGTTTTTTGTAAATGCAAGTTGGATGGAATGTTTATTTAAAATATTTTTTCAATTCTCATATTTATTACTCTAGCCAAAGGTGGCATGATGCTTATTTTATAGGGCTTCCAGCCTACAGAACATCTTATAATATATCTCTCATTGGTTGCACAATTTGCTCCGCATTCTGCCTATCTTATTTATATAATACCTGCCAAATGCTGAGCAAAATAATTTCTTCAAAACAGCATCAATTTTATCAAAATCGTTGTTTTTGCTTAATTGCCACAAAATAATCTGGGAAAGTTCACTTCGGATGATTAATTCATAATTCTTATTGAAAATTAACGTTCAAAAAAAATATTTTCCTGTTTTTTCAAGATAGACTTGATTCTTTGTGTTTATCCTGTATACTTATTTATATGCCACAGAAAGGCATCTGGGCGCAGGGCTTAAAAGACCCTGCGGCTGCTTCCCAGCAGTCCAGCCCAAATAAGACCACATGTTAAAAAGCAGCAAACATGGAACCTACATTAATCGAAATCGATGATTTCATCGGTAATCACACACAAGCGTTATCCGCTATATCAGATTTCTCCCGCCACAAGCTCATCATCAAAGGCTCTTGCGGTATTGGAGGAACAAGTGCCATATTAAATCTTAAAGGCAAAACCGTTATTATCATCAGCCCCTACACAGGGATGATAGCATCAAAAGAACAACAGAACGAAAATCCAAATAACTTTTTTATCTACGAGAAGAGTCGAAACAGATGGAATAACGTTTCGGAAATGTTGGATAGCAATCAACATTTCATTCTCAACACAACCCCAGACCAGATTTTAATGATGGCCAAGACCAATGAAAACCTTTTTAATCAGATAAAGAAGATTCCGTTATTCATCGATGAGTGCCATATTGCAGCCGAAGCTGATTATCGCAAAGCTTTGTCTGATTTTAATCACATAGTTTTTAATGATTGGGAGATTTTCTTCACGCTATCAACAGCAACACCCGTATACCATCTTATAGACTTGCCTATTTGCTTAAGAAATAGCATTCAACAAATCGAAATAAGAAGAAAGAATGAACCTCTAAAAGATATTACCATTCAACATTACCGCCAATATCAAGAGTGGGTATCCAATGAGTTAAGCATGGGCCGTAAAGTGGTGTTGTTTTCTAATGACGCCAAAGTCTACAAATACTTTCTGCAATTCGAAGACATAGCTACACAACCATTGGTTGGCAAACATTTGGCCGTTAAAGTACAAATGTTCAAGGATGCTGAAAATATGGATATGAGTAATGTTTTGAATTTGGATAACGACTTATTTATAATGAGTACCAAATTCATAACAGGATACGATTTCCCAGTAGATGCAAGTGTGGGAATCATAAGCAATGAAAAAAGCATGACTGATGGTCGGTACATTCCCGATATCGTTCAAGCATATGGCAGGGTTCGAGGTAAGGTGCATCATGCGGCCATATTTTATGATAGGTTTGACAAACAAACAAATATTTCAGATGACGAATTCTTGACTGAATTTGACAAGCATACTTTAAATCAGTTAACTGGATTACCTTATGATGGTGAAATTAATCACACCATTGTAGTTATTGAACACTTACCAAAAATACTTAGGCAGCAAACATATAATGGTACAGAGGAATTGGCCAAGCATCTTCGGGATTACGGTTTTCTTGCAACAATTGATTATAGAGACGATGGTATTATCATCCCATCGGGACTCACCATTAGCGATATGGTAATGAATTTGCAAAGTATGGAGCCAACCAAACTCAAAGAAAATACTCAATATGTTTTAAACAACATCCAAGGCGATAACGAAGATTATAATGGCTTTGGTACGAATTTATTAATAGCCTATGCAGCTGCTTATGTTTCACAAATGTGTGACAATGAATATTTGAATGAAAGAATTAGAAAAGTCAGGCGCTATGATGATTTGGTAACAATAATTAAAACATTCATTGATGCAAATACTCAAGGCAGATTGAATTTCAATGAATTTGGTCAAAAGTTAGACTTGGTTGGTCAAATCGTTCAAAAAAAGAAATATCATGATAGCGACCAATACTATGAGATGGTTGATTTGGTGCAATATCATACTTCGGATAATATGCAAGCCATAGCCATAAGAAAAGGAAGCCTGAGCAAAACTTTCCTATCAAATTTGCGTTGGGATTCCACCTTCCAAAATGCAGTTTTTTTCATTGAAACTATGTACGTTGTCGACCTCGTTAAATCAGATATGATGGATGAAAATATACTTCAATCCATAGAAATGTACAGCGCATTAGCTGTCAAGGTAAAAGATGATTATATACAAGCAATTGCTACAATTGCTGAAATAACAGTTGCGCAAGTGTCTCGAAGGATTCTTCAGAATAATGATTTGGATATCATGATGAAAAGTAGAGCAATCAAAAAGTATTTCCGCCATACATTGGAATATGTCTATAGAAATCTATCATTTCAGCCAACGTCAGAACAAGAGAGCCAATTGGAAGTTAAATTGCAAAAGCTTTTGAATACCTTATGCAAGGATGACAGCATTACTTCCAAATTACGCTTGATTGAGTATTCGTTGGAAAGCCAAAAACAACACCACAAATGGTATTTGTTAGGCATGGCCAGTTTGCATATCGCAGGGCACATGAGTGGATTTAAAAAGTCATATAAAAACCACCGTGAGTATAACATCGCCACCAAAGTTTCCAAACAACTAAGGAATCATTATACGCCATACTACATGGTTGAAGTGGATATTATCAGTAGCAATGCCCAGATAATCGACAAGCTTTTCAAGACCAATATTGGTTTGAATGTTTATGATAATCTATCAAAGGCCAAAGGCATAAGTCGAGTTGAAGCAAAGGTATTATACAATTCAACATTGAACAATCCTAGGCTTTCCAAGGAACGTGCCATTGAAATTTATATGCAAGCTGGATATGATTCAGAACAAGCTGAAAGAATTGCGGAGTTTACAACCCATGGAAAAATCTATGAGGACATGTTTGCCGAAGAGGAATATATTCTTCGAGGCTATAAACTCAATAGCCGTTTGCAAAATTGCTTAAGATGTCACGATGCGTTAATTATGATTGCAACAAGTCACCATGACGATTTGCCAACATTGTATGATGATGTACATTATCGGGTAAATAGATATTAATTTTGTGAGCAAGAGGCGATGTATTTGATGCAGGGTATGGTGTTCGCACGTTTGTATTGGTTAATTTGAGGCATGAATGAAAAAGTTAAAACGTGCTAATGAAGGTACGCCATCGTCAAAAAATAGTCCAGAAATTCTAAAAAAATATTTTTTTCAAAAAGGGGTCGGCATCAAACTAATTTTCAGTTTTTGCCAAGAATTTTTTAATCGCCAAATCATACTGACATAAAACATAGGGGAGTTAGGGCTGTAGGGAGGCGGGTATTTACTCAGCATGCCTGGTCAGGGGCCAGGAAATAGGCAAGGATTCGTTTCAATTTCCTTAGATGCATAATTTTGTCCAAAACATAATTCTAGGCCTAAATATGGCTTAAAATTAGATTTTATAAAGTATGGTTATATTGAAGTGATTTGGAAATAACTTTTGTAATAAAAAAAACCTCAGTATAGAAATACCGAGGGGTCTTTTTTATGAAAATATGGTTTGAAACTATATATGTTATAAATATCCTCGAAAATTGAAAAATCCAATTTTAGGACACAATTGTGTATTATGAATTATTCCAAGCCAAAACGCTTAGGGTTGAATTCTATTTTATTTTCAAGAAGGTATTCAAGTAATCTTTTTCTTACTGATTGGTGCCCAAAAAACTCGGATATACATGGCGGTCTAAATACATCGTACTTCAATACCACGGTATATGATAAATCATCCAAACGAAATGGGTCAACAGTATGAATTTCACAAGTACCATAACGTTGGTGCATGAAATTTCTACCTATTAGATAAGAATAATGAGAGGCTATATGGTCTGCTTGTTGTAATGTCATAGGTAATGGGTAGAGGGTATTTAAAATAAATATTCCCAAAAAGCATTTTATTTTATATAATCTGCATTTACATGATATTTTAAAGAATAACCTAAAGTCTTAATATTCACAATTATGTATATTTAAGTATTATCTGTGTCTAAATGATACTAATAGTCTTGTTTTTTACATTTAATATTTTAAGACTATTTGGAAAATCCATGTCTAGTCCTGAAATAGCTTGTCAAAAAACTATTCAGAATGGCAGTAAAAGTGCAAAAAAAACCTAAACAAAGTCCCAAAAGTAGCCAACCCTATAAGCGGAGAAGCGAGTTAGAGATGTTTGACATCATCAAGGAGAT
>JANYEA010000069.1 GCA_025363385.1 Bacteroidota bacterium | reverse complement strand
CTGAATATGAATACAGGTTCAACAGAAGAAACAGAAGGAAGGGATTATTCAATGATGTTTTACAAAGAATGATTCATCAAATTCCACATCCTTACAACTACCTAAAAACACTTTGCGTTTATAATACCTAATCCTATAAATTTAATACTTCTCAATTCTTTTTTCATATTTCTTTATCCTATCAGCATCTTCATTGTATGCAAGAAAACAGCAACTTTGCAGCAAAATACGGCATTGAGAGAAAAGCTAATTAATTGGGGTTTATTTACGATACTTTCCATCATTTGGGGAAGCTCCTTTATTTTAATGAAACTAGGTTTAGAAACACTTAGCCCTTATCAGGTTGCAACTATCCGAATGTTAAGTGCTGGCATCGTGTTGATCCCCTTTGCCCTGGAAGGATTTAAAAAAATACCTAAAAACGAACTGATCTATGTGATTCTTTCCGGATTAATAGGCAGTTTTTTTCCTGCCTATCTTTTTTGTATAGCCGAAACAAAAATTGACAGCTCCATCGCAGGAATACTCAATGCATTAACCCCCCTTTTTACAATTTCTGTTGGTTTGTTCTTTTTTCAAATGAAAGCAGGCAAACAAAAAATTGTGGGGGTAATGGTAGGATTTGTGGGCCTCTGTTTATTATTTCTAGCTCAACAAAATATCAGCTTTGAAAATTTTAACTATGCATTCTTAGTGCTTGTTGCCACTTTATTATACGGCATTAATGTAAATATGGTAAGCAAGCATTTGCATAATACAGGATCGATGAATATTGCTGCTGTTGCTTTTACTTTTTTAATTATTCCTTGCTTTATTATTTTATACCTGACTGGATATTTTTCACTCCCTCTATTAAGTATGCCCGTCATAAAGTCAACTGGGTTTTCTTTCCTATTGGGATTTGGTGGTACAGCCGTTGCAACAGTACTATATTACAGATTAGTGAAAAGTGCAGGTGGTTTATTTGCATCCACGGTAACCTATGGCATTCCTTTTGTAGCAGTATTTTGGGGCATTCTTGAGGGCGAGAGCATCAACCTTTTACAATGCGGTTGTATGGGTATTATTCTCATTGGTGTATGGCTTGCCAACAAAAAATAAGGTCCCATTCTTTTGAAATGGAACCTTATTAAAATAGGGTATCGCAGTTTACATCGACATCATATCTTTTTCTTTTGCCGCTAAATGTTTTTCAACTAAGGCAATGTATTTATCTGTTAAATCCTGAATTGCTTTTTCTGAATCTTTAGCTACGTCTTCACTGAGTCCATCTTTCTGTAATTTTTTAACCTGTTCAATTCCATCTCTGCGAATATTGCGGATGGCAATTTTTGCCTGCTCCCCTTCTCCACTGGCTTTTTTGAACAATTCTCTTCTACGCTCTTCAGTTAAAGGCGGCAAGAATAATCTGATTTGTATACCATCACTTTGAGGAGTGATGCCAATATTTGCCTGCATGATAGCTTTTTCAATAGGAGCCAGCATAGTTTTCTCCCATGGCTGAATACTTACAGTACGGGCATCCAATACGGTAATGTTTGCTACTTGAGCTACCGGAGTTGCTGCACCATAATAATCTACATGAATACCATCCACCAAAGCAGGAGTTGCTTTTCCAGCTCTAATTCTCGTTAATTCCAATTCTAAATGGCCTATCGCTTTCTTCATAGATTCTTCCGAATCTTCAATTATCAAATCTAATTCTTCTAACATTTTCTTCTTTTTAGGTGGGGCAAAACTAATAAATCCTTACAAATATGCCTATTTACTCTAAAAGAGTTCATTTCGAGTATTAAATTAAGGAAAACCTCAGACGGGAATGTGGTTTTTTAGTCAATTTACTTTTAAGCTTTTATCTTCGCTATCTGAAAAGCATTTTTATGGCCAGTATACAAGAATTAGAAAGAGTTGCCTCACAAATGAGAAGAGACGTTTTGCGCATGGTACATGCGGTTCAAAGCGGACACCCAGGAGCGGCTTTGGGTTGTGCGGATTACTTTGCAAGCCTATATTTTCATAGCATGCATCACCATTGTGATTTTAAAATGGACGGCAAAGGGGAAGATTTGTTCTTTCTTTCAAACGGACATTTATCGGCCATTTTTTATTCAGCATTAGCCCACTCAGGTTATTTCGACGTAAAAGAATTAGCCACATTTAGAAAATTAAATTCACGTTTACAAGGGCATCCAACTACTCATGAACATTTACCTGGTATTAGAATTGCCAGTGGTTCATTAGGACAAGGATTAAGTAATGCCATCGGTGCAGCATTGGCTAAAAAAATAAATGGTGACCCCCATTTGGTTTTTGCATTATTGGGTGATGGTGAATTACAAGAGGGACAAAACTGGGAAGCTATTATGTTCGCCCCTCACAACAAAGTAGATAATTTGATTGCCACAATTGATTATAATGGACAACAGATAGACGGACCAACCAGCAAAGTATTATCACTTGAAAATTTAAAAGCTAAGTTCGAATCATTTAACTGGGAAGTGCTTACTTTAGACGGTAACAATATGGCAGAATTGGTGGCTGGATTAGATAAAGCAAAATCAATGACAGGCCAGGGCAACCCCATTTGTATCTTAATGAAAACAGAAATGGGAAAAGGGGTAGACTTCATGGAAGGAAGCCATGAATGGCATGGCATTGCGCCAAGTGATGAACAATTAGCAAAAGCATTGGCACAATTACCTGAAACTTTAGGAGACTATTAATACAGTAACTATTCAATAAAAGAGCCATCTCGATAAATCGGACGGCTCTTTTATTTGTAAATATTGCCAACAATTTTATTTCCGAAAAATTGAATTTCGCAATTTGATAATGTCTTCTGTTGTCAAAATCCTACCAAATCGATCCATTCTTAATACTTCACTATTTTCTGTTACAATTTTCGCAAAACCATTCACAAAAGCAGAAATGTCTTTCCCCATTGGATCAAACTTTAATGGCATTTTATTTCCAAGCTTATCAATAAAATAATTGTACGAACTATCACTTACTAAGGCAAACCCTTCTTTACTAAAATCTGTTGCTCCGGAATATTTTGGGGGGATTACTTCCTTACCTGTTGAATCGATATACCCATTTTTAGTAATTGATTTTGCTGCTTCATTATCAAAAACTGAAGTAGAAACTACTGACATTCCATTTTTAAACTGCCGAATTTCGGTATATGTAGGCTTTGCAATAATAGTGCCTGTTGAATTGATCAAACCGAAATAACCAGCAGGGTCTTTCCCTTCAAATATGGCTAGGTTTTCTGAAAATGGGAATAACCTTGTAAAAGTTAAAGGCACTATTATTTTTCCTGTTTTATCAATAAATCCATCTCCTGATTTTTTAGAGGCCCTGATAAGTCCTTGATCATCTATCGAGTCTAAATAAATATATTCAAAAGGAATTACTGTCTTATCATTCATATCAACTGCTCCCCAATGGTCACCCAACTTTGCTATTAATAAGCCATCACTACAAATTTGTATCATCTCGTATTTAGCTGGAATGATTTCTTTGAAATTTTTATCCATCAAACCAATTTTGTCAGTTTTATGATAGAATTCAGTAACACCCTCTTTATTAAAATTTCCGATAGAGGTATATTCTGAAAAGGTCTTCACAATTTTACCAGTAGCATCTACTAAACAAGATTCGTCCTTTCTGGTATGCCCCGCATAGAACCCATTTGAAAAATTTTCAATATTTTTAATCTCTGGCAAAACAATTATTTCTCCTTTCAAGTTAATTAGGCCAATCGTATCTGAAAATGTAACAATAGCCCTTCCCTCTACGAATTTTTGAACGTTTGTAAAATCACCTTCCTGATAAACGGCTAATCTTGCAATCTCTAATTGCTCATCACTTGTATAACTACTATCAATCACTGTGCCCTTCTGCTTTCCAGTATTGCAGGCAGTTTGCGTTAATCCAATACATAAAATAATAAAAGCGAGTATTTTTTTCATAAAAATGATTTTTTAATGAACCATTTCTATTTGGTTCAATCTTTAACAAATCTATTCTTTGGCAAATCGCTATAAATACCCTGCACAGGGTATTTATAGCGATTCAATTCAAAATACATTTGAAACATAGTGCTTCTTGCCAATTCATTTAATGCTACTAACTTTAAAATCATGATCAAAAGCTTACTGTTTTCCATTCTATTTTTATTTCACACTTGCGGTTTTACGCAAACGAAACTCAAAAGTTCACTCGACAGTTTTAATCGGTATTCAGGATATCAATTCCCAGATAATGAAACGCTTACTATCATTATCAGAACAGGCAGTTTTGTGATTAATGATGCCATCAAAAATAAAAAAGTCATTGATATAGAAATTTTGAAAGGCAGGGCCAAAGCATACTATAACGCTAAGATCTATGATAAAGCCATTTTAGACGATAGTAAAGTAATAGAATTAGCAGCAACTGATTTTTGGAATTACTTTACTCGTGCAGAAACCTACGAGAAAATGGGAAAAAATGAATTAGCTGCTTTAGATTATATCAAAGTGATTGATCTAAACAATAAAGAAAAAGTGCCAGACGAATTTTATGCTGAGCGTGCTTTTGCTGCTTTAAGAAAAGTATCTCAAGATAAAGCAAACCAACTTATAGCTACAAATGATCCAAGACCCCTTTATTTGAAATATTATGATTCCGCTTATGATCAATTTCTGAGTTCAACTATAACTAACTATACAGATGCAATTAAACTCATCGCTAAATCCAGATCTTCCTACCGAAGTTCTGCAGGAATCCTTCTGTCTAAACTAGATCTATTACAAGCAAGAGTGTATAAAAAAGCAGGGAAATATGGCGATGCAAATAATGGAGCTATTTTTTATTATCTCTATTTCTTAAATCATGCCATGGGAAATATGGTTGAAGAAAGCGGATTTGAATTAGTGGAACTAGCCGATACCTATAAGAAAGCAGGCATGAAAAATGAAGCTTTCAAAACTTACCAACTAGCATATAATGAAGCCTTGTTATCTGAAACAAAACAATCCATTAAAAAAGAATGGGATGATGCGATTGCTTATTTTAAAAAATAATATTAAGACTTAAGCGAAAACTCCTGCTCACTTGCCTTACTAGATGGAATGTAAGCAGCCAGGATGGCTATGATAAATACAGTACCTCCAACTAATAAAAAATCTGCGAATACCATTTTTACCGGATAATAATTGATAATAAAAGTATCTCCACCCAGTTTAATTAAATGAAATTGTAACTGGATCCAACATATCAGTGCTGCTATGAACATGCCGATTATACCCCCTATTCCTGCTAATAGCATGCCCTCCGTTAAAAAAATCCCTTTTATCCGATGGGTACTTGCTCCCATAGCTTGTAACACAGAAATATCTTTTTGTTTTTCTAATACAAGCATCGTTAATGCACCAATCATATTAAATGCAGCCACTACTAAGATGAGCGAAAGAATTCCATAGATCACCCATTTCTCTATTTGCATCACGGTATATAAACTCTGATTTTGTTCATAACGGGTTTGAACCTGAAAGCCACTTCCTAGTATTACCTGCAAATCTTGTTTCACTTTATCAGATGCTGCACCTGCTTTAATATCAAGTGCAGAATATTCATCCGCCTGTAGATTCATCATGAATCTTAGAAATCCAATATTGCTAAAAATATATTTATTATCGAAATCTTGTTGAACCAAATAGGTACCTACTGCTTGCACATTAAAAGCATTCAGTGCATCGCTCGATACAAAGTTATTCGCTGATCTGTTGGGCATATACAAAGTAAGCGGCGCTACAGACCGCTCAACATCAATGCAGGCAGCATTTTCAATACCTGCACCTACTACTATTTTTGGTGCTTCGGCAGTTCCCAGATCAAACTTACCTCTTCTTATATGATTGGAAACTTTGCTCACCGAAGTAAATTGATCATCTACTCCCCGTATGTAAACGATGGAAGAACAATCTCCATTCATTAGTACTGCCTTCTCTTCCAGTATGGCACTCAAACCCAATACACCATTGGTTGACTGAATTTTTTTAAACTGATCTTGGTTTAAATGAAATGTTTTTCCGGTGGTAGGTGCTACCCGGACGTCTGCGTAGAAATCGGAATATAAACCCTTTACCAGATCCTCGAAACCATTAAAAACACTCAAAACAATAATAAGTGCTGCACTACCTACAGCAATAGCCGTAACACTTATCCAAGCAATCAGGTTGATTGCGTTGGTAGACTTCTTTGATTTAAAATAGCGCCAGGCAAATAAAAAGTTCATATTGAGTTATTCCGGTTCGCTGCTTGGGGGTTTTTCTTCTTTTAATTTTCTGAATACTTCTTCCATTTTGAATACATAATCCAAAGTATCATCAAGATAAAAGTGCAACACAGGAATCCTGCGCAAACTATGTTTTACGCGGTCTGCTAGCTCTTTTTTAATCTCCCAGGCTCTTTTTTCGATGGTTTTCATCACTGCTTTTTCATCTTTTACCTGAAAAAGACTAATGTAAATCCTTGCCTCCAAAAGATCAGGAGTTACCTTGATGGATGAGATAGAAACCATTCCACCATCAATCATATTCAGATTTAATCTCCTAAAAATATCGTTCATTTCTTCTTGCAGGGCACTTGCCACCTGCCGTTGGCGCTTTCCTTCCTCCATTTTCTAACGTTTGTTTGGCGGTAAAATTAGTTACTTTGCCGTGGATTAACCGTTTTTCCTATTTATGAAGCGATTTTCAAGAATACTTTTCTACTTAAAAGATAAGAAACAGAATATTGGCCTGTATATTTTATTCAATCTTTCGTCTGTCCTATTCAGTCTTTTCTCTTTTGCATTATTGCCCCAGATATTAAAAATGCTATTTTCAAAAGACAAAATTGAAGTAGTAAAAGTTGGCTTTAAGCTTTCTGCGAATGGGGTTCAAGATTATATAAATTACCTGTTAAGTCAGTTAGTTGTTGAACATAACAAGCTTTATGCCCTTGCATTTTGTTGCATATTAATGGTCGTTGCTGTTTTTTTTAAAAACGTATTCATATATATGTCATACCGAGTTTTAGCACCTATGAGAAATTACGTAATGACAAAATTAAGATCCGATCTATACGCTAAGATTCTTGAGCTTCCAATTGGCTTCTTTACTGAACAAAGGAAAGGTGACATTATTAGCCGCATGAGCAATGATGCTAATGAAATTGAATGGAGTGTGATGAGCACATTGGAAGGTTTAATTCGAGACCCATTACAAATTATTATCGTACTTACTTTAATGGTTTTGATGAGTCCAACTTTGTCGTTGTTTTTGCTAGTACTGCTCCCAATTGCTGGTTTCATTATTGGAAGGGTTAGTAGATCTTTAAAAAAAAATAGTACCGTTTCTCAAGAACAGCTTGGAACATTGATGTCAATTTTAGATGAAACACTTGGTGGATTACGCGTGATTAAAGCATTCAATGCCGAGAAAATTTTAAGATCTAAATTCTTTCATACAAATGATACTCTAAATGAAATAAGGAATCGAATGAATTTTCGAAGAGACCTTGCTTCACCATTATCTGAATTTTTGGGAGTACTAGTGCTTTCAGTTATTCTTTGGTTTGGTGGAGAATTGGTACTGAATCATCAAGGAGAAATGAGCCCAGAAAACTTCATCACTTATATATTGTTTTTTGTACAAATTATCAATCCAGCCAAATCTTTATCTACCTCTTTTTATAATGCACAAAGAGGTAGCGCAGCGATAGAAAGAATTGAAGAAATTTTAAAGGCTCAGATCACTGTAGTAGATAACCCGAATGCAAAGGCACTTCCAACTTTCAATAAAAGTATTGAATTCAAAAACGTGTCCTTTTCATACGATGATATCACCATCTTAAAAAACATCAACCTCACCATAGAAAAGGGTAAAACCATTGCCCTGGTTGGCTCTTCGGGTGCGGGCAAAAGTACTTTAGCTGATTTGATTCCACGTTTTCACGACGTGAGCGAGGGAGAACTATTGATTGATGGTGTGAACATTAAAGAATATAGTTTGCATTCAGTAAGGAACTTAATGGGCATTGTAACACAAGAACCGATCTTATTCAATGATACCATTGCAAACAATATTGCACTGGGGATTGACAACACCAATATGGAATCCATTGAGCACGCTGCAAAAGTTGCGAATGCTTATAATTTCATTCAATTAAAAGAAGAAAAATTCGATACCAATATTGGAGATAGAGGAAGTAAATTAAGCGGTGGTGAACGCCAACGTGTAACCATTGCACGTGCTGTATTAAAAAACCCTCCTATCTTAATTTTAGATGAAGCCACTTCAGCACTTGATACCGAAAGCGAAAGACTGGTGCAGGATGCCATCAACAATATGATGCAGAATAGAACTTCTATTGTGATTGCCCATAGACTCTCCACTATTCGCCACGCAGATGAAATCATCGTTCTTCAAAAAGGTGAAATTGCTGAACGTGGTAGCCACGACGAACTGCTTGCAAAAGACGGAATCTATCGCAGGCTTGTGGAGATGCAAGAAGTGAAATAAAATGTAAAAAATAAAAAGTAAAGTGTAAAAAGTAAAGCAACGAATAAAAAAAGCCCTCTTCTATTAAGAAAAGGGCTTTTTTATCTTTAATCTTTAGTTTTACTCTGCAGAGTGACGAACCAATCCAAGTTTCGCTTCAAGACTTAGCGTAGCATGTGGCACAGCTCTTAAACGTGCTTTATCGATTAATTTACCAGTTACACGGCAGATACCGTAGGTTTTGTTTTCGATACGCATGATCGCTTTTTCTAGATGGTCGATATAAGTGATCTGACGGCTGGCCATTTGGCTCAACTGTTCTCTTTCCATGCTCATACTACCATCTTCCATAGTCATATAACGAGCATCATCATTATCACCACCCATTTCGTCTTTACGTGTAATCAATCCCTGTAAATATGCAAGCTCTTTTTTGGCAGCTTCTAATTTTTTGGTAATCAATTCTCTGAAATCGGCCAAATCCTGGTCGCTGTATTTAACTAGCGTCTGATTCAAACCTGTTTTTTCTTCCTCTCTTTTTTCTAGAGGAGTATAGTGAGGTTTATAAGGAACACTAGATTTTACATTGGTTTTAGGGATCTTAATATCCTTAATGGGTTCTGGTGCCTTTTTAACTGGTTTAGCCGAAGGTTGAGGAGCAGCTTTTACTGCAGGGACCTTCGCTTTTAGTACCGCAGGTGCTGGAGCCGGAGCTGGAGCAGGTGCTGGTTTAGGAGCTGTATGCGTTGTCGATTTAGCCAATGGTTTTTCTGGGGTTTTTGATATAGGTTTTGGAGCCGGTTTTGCTACAACTTTATGCTTTACTTCAGGTACCACTTTTTTGGATGGGGCCGCCGCCTTTACAGGTGCTGCCTTTTTTGCCGGTGCCGCCTTGGCAACCACTTTTTTCGTTACTGGTTTAGCTACCACTTTAGGTTGGGGCTTTGCCGCAGCTTTCTTTGCAGGCGCTGCTTTCTTTACAGGTGCTGACTTTTTAGCCGGAGCAGCTTTAGATGCAGGCACGGCTTTTTTTGCCGGCGCAACTTTAGCTACTGGTTTTGAAGGCTTTGCAACAGGTTTTGCTGTTTTTTTCGGAGCAGGTTTTTTAGAAGGCATACGGTTTATCCTTTTTTTGTGACTACCACTTTCAACAAAATGTCATTTACATCAATTTCAATACCATTTTCTAATAGAGGAACCATTTCAATGACGTCTGCCAAAATTTCGCGGCAAATATAATCGTTATATTTAATAATTGATTGCTTAATACCATCAGCATCAAGCAATTTTACGAATATACGGTCTGTTAGTTCAAAACCGTTCTCTTTTCTAATATTTTGTATCCGATTCACAAATTCCCTCGCATCACCCTCCTGTTTCAGCTCATCAGATAGCACAATATCGAGTGCAACGGTTAGTCCACCCTTGCTTGCCACACTCCAGCCTGGAATGTCTTCGGCAGCTATTTCTACTTCTTGTAATTCAATCGTAAATGCAGCATCCTCCAACATAATATCAATCTTACCAGCTTTTTCAAGGGTTGCGATCTGCTGTTGACTAAATGCTACAATTACTACACTGGCAGCCTTCATTTTGGCTCCCATTTTTGTTCCCAACAATTTGAAGTTAGGCTTGATTTTTTTCTTGATAATACCTTCTGTTTCTGTGATATACACCAATTCCTTCACGTTTACTTCGGCGATGATCAGGTCTTCGATCAGTTCCAACTGCTGTTTCATTTCAGGATTCAGCACCGGTATTAAGACCTTTTGTAAAGGCTGACGTACTTTGATATTGACTTTCTTACGAAGCGATAATACCAATGAACAAACATCCTGTGCCAATTGCATTCTTTCTTCCAAACCTGCATCAATTACAGCAATATTAGCCACCGGGAAATCTACATGGTGAATCGATTCAACTTGAAATCTATTAGAAACCAAATTCAGGTTTTGAAACATTGCATCACTAAAAAAAGGCGAGATAGGTGCCATCAAACGCACGATGGTTTCTAAGCATTCATACAAAGTTTGATAAGCAGAAATTTTATCTGCCTCATACTCTCCCTTCCAGAAACGCCTTCTGCACAAACGCACGTACCAGTTACTCAAATGCTCATCTACAAAAGTCTCGATGGCCCTACCTGCAATAGTAGGTTCAAAGTCGTTCATAGAATCGGTTACTTTTTGTATCAATGTATTCAGTGAAGAAAGGATCCAACGATCAATCTCAGGTCTTTCGTTTAGTGGAATAGCTGCTTCACTAAAATCAAACCCATCCACATTCGCATACAATGCAAAAAACTGATAGGTATTGTATAATGTTCCGAAGAATTTACGCTGTACTTCTTGAATTCCAGCAAGGTCGAATTTCAAATTATCCCAAGGCGATGCATTGGTGATCAAATACCAACGAGTTGCATCGGCACCATATTTTTCAATGGTCTCAAATGGATTCACCACATTCCCCAAACGCTTACTCATTTTATTGCCATTCTTATCCAACACCAATCCATTACTCACTACTGCTTTGTAAGCTACATTATCAAACAACATCACACCCAATGCATGCAGTGTATAAAACCAACCACGTGTTTGATCAACCCCTTCTGCAATAAAATCTGCTGGGAATGCTTCTCCTTTATCAATCAAGTCTTTGTTCTCAAATGGATAATGCCACTGCGCATAAGGCATGGCACCGCTATCAAACCAAACATCCACTAAATCAGAAACACGTTTCATTGGTTTGCCAGTTGCGCTTACCAAAATGATATCATCTACAAATGGTTTGTGTAAATCCAAAATGCCTTCGTGCAAATAATTTTTATTGACGTCGCCGCCCAATACTTCATTTGCATTTCTGATACCCGCATTTAATTCTTCTATAGAACCTATACAAATTTCTTCTTCGGCATCTTCTGTACGCCATACGGGTAAAGGGGTTCCCCAATACCTGCTGCGACTCAAATTCCAATCCACCATATTCTCTAACCAGTTTCCAAACCTACCTTCGCCTGTAGATTTTGGCTTCCAGTTAATGGTCTTATTCAACTCTACCATTCTATGTTTTACAGCTGTTGTTTTAATAAACCAAGCATCTAAAGGATAATATAAAATGGGCTTATCTGTTCTCCAGCAATGCGGATAACTGTGTTCGTATTTTTCTACCTTGAATGCTCGATTTTCTTTTTTCAACTTTACACAGATGTCTACGTTTACGTCTTGATGATCGGCTTCGTCTTTATAATTTTTTACATAACGATTGCTGAATTCTCCAAGGCCATCCAAGAATTTACCCTGACGATCAACCATCGTTAAAATACCAATATTAAATTTCTTACCCACTTTATAGTCATCCGCACCAAAGGCAGGAGCAGTATGCACGATACCCGTACCATCTTCTGTGGTAACAAAATCGCCGACGATTACTCTAAATGGTTTTGCGCCTTCGCTATTTGCTTCAATTACGGCAGGGCTGTTTGCTTCGTAAGCCAACAATTGCTCGTAAGTACTTTCTTCAATTTGCTTGCCTTTAAATTCAGCAATGATTGTCCAAGGAAATAATTTTGTTTCAGGAGTAAAGTTTTCAAAGTCGCCATTCTCTCCTTCTGCTTTCAAGTATTTTCCTACCAATGTTTTTGCTAAAACAATATTTACTGGCAATGCAGTGTAAGGATTAAAGGTCTTCACTAAAACATAATCAATATTTTCTCCAACGGTTAATCCGAGGTTGGATGGAAGGGTCCATGGTGTGGTTGTCCATGCCATGAAGAAAACTTCTTCACTTGCTGCTGCATCAAACAAGAATTGTGTTGTAGCACTTTTTACTGCTTTGAACATGGCAACTGCTGAGGTGTCTTTTACATCTTTATATGTTCCTGGTTGATTTAATTCATGAGAGCTCAAACCAGTACCTGCTGCAGGAGAATAAGGTTGGATACTTACACTTTGATACAATAATCCCTTTTTATACAATTCACTCAGGATCCACCAAAGGGTTTCGATATAATCGTTTTCGAAAGTGATATAAGGATCGTTCAGGTCAACCCAATAACCCATTTTGGTTGTGAGTTCATCCCATTTGTCTTTATAACGCAATACCGCTTCCCGACATTTCTGATTATAATCCTCTACAGAGATTTTTTTTCCAATATCTTCTTTAGTAATACCTAATTCTTTTTCTACACCTAATTCAACTGGTAATCCATGGGTATCCCATCCGCCCTTGCGCTTTACCTGAAATCCCTGCATGGTTTTATACCTACAAACCATGTCCTTCAATGTTCTAGAAATCACGTGGTGTATACCGGGCATACCATTTGCACTTGGCGGGCCTTCATAAAACACAAAAGGTTTTCTGCCCTCACGGAGAGAAATACTTTTTTCAAATGCCTGACCAGTCTTCCATTTTGCCAAGATTTCCTGCTCAATCTTGGGCAGGTTCAAACCAGAGAATTCGGGGTACTTCATACGCTAAAACACTTTACCAATCTATTTTTAAGGTTGGCAAAGGTACGAAACTGCAAACAGAAAACCCCGGTTTTTAGCCGGGGTTTTAAAGTCGTTGCCAAATCAAGTAAACTTAGAAGTTTGTACTGCCACTTGGCTGGTACACATATTGAAACTTATAAAGTAATTGTGAAGGTGCTGGACCCGTAAACGGTGCATAGTCAACCGCTAGTAATTGCATTTTTGCATAATGCATTCCGTCGGCCGTTTTGAAAAAGAACACTTTTCCAGCTTTAGGTACAAATGCGTGGGTAAGTATATTGTAATCGTACCAAGAACCGTCTTTAATAGCCAGTTTTGAACTTGTTGAATCGTAAGCATAGCCTGTTGAGGGAGCAGTATTTAAGTTTGCAAATACACCATCCTGCATAATCACACCTGCATTACCTGGTCCGCTTGCATTACTATTTACCAAAAAGTTGGTGAAGCGCAAGCCAAAATCCCATTTTGCAGTGGCTGAATCTGTGTTTGCTACCACGCTGCTGTCTTTAAAAGCAAAGAAAGCATAAGATTTTGTGGTACTAAAATTTACAGTAAGTGTTTGAGTGCTTGAATAAGCAGGAACTACTACTGGAGCAGTAACAGATTTTGTACAGGCTGTAAAAGAAACAACCAAAGCAACTACTGCGAGGAAATAAAAACGGTTTTTCATGTGTTTAAAGTTTGATTTTAGTTACATGTAATTCGCCAATCATAATATTTTTAATATCGATATTTAGATGGCTCATTTCATAATCTATTGGATTTGTGTTTTGTGGGTTGATTAATATTAAAATTGATATTGATAAAATAGGTTCTTCCTGGAATATTGGGTAACTGGATGGCATTGGTATAATCTAATAAATTTTCTGCTCCCACTTGAACCCTTAACGAAGGGCCAATTGATTTTGAAGCCGCCAAATTGAGCATCCAATATCCAGCAGTTGTTTCATTTTCATTATCGATGATATTATTGCCATTCTTATCCATGAAGCCGAATTGCCCTCTATAAACGGCCCGGAAATAAGCAGCCCACCCCTGTTGATTGTCTTCGTATAAGACCTTGAAATTGGCAGTGTTTTTTGAACGATTAGCTAGGCCGAAATAATCCTGTTTGGAAACTAAACTTGATTGCATGGTAACGGGGTCTCTTTTGTAGAGCAGGCCTTTATCAATGTTTTGTAAAACCTGTTTATCCTTCGCCAACAAAAATTGATAACCTCCCGATACTGACCAACGTTGGGCGAATCTATACTTCAAATCCATTTCTGCACCTTCGGTAAAAACACTATTGATGTTTTGATAACTATAAATGGGAAGCCCATTACTTCTTGCAAAAGGCAATGAATACACATCGATCAGGTTTTTGATATCATCTCTGAAAATACCCCATTCTGCCACCCATTTGTTGCTCGTATATTTTGCACCCATATGCACACCAAAAGAAGTTTCCGGTTTTAATTCCTGACTGTTTGCATACTGACTAATATCTGCACCTGTTTGTAGCAATCCCAGTTGTTGCATTTTTTGTAATTCTGGCCAGAGTATACTGGTACCTAATAGAGAATAACCAATTTGAGCATTGTTAAAATTCAGGTACATATGCCTGAAGTCGGGTGCTTTAAAACCCAGACCTGCAGAAGCTGTAAATTTCCAATGAGTATTTGGTTTATAAGCAAATGCAATCCTCGGACTTACGTGCATCGCAAAATCATTTCGTTTATCAAGCCTTGCACCGGCTATGATGGTAAGTTTCTGTTGTACCAAATACCACTCTTTCTGAGTAAATGCATAGCCCGTTGTTAACTGCTGTTTACCTGCATATCTGGAGGCATCAATCATCTCGAAATTGGCACCGAAGCCTGCCACATATTGACTCTCTCCAGCCCTTGTTTTTTCATACTGCACTTCGGGTTTTAATACCGATTGTACAAAGCTGGTTTCATCGAATCTTAAACCGTTTTTTACGAGGTTTACAAATGATTCATTGCTATACTTATCATAGAAACCCCTAAAATATATTTTACTGGTACTTGAGATATTATATTTTAATTGAGCGAATGCAGATTTATCTTTTTCGGATGTAAATCCGTTTACAATTGCAGGAAGGCTTTGGTAAAAAATTTGATAGTTATTATCCTGGCGCGCATCGTAATTACGCAATGATACCATAAGTTGTAGCTTATTACCGATTTCTTGGGTGATTTTTAAATGACCATTCCATTCGCGAGAAGGATCAACCGTTTTGCCATATACATTCTGATCTAAATCGTATCCGTCAGAAGAAAGTCGGTTCAAAAAAAACTGAACACCTGTTTTATCAAATTTATTCGCATAATTTATTGTGCCTCCCCAGGTATTATTACTGGAGTGATGTAATTGAAGATCCAGGTTTTCTTTTACTGGCAATTCGGTAAGTATATTAATTACACCCGCCATTGCTTCACTACCATATAAACTAGAAGATGGGCCCTTTACAATTTCAACCTGTTTAATATTTCCAGTTGCAATTCTACCCAATTTTAATATCCCTGCATTTCTTCCAACCAATGGTTCTCCATCTAATAAAATGGCGGTGTAGGCAGGATCTAGTCCAAGCATTTGCACTCCCTGACCGAAAGGATTAGGATATCCATTTAAAGAAGTTCCCAATGCACTGTTTACAATTACTATACCTGTTTGTTCTGATAAAATATTTTGTAATTGAAGAGAGCCGGTTTTAGTGATAGTACTTTTATTGATCAAAGAAGTAGGCACTGCAACATTTCCCATTTTCCGCTCAGAGCGATTGGCAGTAACCACCACTTCTTCGCTTGAACCATTCAACGTGTCTTTAAACACCCTTGGTTGTGCTTTTAATTGCAAAAAAAGCAAATTGAAGGAACAGAATAAAAAGTAGTGGATTTTTTTCATTTGATTTCTATGCTGTAAAATTTCATTTATTAACTCGTTATATTGCCACAGTTTTGTAAAACAATGTTGTAACAATGTGATATGACAAACAAATGACAGGACTATTATAGCATAACTGACCATTATCATTTTTTATGGTTTCTACACGGTTATGAAATGTGTATTATAGCCGCATCTTGGTTTATATTTGGGATATGATATGAGCATGATGAAATTTTATTTCTTACAGAATTAACTTTTGCGAATTACATGTAACCAAAATCAAATAACAGAGACATGAAAGTTGTATTCTTTTCTACCCAGCCCTATGATATGCAGTTTTTTAACCTTTATAAAGATGCATTCGGCTTTGAATTAGTCTATTTCGAATCTACTTTAAGTAAGAAAACTGCTAGCCTGGCAGAAAATGCAGAAGCAGTTTGTGTATTTGTGAACGACAAACTTACTGAGGAAGTGATTGATTTATTAGCGGCACAGGGGATAAAAATCATAGCCTTAAGGTGTGCTGGATTCAATAATGTGGACCTGGAAGCTGCTAAACGAAATGGCATTAAGGTTTGCAGAGTACCTGCTTATTCTCCGGAAGCAGTTGCAGAACATGCTGTAGCCATGATACTTACTTTAAATCGCAAAACGCATAAAGCGTATAATAGGGTGCGGGAACAGAATTTTTCGCTCAATGGCTTACTTGGATTTGATGTACATAATAAAACAATTGGCGTGGTGGGTACTGGTAATATTGGAAAAGCTTTTTGCAAGATCATGTTAGGATTTGGCTGTAAAGTCTCAGCATTTGATGTAATTGCCAATAAAGATCTGGAGGCGATTGGCGTTGAATTTAAGCCCCTCCAAGATGTGTTACAAAGTGATATTATTTCTTTGCACTGTCCCTTGAACGATCAAACCAAACACTTGATTAACGACACAACCATCGCCATGATGAAAAAGGGTGCGATGCTGATTAATACCAGCAGGGGTGGATTAATAGATACAAAAACGGTGATTCATGCCTTAAAGTCTGGTCAAATTGGATACTTGGGAATCGATGTATATGAACAGGAAGAAAAACTGTTTTTCCGAGACCTCTCGTCAGATATTATTCAAGATGATCTAATTCAACGATTAATGAGTTTCCCCAATGTATTGATTACAGCTCATCAAGCCTTCTTTACTGAAGATGCATTGAGCCAAATCTCTTCTACAACGTTAAAGAATATCAAAGATTTCCTTGAAAAAGGAAATTTAGAGAACAAGGCTGCGTTTTTGGCTTAAAATTTATCTGATATTCGTAGCTTGGTAACTATAATTAATATGAAGAGCGTAATACAATATCTTTTCCTGATACTTATACTGGCACTTGCCTTGTTCTCCTGTAAAAAGGAGTACAGTTTGGAGAACGTCCAATTTCAAGGAAATGCTATTTACTCATTACAAGATTCTGCTGGTAATTGTACTATCGCAGAAGTACATGGAACTTATAAAGCCGATACTACCCTTTCTGATAGCAGTTACGTATATATTCATGTTAATTTTATAACTACAGGAAAATACCATTTCACGTCCGACACTGTGAATAACATTTGGTTCATCGATTCTGGTTATGCGTTGGTAACGGGCCCTGCCGTTATTAAATTAAAGGGATTTGGACAACCTGCTTTGCCAGTTACGAGTACTTATTTAATTAATAATAATGCAAAGGGTTGTGGATTTTCAATCACAGCCTCATCGCCAGATGATTATCTTCCCAGCACAAATGCCAGCACTTGGAGGTTCCAATATGTTCCAGCAGTACTCAGTGCAAGTGGAGCAAAAATTGATAGTTTCGATGTTACTGTTACACCTCCCACCATTCTTTACAATGGTAGAACCTATGTACAGTATGCCACGTCCTTACTCGATACTTTTTATTTTGCAAAACAGAGTAACGACTATTATGAATTTGGCACGCTAGATTTTGATTATACATTCATCTACGATAAAGTAGACAATTTTATAGAATATATTTATCTGAAAACAAATCAACCAGTAGGCACTACCTGGGAATCGCCGGAAGTAGGCGTTAGTTTCGGTGGAGCATGGGGTTTAACAAGCAAAACTGGTTTAGCTAAAGATGTATTTACCATTGTAGAATTGAATTTGCCACATACGGTTGCTGGCATTACGTTTCAGAACGTGATTGGAGTTCGTAGAGATATTATGTTTAAAGAAACAGGCGCTACTAATTATACCAAAGTAATGGATGGCATTGCATGGTATGCTAAAGGTGTTGGGCTTATAGATCAAGCTATTAATCTTCCAGGCGGGAAAACTGAAAACATCCCATTAATCCGCTTTACCATTAAATAGTATTCCAAGAATTTTCTAAGAAATCTGGTTCTGATCGTCAACCACTGATCCGGTCTCCACTGTATGGTGAACAGTTTCAGTAGCCTTTGCGAAAAACTTGTTCTGGAATAAAAGAATAACGATCACACCACATGAGATGGCGGCATCTGCGATATTAAATACAGGTCGGAAAAATTCAAAATCATCTCCTCCCCAAATAGGTAACCAATTTGGAAAATGTGCATTTGTAATTAAAGGGAAATACATCATGTCTACCACTTTGCCATGCAAGAACCCTGCATATCCACCCGCATGAGGAAATAGTTTAGCTACATTTTGCACAAAGCTGTCGCTATTTTCAAAGATCATACCGTAAAACATACTATCAATTAAATTACCCAATGCGCCCGCATAGATCATAGCAGAACAGATAATAAATCCTTTATGGTATTTTTTTCTAATAAAATCGCGCAATAGAAAACTTCCCCAGATTACTGCTACCAAACGAAATAAGGTAAGGGCTATTTTTCCGAAACCGCCACCGAATTTCCAACCCCAGGCCATCCCCTCATTTTCCACAAAATGCAAGCGTGCCCAGTGCATACCCAGGATCAAATGTTCTTCACCCGCAAAATAATTGAGTTTGATATAAAACTTCATTGCCTGATCGGCAACAATGATAAAGAGTATGATTAAGATGAGTTGTCTCGCTTTCACTTCCAAAATTTAAGGTGGGCAAATATAGAAAGTTAAAAGGCAATCGTCAAAAGTCAAAAATGAAGAAAAAGCCAAATATTACAAATGAGGATGCAAAAAATGCAAATTTCGCCTACTCTTCTAAATAAACACGCTTAACGCGTTGACTAATTCCAGTCATAATTTCATATGGAATAGTCTCACTCCACTCAGCCAATTGTTGTATGGATAGGTTATTTCCAAATATTTCCACCTGATCGCCCTCTAATACATCTGGGATATCGGTAATATCTATCATCGTCATGTCCATGCAAACATTACCTATTACTGGTGCTAATTTTCCTTTTACAAATATCGAAACCCTTCCATTACCAAGTTTTCTGTTGAAACCATCTGCATACCCAATTCTCACGGTGGCTATCTTGCTTAAACGGTTAAGTTTACCCTTTCTATTATACCCTATCGTTTCATTTTCCTGAACCGTTCTGATTTGTGCAACAGTAGACTTTAGTGAAGCAACCGTTTGTAAAGCCAATTCTTTTTCATTAGCGGTATCTACTCCATAAAGCCCAATGCCCAAACGCACCATATCATACTGCAATTCGGGTTTTCTAAAAATTGCTGCGGTATTTGATAAGTGTTTGATGAAAGAATAACCAAGCACATTCGTAAGGTCATCGCAAGCCCTGTTAAAAAGCCTTGCTTGTTCCAGGGTAAAAGAATCCATCTCTTCCGATTCGCTTGCCGCTAAATGACTAAAAGCAGACTTCACTAAAAAATTATGGCTCTTTTGTATGTTTAAAGCAATCGCATTTGCTTCTGTCACTTCAAACCCTAATCGATTCATACCCGTATTGAATTTGATATGAACAGGGAAATTTGTAATGCCTTGTTTTTGGATATATTGTTCGAATGAATGAAAGATGTTATTAGAAAAAAGTTCGGGTTCTAAGTGATATTCTAATAGAGAATCAAAACTTGCTTCATCAGGGCTCATAACCATAATAGGCAAACGAATACCTGCTTTGCGCAAAACAATCCCTTCATCGGCATACGCTACTGCTAAATAATCAACTTTGTGAAATTCCAGTAACCTAGCAACTTCAACCGTACCACTTCCATAACTAAATGCTTTTACCATTGCCATTACTTTGGTAGCAGGTTTTAGTTTTTGTTGATAAGATTTAAGATTATGCAACATAGCAGTGAGGTTAATTTCCATCACTGTTTGATGTTGTTGTTTTTCGAGCCACTTACTAATTCTTTCGAATTCAAATACACGAGCCCCTTTCAATAAAATGTATTCATTTTGAAAAAGATGATGGGTCGACTCCTGCAAAAATGAATCCGTAGAATCGTAAAAATCACAAGGGATAGCAAGTGCTAAGAAAAAAAGTTTAAATGCACTTATATGAGCCCCAATGCCAATGAACCTTTGCAGTTTTTGCTGTGCCATTTCTAATGCAACCTGCTGATACAATTCTTGATCACTAATTCCAGCTTGCAGTATATCTGAGAGAATTAAAGTGGTTTTTTGGCCCCCAGCTTGTTGCTTTAAGTAAGATAAGGCTAATGATAAAGAAGACAAATCGTTGCTATAACTATCATTAATAAGGTAACAGTTATTGATCCCCATTTTTAATTGCATCCGCATTTCAACAGGTTCCAGTATTTTCATTCTTTCACAAATAATTTCTGAACTATACCCCAATAATTTTAAAACACACCAACAAGTAATGGCATTGTCGATAGAAATAGGGTCTGCAAATGGGATGACAATTTTTTCTTCTCTACCTGCAATAACTGCGTTAATGGAAGTGGTTGCACCCAACCATTCTTCACTTAGAATTTGTAAACTGGCAGTTGACTTTCTACTCCAGGTAAACGCCTTCGGAAACTGCAGTTGAATAAGTTCTTGTTCATCTAGCGTCAATTCATTAATGGCAAATACAGTATGTTCTGTGAAACGAAATAATTTTACTTTTTCTTCCAGCTTTTCAAAACGATTTTCAAATCCTTCACTATGGGCATGCCCGATTCCTGTAAATACGCCAATAGTAGGTCGTATCATATTGCGCAAAGCATTCATTTCATTTTTGGTAGAGATTCCTGCTTCAAAAATTGCAAGGCTATGCGTTTGGTTCATTTGCCAAATACTCAATGCCACCCCTATTTGTGAATTATAACTTCTAGGGCTTCTCACAATATGCTCATCTGCCCTCAATAATTGATACAACCATTCTTTCACGATGGTTTTTCCATTACTGCCCGTAATACCAATAACCGGAATAGAAGCTAGTGTGTCTGATTGCTTAAAGTTTTCACGGTGATGAGCTGCTAATTGTTGTAGTGCAGCTAATACATCTTCTACGATTAAAAAATTAGCGCCCGTAATTTTTATTGAATATTGTTTTTGTACTACAAAACTTCGAACCCCTTTTTCATAGAGCTCATTAATAAATTCGTGCCCGTCCTTACGATTACTATGCAATGCAAAAAAAAGTGACTTCTCAGGGTAGATTAGTTTTCTGCTATCAATTAATAGAAATTCAATATCGTTATCCCTTAGATTTCCATGTGCTGCATGGATGAAGTTTGCAATATCTAGGATAGAATAAGTCAATTGTTATTATTTTTTAAAGTCAGGCAAAGTTTCGATCATTCCTTTTTTTTCGTGATAGATCGAATAAACGATGGAACCGAAAATACAAATGAGAATCACGACAAGAGATAGAATGGTTTGAACATTTTTATCCATCCATTGATCCAAGTAACTTTCGCCCAGCATCTTAATTCCTATAAATACCAATACGATGGCTATTCCTTGCTGTAAGTAATCGAATTTATTTACAGCACCTCTCAATAAAAAGAATAAAGAGCGTAAACCTAAAACCGCAAATATATTAGAAGTATAAATAACCAGTTTGTCTTTTGAAATCCCCAAAACGGCCGGTATCGAATCCATTGCAAAAACAAGATCGATGGTTGCCAATAAAACCACCACCACAAATAGCGTTGTATAAAGTGGCTTCCCGTTTTCTTTAATCATTAATTTCCCATTCCCATCATGCGAAGCAAGCGGCAGGTACTTTTTTAAGAATTTATATACTTTGGTTTCGTGTGGTTCAAAAGTATCTTCTTCATTTGTGGTAAACATTTTATACCCTGTATACAAAAGGAATAAGCCAAATCCGTATAATATCCAATGAAATTTAGCCACTAAGGCAACTCCCAATGTGATGAAAATAATTCTGAAAATAATGGCCATTAAAATCCCAATCAGGAGAACCCTTGAATAATTTTTTTCTTTTACTCTGAAAGAATTAAAGATCAAGATAAAGACAAAAATATTATCCACACTCAAACTCCATTCCATCAGGTAGGCGCTTACATATTCCAAAGCGGGTTTACTACCTTCTTCAATCCACATAAAAATAAAAAACGACAATGCAAGAGACACCCAAAATAAAGTTTGAAGAAAAGCCTGCTTTATAGTAACCTCTTTGTTTTTTTTGCTGATCAATCCAAGATCAAAAACAAGTGCCAGCAGGAGCACAATTCCAAATATTAAATAAACGAACTGATGGGTGTTCATTAAATTATTTTATCATTAAAGATAGCAATTGGCTAACAGAATTAAGCGACATAACGCTTTTTTCTATGCCATTGAAATACACTTCCTAAAATAAGTGTGAAGATGATAGGCAATCCAATATTAATGAGCTGCCATTCTGTTCTATGTTCCTGCAATTTCTTTTTATCGAGTAAACGCAAAACAAATTCTTTATTCCTTGTTTCAAAAAGGTTGTTTTTACTAACCAGGTAATCAATACTATTCAAAAAGAATTCTCTATTTGCAAAGCGGTAATTTTCCATCCCTAATAACCCCATGGGTAGAGGGCCCTTCGTTTGTGTTACTTCATTGGTTACTATATCTGCATCTGCTACAACGATTTGCTTTCCTTCTTTTTCCGCTTTGTTTAAATAGGGTTTCCCAGTTGATTTTAAAATAGAATCAGACAAATTACTGCTCACCCGATTATTGAAAAACGAACCGAATTTTCCTTCTAACAGAACAGCCACAGGAATATAGGATTTTGTAAAACTGCGCATATCATCTTCTGTACTCACACTATTCACAGAAACCATGGCTGGGCTGGTAAGTCTTCTGCTATTACTATCAGTTGATAACAAGACGGTTTTCGTTATTCCAGGCGCCTTTACAGTATCGATACTTGAAGGGAACAGTGGTAATACACGATCCAGGTTTTTGGTAATAGGATTATCACTATGCGAAGAAAGGAAAGGATAATAGGGCCATGGAACTCTTTGCATCTTAGGGCTTCCATCTGGATTTTGACCGATTACGATTGGAATCTTTGAGCAATTCAAATCCTGTATCAGGTCTCCATTAATCCGCGCACCATATTTAAAAAGTAAGTCGTCAATATCTAGTCCACGGTCATAAGCTGTATAGTTTGCCTGATTGCGTTTTAAGCTATCTAATTCGGCGTATAATTTGTCGACAAACCAGATAATTTTTCCGCCATGCATCAAGTACTGATCCAGTTTCATTTTGTCTTCTTCGGTAAATGAAATGGTTGGCTTTACAATCATCATAGCATCAATCAAGGCAGCATCCGGGTACCCTTTTTTTAAATCAAAAACGGCCAGGCGATATTCGTTACGAAGGCTCTCTCCTAGGTCATTCACTTTCAAATCGATAGGCTCTCCATTACCAACTGCATAAGCAACAGTGGGAATATTTTTTCGGGTAAGTTTATCAATGGCATTAGCGAATTTATATTCCAACAAAGCTTCGGCCGCATTTCTTGTGGCTTCCACATCTTCTTGAGGGTCTTCTGTTAATACGTTGTATTGTTTAAATACTTTCTTACTACTACGAAGGTCAATTGCAATGGGTTTTTGATTTTTATACTTCAGCAAAGCTGATGGTATAATCAGTTGCTGCGTTGATTTTTCTTTTTCAGATGAAATAGATGCAGACTGTTCAAATACTACTCCTAGTCGGGCTAGACTATCATAGAACAAAACTTTAGCAGTATCGTCTTTAATAGATTCACCTGGCTTTTCAAAGCTTACTTTTATCAGGTTACCACCCGAAATGCTTTTGAATTCTGTTAATAGATCTTGTACTGCTTGATTGAGTTTTCTATAATCCGAAGGTAAATCTCCGGTTAAGAATACTTGAATAGTAACCGTACTATCTATATCATTTAAAACTTTTTTAGTAGCAGAACTTACGGTAAAACGTTTTTCAGCAGTAAGGTCGGCCCTAAAACTAAACAAGTTCGAAAGAAACACTAAGCCGATAAATAGTATTACCACAATTGCCCAACCGATGCTTCCTTCCAATAATTTTTTCATATTCATTGGTTATCTTTTGAGCAAATTTTTTCTGGTAATAAAAAGGAATACCAAAATAATTCCAAGAAAATAAATCAGGTCTCTACTATCAATCACACCTCTGCTGATGCTTCTATAGTGGTATTGAATACCTAAAAGTTCCATATAATAATCAAACCCAGCATTAAAAAAGGGCAACTTACTAATTGCAGAAAAGCCGGTATATAAAAGAAAACAATTGAATGCTCCGCCAATAAATGCCACAACCGTATTATTGGTAAAACTACTGGCAGTTATGCCGATTGCAGTAAATACAGCTGCTAAAAAACATAACCCTATATAACTTCCAATGGTTCCACCTACATCAATTCCACCTGTAACACTTAAGCTTTGCATTGAAAATGCGTACACTACAGAAGGCAATAGTGCAGTTAACACTATCAGCAATGAACCTAGGTATTTACCTGCAACAATTGAGGTAGGCGTAATGGGTAATGTTTTTAAAATTTCAAAACTGCCCGATTTGTATTCATCGGCAAAACTGCGCATGGTAATGGTTGGAATAAGAAATAACAATAACCATGGTGCAAGATTAAAATAGCCGTTTAAGCTGGCGTATCCAAAATCGAGCAGATTGGAATCGGGGAACACAAATAAAAAGAGCCCATTTAATAATAGAAACACAACAAGGGCAAGATAGCCGGTAAGGCTACTAAAAAACTGTTGCCATTCTTTTTTGCAGATCATCCACATGCTTCAAAACTAAATCTTCTACTTTAATTCTATTGCACTTTATGGAAATTATCACATTTAGCATCCTAGCTAAAACGAAAAATATGAACCTACGAATTAGTCTGATGGCCTTCTTCCTGTTTGGTATTGGCATTTTTGCAAATGCGCAAGACAAAAAACAGAACAAGGCCCAAACAAAGCCTACCATTGAAAATGGGGCTGATGCTATACCAGTAACGGTTAATGGAAGTACTAAAAAAAACAAAGCAAAGCCACCAAAAGCACCTGAGCCAGTAAAGTTTACAGCTCCTGTTATTGTGAAGAATGGAGATAAGGCACCGCCACCACAAAAACAAGAAGAGGAAGATAAATGAGTATCTAATCTATCATTTCAATAAAAGAGCCGAAGCATTTAAATTCTTCGGCTCTTTTCATATTAATTTGAAAAAAATTAAACGGCAAAACTTTCTCCGCATCCACAACTTCTACTTGCATTTGGATTATTAAAATAAAATCCCTTGCCATTTAATCCATCTGAAAAATCGAGTTCTGTATTTACCAGGTAAAGAAAACTTTTGAGGTCGGTAACCACTTTAATTCCATTGTCTTCAAATACCTGATCCATAGGTTTGATCTCATTATCAAAATCCAATTTATAACTCAAGCCAGAACATCCGCCGCCAACAACACCTACCCTTAAAAAATAAGAATCGTCGCCAGTAACTTCTGCTTCTTGCATAAGCTGTTGAACTTTTTTCTTTGCCTTATCGCTAACGTATATACTATTCTCTGCTGCTACTGCTGCCATAAAATATTAGTGAATTTTTTCTTCAAATACCAACTGATCTAAACCGTTTTTTGAACGATAGTCGTTGATTGCTGCTTTAATTGCGTCTTCCGCCAATACAGAGCAGTGAATTTTTACAGGAGGAAGATTTAATTCTTCAACCAGATCCATATTGTCGATAGCAACTGCCTGATCAACTGTTTTTCCTTTTAACCACTCTGTTGCCAAAGAAGAAGAAGCAATAGCAGATCCGCAACCAAAGGTTTTAAACTTAGCATCGGTAATAACACCGGTAGTATCATCAACCTCAATTTGCAGGCGCATTACGTCGCCACATTCTGGAGCACCAACTAAGCCAGTGCCAACATTCTTTTTTGCTTTATCCAAAGTACCAACGTTCTTAGGATTGCTATAATGATCAATAACTTTTTCTGAGTATGCCATGATTTTTATTTTTTGTGGGGTGATTTAGAATTTAGAATTACTGATTAATGGTGCGCCCATTCAATTTTATCCATATCAACACCATCTTTAAACATTTCCCATAATGGGCTCATTTCTCTAAGCTTCAAAACAGTTTCACTAATTGCTTTAATAGTATAATCAATCTGGTCTTCTGTTGTGAATCGGCCTAAACCAAAACGCAAAGAGCTATGTGCCAAATCATCACCTAAGCCCAAGGCCTTCAATACATAACTAGGCTCCAAAGATGCAGAGGTACAAGCAGATCCAGACGACAGCGCAATGTTTTTGTTAAAGCCCATCAACAGACCTTCGCCTTCTACGTATTTAAAAGAAATATTCGTTACATGTGGTAAACGGTGTTCGCGACTACCATTTACATACGCTTCTTCCAGTTGCATTAAAGCAGTCTCTAATTTATCGCGGAGATTGCTCAAGCGGGTTGCGTCTTCGGCCATTTCAAGACGTGCTAATTCACATGCCTTGCCAAATCCAACAATACCTGGAACATTTAAAGTACCACTACGCATGCCTCTTTCATGACCACCGCCATCCATTTGTGCGGTTACTTTAACACGCGGATTTTTACGGCGAACATATAAAGCACCAATACCCTTTGGTCCGTACATTTTATGTGCTGTAAATGCCATAATATCGATACCATCTTTATTTACATCAACAGGAACCTTACCTACTGCCTGAACTGCATCAGAGAAAAATAGTATTCCATGTTTTTTAGCAATTACACTGATTTCTTTCACTGGTTGTATTACACCAATTTCATTATTGGCATACATGATTGCGATTAAAATAGTGGTTGGTTTAATAGCAGCTTCTAATTCAGCTAAATTAACCAAGCCATCTTCCCCCACCTCTAAGTAGGTTACTTCACCACCACTGCGTTCAATATGTTTACAAGTATCTAACACCGCTTTATGTTCGGTTGTACAAGTAATAATATGGTTGCCTTTGCTGGAATACATTTCATAAACACCCTTAATTCCTAAATTATCTCCCTCAGTTGCACCTGAAGTAAAAATAATTTCTTTAGGGTCTGCACCAATCAGTTTTGCCACTTGCTCACGAGCATAATCAACGGCTTCTTCTGCCTCCCATCCAAATGGGTGGTTACGGCTTGCAGCATTACCGAAGTGTTCGGTAAAATAAGGCAACATCGTTTCCAACACACGAGGATCCATGGGTGTGGTGGCATTGTTATCTAGGTATATAGGAAACTTCAACATAATCATTTTTGTTTAATCTAACTTATAATGCAAAAGTATAGCAATAGGTTCTATAAATTTGGAGGCGGAAGCCCGTAAACAATGATTTTCCTCTTTTCGTAAAGCAAGCAGATACAATTGTACCCTATGATAAAATTGGAACATATAGGCATTGCAGTAAAGGATTTACAGCAATCCATTGGCTTATTTGAGATGTTATTAAACAGCCCCTGTTACAAAACTGAAACGGTTGAGAGCGAGCAGGTGACTACCGCTTTTTTTCGTAAGGGTGAAACTAAGATCGAGTTATTAGCCAATTTGGTTACAGGTGGTGTGATTGAAAAGTTCATTGATAAAAAAGGGGAAGGAATTCATCATTTAGCATTTGCCGTGAACGATATCCGAGCAGAAATGAAACGTTTGCAAGCGCAAGGATTTGTTTTATTACAAGAAGAGCCCAAAAAAGGAGCTGATAATAAATGGGTATGTTTTTTACATCCTAAATCCAGTAATGGTGTATTGATCGAGCTTTGTGAAGATATTAGCTAGTGGCAAGAGAAATAAATGATGGCGATGATACCTGCCAAAAAAATACTACCAAATAATGTGAGTTTCTTTTTTAATTGAAATTTATATTGATCCTGATTCATTTAGAGGCCCAATTTTTCTACAGCAAGTTGCGCTGCGACCTGACTAGCATCTTTTTTATTATATCCCTTTCCCTGAGAAAGCATTTCTCCATCCAATACTGCATTAATGGTAAATAAACGGCGACTGCCCTCCATTTTTTCCTGCACCAATTCAAAGGCAAGGATCTTGCCATTTTTATTAGCCCATCCGATTAATTTGTTTTTTAAATTAATATCAATCAATTCAAGATCGTCAACAAACATATGAGGGATCACAATTTGCTTTAATACCCAATTACAGGTTTTTGAATAACCTTTATCGAGATATACTGCTCCTACCAGGGCTTCTAATGTATTACCAAAAATCTGACTTCCCTTTAATGAATTATCAAACTTGTTGTAGAATGTGAGTTTCTTTAAACCCATTTTAAGGGCTATATCATTCAACTGTTGCCTGTTCACCATTTTGCTACGCATTTCTGTAAGAAAGCCTTCGCCCTTGTAAGGATAGCGTTTAAAAAGGTAATCAGCCACAATTGCGCTTAACACAGCATCTCCTAAATATTCAAGGCGCTCATTGTTTTCATCGGCCGTTTCTTTCACTGAACGGTGACTTAATGCGGTTCGATACAGTAAGGTATTACCAGGTTTAACACCCAATACGTTCTTCAACTGGCTTTCGAAAGAAGTATCGACAGATTTTTTGAGGAAATTTTTTAGAAATTGCACAAACCTAAGCTACATATTTTTTTACAATCACACAGGCATTGTGTCCGCCAAATCCGAAAGTATTACTCAATGCTGCCCGAACTACTCTTTTCTGAGGAGCATTAAAAGTAAAATTTAATCTAGGATCTAAGTTAGGATCGTCTGTAAAGTGATTAATAGTAGGAGGAATAATATCGTGTATCACGGCTTGGATACAAGCGATTGCTTCAATAACACCTGCAGCTCCAAGGCAGTGCCCAGTCATTGATTTTGTTGCACTGATATTAAGATTATACGCGTGCTCACCAAATACATCGGTAATGGCTTTTGCCTCAGCTCCATCTCCAAGAGGAGTGGATGTTCCATGTACGTTGATGTAATCGATTTCGTCTGCTCGCATGCCAGCATCTCTTAATGCAGCATTCATCACATTACGTGCACCCAAACCATCCGGATGTGGCGCTGTTAAGTGATAAGCATCGGCGGTGGCACCACCACCTGCGATTTCGCAGTAAATTTTAGCACCCCGCTTAATTGCGTGTTCATATTCTTCAAGAACTAATACACCCGCAGCTTCCCCCATTACAAAACCATCACGGTCTTTATCGTAAGGGCGACTTGCCGTTTTTGGATCATCGTTGCGCTCACTCATGGCTTTCATGGCATTGAATCCACCCATACCCGCTTCGCTAATAACTGCTTCAGATCCACCACTTATAATGATATCTGCTTTACCTAATCGAATATTATCACAGGCAGTGATAATACCATTGGTACTTGAAGCGCAGGCACTAACTACTGCAAAATTGGGGCCTCTAAAACCATGACGCATAGATATTTGCCCTGCAGCAATGTCCAAAATCATTTTTGGAATAAAGAATGGGTTGAAACGAGGGGTACCATCACCTTTAGCAAAGTTGATTACTTCTTCCTGAAAAGTAGTTAATCCACCAATGCCACTTGCGAAAATAACACCCACACGGTCAACATCTACATTCTCTCTGCTAATACCCGCATCAGCTACTGCCATATCACTAGCCACTAAAGCTAGTTGTGCAAATCGGTCTAATTTTCTAGCTTCTTTCCTATCCATAAAATTGGTAGGATCGAATCCTTTCACTTCACAAGCAAATCTTGTTTTAAACTTAGTGGCATCAAATAAAGTAACATTATCTGCTCCGGAAACACCATTTAATAAATTTGACCAATAATCATTCAGATTATTACCCAAAGGTGTTAGGGTTCCAATACCGGTAACAACTACTCTTTTTAATTCCATTTCCTAGCCTGTTTGAAGTGATAATCCGGCCCGGAGTTATCCGGGCCGGATTAAATTATTCCTATTGAAGGGAGATCTTACTTAGCGTGCTCTTCTAGGTAAGCTACAGCTTGACCAACAGTTGTGATGGTTTCAGCCTGCTCATCAGGGATAGAGATGTTAAATTCTTTTTCGAATTCCATAATCAATTCTACGGTATCCAAAGAATCCGCACCCAAATCATTGGTAAAAGAAGCTTCGTTGGTTACCTCAGCTTCGTCTACGCCTAACTTGTCAACTATGATTTTCTTTACTCTTGTTGCGATGTCTGACATTGTAAAAGTTTTTGTTACAGGCGCAAAAATATACTTTTTAGCAAAACCGCCATCTTTTAATGCATTTTTGTTTTCACATGCTTTTACTAATAATTGTTAGTTCTTGTGGATTTTCTTGTTTTTAGATAAGAAAATGATCCCTATCTTGTACACCTTGAATCAAGCCTATGCCTTTACAAATCATTGACCACGGCTCAATACAGCATCGCCAGATGGTAGATTTACGTTTTCAAATATTGAGAAAACCTTTGGGACTCACTTTTACAAAAGAAGACCTGGACGCTGAAAAAAATGACATTCTAATTGGTTTTTTCGACGAGGAAAAGCTGGAAGGTTGCTGTATTTTAACAAAAGAAGACGAAAAAACGGTTCGACTCCGTCAAATGGCAGTGCTATCTGGTCTCCAGGGAAAGGGCATTGGAAGGGTAATTATGAGTTTTGCAGAAAATATTGCCCGCGACCGTGGCTTTAAAAAATTAAACATGCACGCCCGAAAATCAGCCCAGGGGTTTTACGAAAAACTAGGTTACCAATTAGAAGGCCCGGAATTTGAAGAAGTAACTATTCCACATATTGAGATGGTGAAAAACTTATAAACTTCTTTAAAAACTTGTTTTGGGAGGAGAATTTGCTGAGGGTAATTGTCTTTAAGTGAATCAACCACCCCAGCTGTATGCCGAGTC